>NZ_JBEFLD010000010.1:0-154653 GCF_040148885.1 Vogesella oryzagri
CACCGAACCAACCATAAAGCCCGCATTCGCGGGCTTTGTTGTTTGTGGCGCCGGTCGGGCCTGTACTGATGCGGCCGACTCTGTCGCCTCTGCCACCGCCATGTAAAAAGCCCGCAGTTGCGGGCTTGGCTGCTTCTGTTGTCGGGCGGTCACGGGGGGTTAACGTATCGCTACGTCGCTGCCGACGGGGCTGCGAACCTGGTTCAGCAGCGTGGCGAGATGATGGTCATCATCACCCCAGTAGCCAAGGCGCGACAGGCAATCGATGGCAACCAGCGCGGCATCGCTCATGAATTGACCGTTGATGATGTGCTGTTCAACTTCCGTGAGGGGCAGCAGGATGTGTGCTTCTACTTCGCCGTCCTGATTTTGCGGAATTTCCTGTGGGCTGAGCCACAGATCAAAGACGTGCAGCCATTCGCGATGCAGGCCGCGTAACACGGGGCGTTCAGCCAGTAGCAGGGCTTGCTGTGGCAGCAGTTCGAGCTTGCTGGCAGGGATGCCGGCCTCTTCCCAGCCTTCGCGCTCGAGTGCAATCTGCAAGGTTTCGCCGGCCGCGATCCCGCCACCCATCAGGTTGTCTAGCCGATTTGGCGCCACGTCCTTGAATGGACTACGGCGGCCAATCCACATATGAATCTCACCGTTGGGCAATTGGCACAGGCCGTTCAGATGGACTGCACGGCTGGTAAGCCCCAAGGGGCGGAAAGCGGCGCGCTCCATTTCAAAGCAGGGGGTGCCGTCTTGCAGGTACGCCATGAACTTTTCATCGCGCCAGCCGTTCAGCCAGCCGCTATCGCGCCAGGTCAGCGCGGCGGTGTGCAGTTGTTGGCTGCGGCTGGTAAAGTCTGTGGCGCCGTCTAAACCATGCAACACGCCATGGCGCAGCTCAAACAAGTCTTTGTGTGCGGTGATCAGGCGTTGCAGCCACTGTTGGTTGACGCACCCAATGGACTCACCGGCAATAACGAGTGGTACATAACCACTGTTATCGTAATGAATGATCTGCTCGAGAGCACTGGCGACCGTTCGCGCTTGCATGGTTTTTCCGCGGGCATTTGACGAAGGCGACATCTTACGGATAAACGCTATGTCAGTGCAGGGGCTTTGTTTTATTTGCCGCGCTTTTTTGCTCAGACGCTTTTTACTGTTGCGATAGTTGTCAGTAGCCGATTCAGGACGGAATGAAAAGATTGGCGTGGCAATCTACCGTTGAGGGATTTGGTTGTGGCGGTGGTCGCGGCTATTCAAGTCGGCAATGCCAGTGGGCGTTGTGCTGCCGTCAATGAATTAAAGCGATATATCGGCGTACTGGTGAAGGTACGAGGAGCGGGCGCAGGAGTATGGCTGTGATCAGTAAAACAAAACGCCTTGTGCAATGGCAGCAAGGCGTGGGAGGGTGGCGTACCCGACTGGAATCGAACCAGCGACCTTCAGCTTCGGAGGCTGACACTCTATCCAACTGAGCTACGGGTACAAGCCGAGGCGCGAATATAGCGTAAGCGCATCACTGCGTCCAGTATCCATTGCGTTTGCGCAAACTTGTGGCTGGCGTGTTTTGCTTAGCCTACTCGCTTTAACGTATAATTCCCCTAATTGAAAAGTCATTATTCATCAGGTGAGGCTGGAATGAGCAACGAAACCAAAGCCCCGGGTCAGATAGTCGGCATTCTGCTGGGTGTTGTCGTGTTGGTAGTGGTGGCGATCTATCTGCTGGCCAAATTGGCTACCAGCGGCTTCGACGTCAATGCAGAAGTGATGACCAAAGAGGCTGTTGCCGCTCGCCTGAAACCGGCTGGCGAATCCGTCGCCAGCGATGCACCTCCCGGGATGAAAACCGGCGAACAGGTGTACAAAGCCATTTGTATTACCTGTCACGGCGCCGGTCTGGCCGGCTCGCCGAAGTTCGCTGATGCCGGTGCCTGGGGCGCGCGCGTAGCCAAGGGTTGGGATGTACTGACCCAGCATGCGCTGCAAGGCTTCAACGCCATGCCGGCCAAGGGCGGTGCAGCCGACCTGACCGACGACGAAGTGAAGCGTGCGGTTGCCTATATGGGCAATGCCGGTGGTGGCAAGTTCACCGAGCCGCCGGTAGGTGGTGCCGAGGCCGGTGCCGCGCTGGATCCGGCCGTAGCCGGCAAGAAGGTTTATGAAAGCGTGTGCGTTGCCTGTCATGGCTCCGGTGCTGCCGGTGCGCCGAAGTTTGGCGACAAGGCTGCCTGGGCGCCGCGCCTGCAGCCGGGTCTGGACGAAGTGGTGAAGATCGCCACCAAGGGTCTGAACGCGATGCCGCCGAAAGGTGGGTTCGGTGGCTCTGACGCCGAGTTTCGTGCCGCGGTTGAATACCTGACCAACGCCGCCAAGTAAGCTGCTCTGGCCAAAAGAAACGCCGCGATTATTCGCGGCGTTTTTGTTTGATGGCGGGCACAGGTTGGCCGCAGCGGTGCGGCCAACCTTGGGCTAGGAACCGTCGCCGCCTTTTTGCACCTTGTTGTCCAGCGAGGCCATCAGCCCGGCCAGTCGGCTCTTGCCCTCGTTCTTGCTGACAATCGGCTCGGCGCCTTTCTTGCCGAAGTGGCGTAGATCGTCGCCACTGATTTCGGCAATGAAACGCGATGGCTCCACGAACAGCCACTCGCCGCCGCGGCGGCGTTTCACGCAGTAAGTCAGCGTCAGGCCACGTTGGGCACGGGTGATGCCGACGTACATCAGCCGCCGCTCCTCCTCCACCATGCCGTTGTCGACCGACTCGCTGTGCGGCAGGATGCCTTCCTCACAGCCGACCAGAAACACATGCGGGTACTCCAGCCCCTTGGAGGCGTGCAGCGTGGACATGTGCACCGCGTCCACCTCGCCCTCGTCACGGCCTTCCAGCATGGTGATCAGCGCGATGGTCTGGGTCAGCTCTAGTAGGTTCTTGCTGTCCTGCTCGCCCTTGCGCTGCAGCCAGGCCACCAGTTCGAACACGTTCTTCCACTTGCTCTCTGCCGCCTTGGGGCTGTCCTCGCTATCGTATAGCCAGGCTTCATAGCCGATGGCCTTCAGCATTTCCATGGTCAGTTCGCCCGGCGGCTCGCGTAACGCGCGATAGGCCAGCGCGTTGATGAAGCGGCAGAACTCGGTCAGCGGTGCCAGCTGCGCCTGGTTTACCTGTAGCTGGAAGCCTTCCTCATGCGCGGCGGCGAACAGGCTGCAGTTGCGCTGCCCGGCCCAGGCGCCCAGCTTTTCCAGCGTGCCGGCCCCCACGCCACGCTTGGGCGTAGTCAGCGCACGGATGAACGCCGGGTCATCGTCCGGGTTGGTCAGCAGTCGCAGGTAGGCCAGCACGTCCTTAATTTCCGGCTTGTCGTAGAAGCTCTGCCCGCCGGCCATCTGATAGGGGATGCGCTGGTTGCGCAGCGCCTGTTCGAATACGCGCGACTGGTAATTGCCGCGGTAGAGGATGGCGTAGTCCTTGAACTCGGTGCGGTGCTCGAACTTGTGCGCCAGCAGGCGCTGTACCACCACCTCGGCCTCGTGCTCTTCGTCCTTGCATTGCACCGCATGGATCGGCTCGCCCAGTCCCAGTTCGCTCCATAGCTGCTTCTCGAACAGTTTGGGATTGTTGGCGATCACCGAGTTGGCCGCACGCAGGATGCGCGCGGTGGAGCGGTAGTTTTGCTCCAGTTTGATCACCTTCAGCCGCGGAAAGTCATGCTGCAGCAGGCGCAGGTTTTCCATGTTGGCACCGCGCCAGGCATAGATGGACTGGTCGTCGTCGCCCACCGCGGTGAACATGCCGCGTTCGCCAGTCAGCAGCTTTACCAGCTGATACTGGCAGGTGTTGGTGTCCTGATATTCGTCGATCAGCAGGTAGCGCAGCTTGTGCTGCCACTTCTGCAGCACCTCGGCGTTGCTGGACAGCAGGTTCACTGGCAGGCGGATCAGGTCGTCGAAGTCCAGTGCCTGGTAGGCGGTGAGCGTGGTCTGGTAGGCCACGTAAGTCGTGGCCGCTACCCGGTCGAATTCATTGTCCGCCGCCACCAGCGCGGCATCCGGGCCGATCAGGTCGTTCTTCCACAGCGAGATGCGGCTCTGCACCTTGCGCACTTCGTCCTTGTGGGTGGATTTGAGGATGTCGGCGATGATCTTGGCGGCGTCGTAGCTGTCGAGGATGGAGAACTGCGTCTTGTAGCCCAGGTGTGGCGCCTCCTGGCGCAGAAACTGCATGCCCAGCGAGTGGAAGGTGGACACGGTGATGCCCTTCAGCTCGCGGCTGTCCATCAGCTTGCCGACACGCTCCAGCATCTCGCGCGCCGCCTTGTTGGTAAAGGTGATGGCGGCGATGTTACGGGCGTCGAAATTCGCCTCGCGGATCATGTAGGCGATCTTCTGCGTGATGACCCGTGTTTTACCGGAGCCGGCGCCGGCCAGTACCAGCAGCGGGCCGTCCAGCGACTGGATGGCGGCGCGTTGTTGCGGGTTGAGTAAGGCGAGGGACATGGGCTGTCGTCAATCTTTCATGGTTAGCGCGCATTGTAGTGCCAGCCGGCGGGGGAGGCCATGCGCGCGACGGCGGGGCGGGCAATCCAGTATCATTCTTGCGCGGCACGAATCAGGGCCTGTTCATGATCTTTTTACGGCTGCGGCCGGCTTTTGCCGGATGCAGCACTAGGAGAGAGTCCTGCCGCAGTGTCATTCACGGCAAAGGACGATCGACAACATGGTGCGCCGGCAGAAGGCGGCCTCGAAGGGCTGGCCCGGCAAACGGCCATCTGCGGCGTTGGCCGGCTTGGCCTTAGAATGACTAAGGCCGGCACCGTCCGTCTTGCATCTGGCCATTTGGCGGGCCAGCGCAGTCGCCAAAAGATCATGAACAGGCTCTTGGCCAAGGTTGGCCGCAGCGACTGACAGGAAAACAAAATGGCCACCTATGCTATTGGTGATTTGCAGGGCTGCTTTACGCCCTTCATGGCGCTGTTGCGCCAGATAGAATTCAATCCCGGCCGCGATACGCTGTGGCTGACCGGCGATCTGGTCAACCGCGGCCCGGAATCGCTGCAGACCCTGCGCTGGGTGTTCGAGCACCAGGACTGCGTACAAACCGTGCTGGGCAACCACGACCTGCACCTGCTGGCGGTAGCCGAGGGCTATGGCAAGGTGCATGCCGACGACACCATTCAGGCGGTGCTGGATGCCGGCGACGCCAAGGTGCTGCTGGAGTGGCTGCGCTGCCAGCCGCTGATGATCTACGAGCAGGGCTTTGCCATGGTGCATGCCGGCCTGCTGCCGGAGTGGAGCGTGAAGAAAGCGCTGCGCCTCGCCGAAGAGGTGGAGGACGAGCTGGCCGGCAAGCAGCACCGCAGCTTCTTCTCCAGGCTGTACGGCAACAAGCCGCTGCGCTGGCAGGACGACCTAAAGGGCATGGACCGGCTGCGCATGATCGTCAACGTGATGACGCGCATGCGCTTCATCACCCGTGATGGCGAGCTGGATCTGGCCTACAAGGGCGAGCTGGACGGCGCACCGGCGCACCTGATCCCGTGGTTCGAGGCCGACAATCGCCGCAGCGTGGATACCCCCATCGTCTGCGGCCACTGGTCGGCGCTGGGCCTGATGCTGACCGAAGATGTGCTGGCGATCGACAGCGGTTGCCTGTGGGGCGGTAGTCTCACCGCGGTGCGGCTGGAAGACCGCGCGGTGTTTTCCTTGCCGTGCCAGGCCTACCGCGAAGTCAGCAAGTAAACGTTGGCCGCAGCGTGCGACCAACCTTGCGGTCGATGCAAAAGCCCCGCTGCATGAGCGGGGCTTTTTGCTGGGCGGCAGCGAAAGGCTTAGCTGAGTTCTTCTGCCACTTCGCGTGCCAGGTGCGGCGCCTGGGTCGGCACGATGCCGGCGATCGGCGTCGGGTTGGCCAGCTCGCGCTGCATTTGCGCGGCATCCAGCGATTTTTCCCACTTGGCGACTACCACGGTGGCCACCGCGTTGCCAATCAGGTTGGTGATGGCGCGTGCTTCGGACATGAAGCGGTCGATGCCGAGGATCAGTGCCAGGCCGGCGACCGGGATGTCCGGCACCACTGCCAGGGTAGCGGCCAGGGTCACGAAGCCGGAGCCGGTGACGCCGGCGGCGCCCTTGGAGGTCAGCAGCAGTACGCCGATGATGGTCAGCTCCTGGGTCAGCGTCAGGTCGATGTTGCAGGCCTGGGCGATGAAGATGGCGGCCATGGTCAGGTAGATCGAAGTGCCGTCTAGGTTGAAGGAGTAGCCGGTGGGCACCACCAGGCCAACCACCGGCTTGGCGCAGCCCAGCTGTTCCAGCTTGGTCATCAGGCGCGGCAGCGCGGACTCGGACGACGAGGTGCCCAGCACGATCAGCAGTTCTTCTTTGATGTACTTGATCAGCTTCCACACGCTGAAGCCGTTGGCACGGGCGATGCTGCCCAGCACCAGGCCGACGAACAGCACGCAGGTCAGGTAGAAGCTGCCCATCAGTGCGGCCAACTGCGCCAGGCTGGCCACGCCGTACTTGCCGATGGTGAAGGCCATGGCACCGAAGGCGCCGATCGGGGCCAGTTTCATGATGAAGCCGATCACCGCGAACAGCACGTGCGACACTTTTTCAAAGAAGCCCAGCACCGGCTTGCCGGATGCGCCCATCAGCGACAGGCCGGCGCCGAACAGCACCGAGAACAGCAGCACCTGCAGGATCTCGCCGTCGGCAAAGGCGCCGATCACACTGTTGGGAATGATGTGCATGATGAAGTCCACCGTGCTCTGGTCGGCGGCTTTCTCGGTGAACTTGGCGATGGCGCCGGTATCCAGCGTGGCCGGGTCGACATTCATGCCGGCGCCCGGCTTCAGCACATTCACCACGACCAGGCCGATCACCAGCGCCAGCGTGGTCACCACCTCAAAGTACAGCAACGCCTTGCCGCCGACGCGGCCAACCTTCTTCATGTCTTCCATGCCGGCAATGCCGACCACGATGGTGCAGAAAATGATCGGCGCAATCATCATCTTCACCAGCTTGATGAAGCCATCGCCCAGCGGTTTGAGCTTGGCGCCGAATTCCGGCATGAAATGGCCGACGGTGATGCCGAGGATGATGGCCACGACGACCTGGAAATACAGGCTGTGGTGAAGTTTTTTGGCTGACATAGCGCTCTCCGTGTAGTTGGCAGTGTGGCTGCCTTGTCTTGCTCGCTTGGCACGATCATGCGCGGCGAGCGGAGGGCGCAAAATTGGGAATTTCCCGATTGGGGAAAGCCGCATTGCGGAAAACCCGCATGCGGCGCGCTGGGGCGAGGTTGCCGGCTCAGGCGTCGGCGGGCAGCGCCAGCGCGGTGGCGATGGCGCGGCGCGAGCCGTCGGACAGCGCGAAGCGGCTGGCCTCCGCCGCCGGCAGCGGCGCGGTATAGCTCAGCTCCACCACCATGGCGCGGGTGGACAGGATCGCCCACAGGCTCTGGCCGAAGCTGGTATCGCCGGCATAGGCCGCCGTCGCGCAGTAGTGGCCGCCGGGCGACACGTAGCGGATTGCCACCGGCTGCACGGTGGCGCCGGCCAGGCGTGCCGCTTCGAACAGCGACGGCTTGAACGGCAGCAGGCCGGTGCCGTCCGAGGTGGTGGCCTCCGGGAACACCGCCATGCAGTCGCCGGCATGCAGCGCGCTGGCCAGCTGCTGGTTGACGCGGCTGGCGTCGCGGCGGTTGCTGCGGTCGATGAACAGGGTGCCGGCGCTCTTGATCAGGAAGCCGGCCACCGGCCAGTCGCGCAGCTCTTTCTTGGCCACGAAGCGCGATACCGTCACGCTGTTGAGCGCAAAAATATCCAGCCACGAGACGTGGTTGGCCACCACCAGCGTGTGCGGCGGATAGGTGGCCGCCGGCGCCGCGCCCTGCACTTTGACCTTGATGGCCAGGATGTGCAGCAGCTGCTGCGACCAGCGCTGGGTGATGACGGCTTTTTCCGGCTGCGACAGCCGGGGATACAGCCGGGCAATGGTGAGTACGCCGCGGCACAGGTGCAGCACGAGGCGGAGCAGGCGAAGCAGGCGGATGGGCAGGGAAGTGGTCTGGTGCACAGTAAGGACGGTTCGTGGACGGTTAATGGCAGTGTAACGTGCTTGGGTGGCAGCCGTTTTACAGCGGCTGGCAGTGCGGGCAGAAGCAGGTGCTGCGCTGCCCCTGGCGGATCTCCATGATCAGCGCGCCGCAATCGTGGCAGGGCAGCTCGCGGCGGCCGTACACCTTGTAGCTTTGCTGGAAGTAACCCGGCTTGCCCTTGGCGTCCATGAAATCGCGCAGTGTGCTGCCGCCGGCGTCGATGGCGCGCGCCAGCACCGCCTTGATCTCTGCTGCCAACCTGTCGCACTCCTCGCGGCTCAGCGAGTTGGCCGCGCGCGCCGGGTGGATGCCGGCATAGAACAGCGATTCGTTGGCGTAGATATTGCCCACCCCCACTACCACGTGGTTGTCCATGATCAGCAGCTTGATAGCGCTACCTTTGCGGCGGCTGGCGGCAAACAGTACGCCGCCGTCGAAGGCGTCGGCCAGCGGCTCCGGCCCCAGGCTGGCCAGCAGCGGGTGTGCCAGTGCCGGACCCTGCTGCCACAGCATGGCACCAAAACGGCGCGGATCGCGATAGCGCAGAACCGTTTGCCCCAGCACGATGTCTACATGGTCATGTTTTTCCGGCGGCGTACCCGGCGCCACGAAGCGCAGGCTGCCGGACATGCCCAGGTGCACGATCAGTGTGCCGTGTTCGAAATCCAGCAGCAGGTATTTGGCGCGGCGGCTGACGCTGCGCACGCGACGACCGGCAAGGTTGGCCGCCAGTTCCGGCGGAATCGGCCAGCGCAGCCGGGCCTCGCGTACGATGACTTGCAGTACGGTGGCACCTTCCAGCTGCGGGGCGACGCCGCGGCGCGTGGTTTCGACTTCTGGCAGTTCGGGCATGGCGGGTGTAGGCATGATTAACGTTAATGGCGTGGTATTCTACCCGCCTGTGATGAATACAGGTTCTGTGCATGAACGCTCTGCTCCGTCTGT
Organism: Vogesella oryzagri; assembly: GCF_040148885.1. NCBI lineage: Bacteria > Pseudomonadati > Pseudomonadota > Betaproteobacteria > Neisseriales > Chromobacteriaceae > Vogesella > Vogesella oryzagri. The sequence goes on from NZ_JBEFLD010000010.1 coordinate 9,032, forward strand.
TTGCCGTGCTCACGCCGCTGGCGCTGTCCGCCTGCGCCAGCCTGCATCCGTCCGCCGCGGCGGCCACTACGCCCGCAACGCAGGCGGCGGCTGCCGATGCCGACGATGACGCGGCGGTGCCGCGCGACGAGGACAACCCGGCCATTCCACATCAGCAACTGCGAGCGGAATGGTTTTATGGCCTGCTGGCCGGCGAGCTGGCAGCCCAGCGCGGTGGCGCCGCGCAGTCGGCCGAGACCTATCTGGCGCTGGCCCGCGACACGCGCGACCCGCGCATTGCCCGCCGTGCCGCCGAATTCGCGCTGTACGCTGGCCAGTTGCAAAGCGCCAGTGCCGCGCTGAGCCTGTGGTTGGAACTGGACCCGGAGGCCGAAGCGGCACGGGAGCAGCTGATCATCGCGCTGCTGCGCGCCGGCAAGCTGGTGGAGAGCCGCCCGCTGATCGACGACATGCTCAGCCGGCAACCACAACGGGCGGCCGCCATCTTCGTGCAGCTGGCACGATTGGCGGCGCGTCAGAGCGACAAGCAGGGCGCTGAGCAGCTGATCAGCGAGTTGGCCGCACGCTATCCGGACTTGCCGGAGGCGCGCTTCGCCCTGGTCGCGGTGGCAGCGGAAGCCGGTGATCAGGCGACCGTGAATGCCGAATTTGCCCGCCTGGCGCGCATTGCGCCGCAATGGGACTTGCCGGTGCTGTGGCAGGTGGACCGCCTGCGCCGCCAGTCGGCCGGTGATGCCATCAGCTTCCTCAAGCAGGAGCTGGCGCGGCGGCCGCAATCCAGTATCGATCTGAACACCAGTTATATCCGCCTGCTGGCGGGCGAGAAGCGCTTTGCCGAGGCCGAGGCGCATGCCCGCAGCCTGCAGGGGCGCTTTGCCGGCAATGCCGAATTACTGCACCTGCATGGCTTGCTGGCCTACCAGACCGGCAATTTCGCTCTGGCACGCAAGCAGCTGGAGGCCGCGCTGGCTGCGGGCTTCAATGATCCGAACACCCTGCGTTACACCCTGGGGCAGCTGGCCGATGAGCAGAAGCAGCCGGCGCTGGCGCGGCGCTGGTACCAGCAGGTGGATGGCGGTGACAATCTGCTGCCGGCACGGGTGCGGGCGGCGCAGATGCTGGTGGGGGAGGGTAAGTGGCAACAGGCCATCGACAGCCTGAACGAGCTGGCAGCCGATGCGGACAACTGGCTGCGCGTCACTCAGGCGCAATCGATGCTGGCGCGTGAGGCCAAGCAATACGATGTGGCGTTGAAGATTCTGGGCGCGGGCCTGCAGCAGTCGCCGGAGCAGGCGGATCTGTTGTACGAACGTGCGCTGCTGCTGGATCAACTGGGGCGTTCGGCCGAGGCGGAGCAGGATCTGCGCAGCGTGGTGCGGCAGAAGCCGGACGACGTCCAGGGGCTGAATGCGCTGGGTTACGTGATGGCCAACCGCGGCCTGCAGCTCAAGGAAGCGCAGGGCTATATCGAGCAGGCGCTGAAGGCCGAGCCGGACAATGCCATGATCCAGGACAGCCTGGGCTGGGTGCTGTTCAAGCAGGGACGACTGGCCGAGGCGCTGCAGCAATTGCAGGCATCCTACAGCAAGCTGCCGGATGCCGAGGTGGCCGCCCATCTGGGCGAGGTGCTGTGGGCGCTGGGCCGCAAGGATGAGGCGCGCATGGTGTGGGGTGAGGCGGGCAAGCGCGCGCCGGATGATCCGGTGTTGAAGGAAACGCTGGATCGCCTGAAGCCATGACGCTATCCCGCTGGCTGGCGTCGGCGTGCCTGCTATTGCTGGCCGCCTGCGCCACGACTCCCGAAATCGCCCAGCCGATGCCGGCCCCTGCGGCCAACGTTGTCGACAGCCCGTTCAGCGTCAGCGGCCGGCTGGCGGTGAATTATCAGGGCAAGGGCCATGTTGCCAATTTCGACTGGCAGCACACCGCTGGCAGCGATCAGCTCAACGTCAAGACGCCGATCGGCACCACGGTGGCCCGCCTGGCCCGCGATGCCGATGGCGTGCGTCTGGTGGCGGACGGCCAGGAGCGGCAGGCGGCCGATGTGGAAAGCCTGACCGAGGCGACGCTGGGTTGGCCGTTGCCGCTGTCCAACCTTGCCTGGTGGGCGCGCGGCCTGGCCGCACCCGGCATCCCCGCCGCGCAAGCCGCCGATGGCCGCCTGCAGCAGCAGGGCTGGCTGATCCGCAATCTGAAAGATGCCGCCACCAGCCAGCCGCGCCGGCTGGAGCTGGAGCGCGACGGCCTGAGCATTCGCCTGGTGTTCTCCGCGTGGCGTGCCACTGATGCTTCATCCCCGCTATCGACTCAACCATGAATCTGCATTTCCAACGTTTTCCCGCACCGGCCAAGCTCAATCTGACGCTGCTGATTACCGGCAAGCGCACCGATGGTTACCACCTGCTGGACAGTGACTTCCGTTTTATCGATTTTGGCGACGATATCGACATCGCCGTGCGCGACGATGGCTGCATCGTGCTGGAAACGCCGACGCCGGGAGTCGAGCCAGAGTCGGATCTGACCGTGCGCGCCGCACGCCTGCTGCAGCAGGCCAGTGGCAGCCGGCTGGGCGCCAGTCTGCGCGTGACCAAGCGCATCCCGATGGGCGGTGGGCTGGGTGGCGGCTCGTCCGATGCCGCCACCGTGCTACTGGCACTTAACAAGTTGTGGGGCTGTGGCCTGTCGCGTCAGCAGCTGATGACGCTTGGCGTGCAGCTGGGGGCCGATGTGCCGGTATTCATTTTTGGGCGCAATGCGCGTGCGCGCGGCATTGGCGAGCAGCTGGAGGCGATCGATTTGCCTGCGGCGTGGTATGTGGTATGCAAGCCACCGGTGTCGGTGCCGACTGGGCCTGTTTTCCAGCTGTTCTCGCAAAAGCTGTTGACAGGAGAGGTTCGATTCTCCATAATGCGAAGCCTGTTCGATGCGACGCAAAAACAAAACGATTTGCAGTCGGTCGTAACAGCAATGTATCCAGCGGTAAATGAAGCACTGAATCGGCTAAATGAGTACGGTTCGCCGTTGATGACAGGTTCGGGAGCATGCGTGTTTCTGGAGCTGGAAAGTGAAGATCAAGCAAAATCAGTATTCCAGTCCTTGTCGAAAGATATGGTCGGATTTGTTGCCAAGGGGTTAGCGACTCATCCACTGTACGACGGGGAAGCGTAAAGGATACTGGGGAGTCGCCAAGTTGGTTAAGGCACCGGATTTTGATTCCGGCATTCGAAGGTTCGAATCCTTCCTCCTCAGCCAAATCTCTGCATGACTGAAAGAATACTGGGGAGTCGCCAAGTTGGTTAAGGCACCGGATTTTGATTCCGGCATTCGAAGGTTCGAATCCTTCCTCCTCAGCCAAACTTCCAGCAGTGAAGTAAGAAAAAAAGCGTGTAAGTTTCCCTTACACGCTTTTTCTTTATCTCCCGATCCAAGGCATAGAGTTATGGCGGCATACGACAGTTTGATGGTCTTCACCGGTACCGCAAATCCGGAACTTGCACAGAACGTGGTCAAGCACCTCGACATCTCCCTCGGCCGTGCCGATGTGGGCAAGTTCAGCGATGGTGAAGTGGCAGTGGAACTGCTGGAGAACGTGCGCGGTCGCGACGTGTTCATCCTGCAGCCGACCTGTGCTCCGACCAACGATAACCTGATGGAAATCTTGACCATGGCCGACGCGCTCAAGCGCGCCTCTGCCGGTCGTATTACCGCAGCGATTCCGTACTTCGGCTACGCCCGTCAGGATCGCCGTCCGCGCTCTGCGCGCGTGCCGATCACCGCCAAACTGGTGGCCAACATGCTGACCAGCGCCGGCATCGACCGCGTACTGACCGTTGACCTGCATGCCGACCAGATCCAGGGCTTCTTCGACATGCCGGTGGACAACGTGTACGCCACCCCGGTACTGCTGAAAGATATCCGTTCGCAGCGCATTGACGACCTGATCGTGGTGAGCCCGGACGTGGGCGGCGTGGTACGCGCTCGTGCCGTGGCCAAGGCGCTGAACACCGACCTCGCCATCATCGACAAGCGTCGCCCCAAGGCCAACGTGGCCGAGGTGATGAACATCATCGGTGACATCGAAGGCCGCACCTGTCTGATCATCGATGACATGATCGACACCGCCAATACCCTGTGCAAGGCGGCTTCCGCGCTGAAAGAGCGTGGTGCCCAGCGCGTACTGGCCTATGCATCGCACGCCGTGTTCTCCGGCCAAGCCGTAGACCGCATCAATAATTCGGACATCGATCAGGTTGTGATCACCGATACCATCCCACTGGTAGCCGCTGCCAAGCAGAGCAGCCGCATCCGCGTGGTATCGATCGCCGGGCTCATCGCCGAGACCCTGCGTCGCATCAACAACGAAGAATCGGTGTCCTACCTCTTCAATGAAGAGCTGGTTTCGGCAGGCGCTGTCCTGCCGTAAACGTCGGCCCCGCTGGTCGCGGCGGGGCGGGCGACTTTCAATGAAACTGGAGTAATACTCAATGGCAATCGAACTGATCGCTGCCAAGCGCGAACTGGAAGGTACTGGTGCGAGCCGCCGCCTGCGTCGCGCTGGCCAAACCCCGGCTGTTGTTTACGGTGCAGGTAAAGAAGCCGTATCCATCACCCTGGACCACAACACCATCTACCACGCTCTGAAGAACGAAGCTTTCCACAAGGAAACCATCGAACTGGTGATCGACGGTCAGAAGGAACTGGTAAAAGTTGCCGACTTCCAACTGCACCCGTTCAAGCAGCTGGTTCTGCATCTGGACTTCGCTCGCGCGTAATGCATGCGTGCCGCTCTGTCTGACAGAGTGGTGACAGGCCCGCTGACCGGTTATCTGGCAGCGGGCTTTTCATTGGAACGACACCCATGGCGATCCGTCTGGTAGTCGGGCTGGGCAACCCCGGCCCGGAATACGAAAAAACCCGGCACAATGCCGGCTTCTGGCTGGTGGACGAGCTGGCCTGGCAGCACAAGGCCGGGCTGCGTGCCGAAAGCAAATTCTTTGGCGAGGCGGCGCGTGCCGCCGTGCCCTCCGGCGAGCTGTGGCTGCTAAAGCCGATGACCTACATGAACCTGTCCGGTCAGGCGGTGGCAGCGCTGGCGCGCTTCTACAAGATCGCGCCGGAAGAAATCCTGGTGGTGCACGACGAGCTGGACCTGCCGCCGGGTGCGGCGCGCCTGAAGCAGGGTGGCGGTCACGGTGGTCATAACGGCCTGAAAGACATCATCGCCCGCCTGGGCAGCCCCGCGTTCTGGCGGCTGCGGCTGGGCATCGGTCACCCGGGCGACCGCAATGAAGTGGCCAACTTCGTGCTGAAGAAAGCCCGTGCCGAAGAGCAGCAGGCGATCGACGATGCCCTGACCAGGTCGCTGCAGGTGATGCCGGAAGTGCTGGCCGGCAATATGGCGGCGGCGATGAAGACGCTGCACACCGCAGCCAAGTAATGTGTTGCGGCCAACCTTGGCCGCAACATTGCGCAAAATACAGGCAGCCGAAGTGTTAAAATCGCTGCCTTTGTTGCCCCGCCTCGCTGGCGGGCCGAACACAACGAGGAATTACCATGAGTCTGAAGTGCGGTATCGTCGGCCTGCCCAACGTCGGCAAGTCCACCCTGTTCAATGCGCTGACCAAGGCCGGCATCGAAGCGGCCAACTACCCGTTCTGCACCATCGAGCCGAACGTCGGCATCGTGGAAGTGCCGGATCACCGCCTGGCCGAGCTGGCCAAGATCATCAACCCGCAGAAAATCCAGCCGGCCATCGTTGAATTCGTCGACATCGCCGGCCTGGTGGCGGGCGCTTCCAAGGGCGAGGGCCTGGGCAACCAGTTCCTAGCCAACATCCGCGAGACCGACGCCATCGTCAACGTGGTGCGCTGCTTCGACGACCCGAACATCGTGCACGTGGCCGGCAAGGTAGACCCGATCGCCGACATCGAAACCATCCTCACCGAACTGGCGCTGGCCGACCTGTCCTCGGTGGAAAAGGCCGTGTCCCGCGAAGGCAAGAAAGCCAAGGCCGGCGACAAGGATGCGCGCGCGCTGGTAGCCGTGCTGGAAAAACTGGTGCCGCACCTGAACGAAGGCCAGCCGGCGCGTTCACTGGCCCTGTCCGACGAAGAAAAAGTGCTGCTCAAGCCGCTGTGCCTGCTGACCATCAAGCCGGCCATGTACGTGGCCAACGTGGCCGAGGACGGCTTCAGCAACAACCCGCTGCTGCAGCGCGTGGAAGAATACGCCGCCAAGGAAGGTGCGCCGGTGGTGGCACTGTGCGCGGCCATTGAATCCGAAATCGCCGAACTCGACGATGCCGATAAGGCCGAGTTCCTGGAAACCCTGGGCCTGGAAGAGCCGGGTCTGGATCGCCTGATCCGCGCCGGCTACAAGCTGCTGGGCCTGCAGACCTACTTCACCGCCGGGGTGAAGGAAGTGCGCGCCTGGACCATCCACATCGGCGATACCGCCCCGCAGGCGGCCGGCGTGATCCACACCGACTTCGAACGCGGCTTCATCCGTGCGCAGACCATCTCCTACGCCGACTTCATCGCCCTGGGCGGCGAAGGCAAGGCCAAGGAAGCTGGCAAGATGCGTGCCGAGGGCAAGGACTACGTGGTGCAGGATGGCGACGTACTGAACTTCCTGTTCAACGTCTAAGCGCTACGCCATAAAAACACCCCGGAGGTTGGCCGCAGGGCCGCCGTCCGGGGTGTTTGTATTGGTGCGCTGCCGAGAGCTGGCGCCGGCTGGTTTACGTGGTGACGCGTGTTGTCCGGCCGCCCCGCGGCCGGGCGCCGGCAGCGGACGCGCTTGCTACGGCACAAAACAAAAACGGCCAACCCACAGGTTGGCCGCATGGTGGAGCGAGTGGGAGTTTATTCCACGCGTTCGCCGTGCAGGACCACGTCCAGACCTTCGCGCTCTTCTTCTTCGCTGACACGCAGACCCATCACCGCATCGACGATCTTCAGCAGGATGAAGGTCAGCACGCCGCAGTAGATCGCGGTGGCGCCCACGCCGATGGCCTGGGTCATCAGGCTGCCTTCCACGCCGCCGATGTCTTTCAGCGCGAACACGCCGGTCAGCAGCGCGCCGATGATGCCGCCAACACCGTGTACACCGAAGGCGTCCAGCGAGTCGTCGTACTTCAGCATGTGTTTCAGGCTGGTGGCGCTCCAATAGCACACCACGCCGGCAACCAGGCCAATCACCAGGGCACCCTTGGCATCAACAAAGCCGGCGGCCGGGGTGATGGCCACCAGACCGGCCACTGCGCCGGACACGATACCCAGCACCGATGGTTTGCCTTTGGCGATCCATTCCGCGGCCATCCAGCCGATCGCGGCGATACCGGTGGCGACTTGTGTTGCCACCATGGCCATGGCGGCGCGACCGTCGGCAGCCACGGCGGAGCCGGCGTTGAAGCCGAACCAGCCCACCCACAGCATGGAGCCACCCACCAGGGTCAGCACCAGGTTGTGCGGCGGCATGGCTTCCTTGCCGAAGCCGACGCGTTTGCCCAGCACCAGTGCGGCAACCAGACCGGCGATACCGGCGTTGATGTGCACCACGGTGCCGCCGGCAAAGTCCAGCACGCCCTTGTCAAACATCCAGCCGCCTGGCGCCCATACCCAGTGTGCAACCGGGACATAGACCAGCAGCGACCACAGCACCATGAATACCAGCATGGAGGAGAACTTCATGCGTTCGGCAAAGGCGCCGGTAATCAGCGCCGGGGTGATGATGGCGAAGGTCATCTGGAACATCATGAACACGCCTTCCGGAATGGTTCCAGCCAGCGGGTGCACGGTCAGCTTGCCGGCATCCTTCAGGTACAGCATGCCATCCAGCAGCACACGGTCCAGGCCGCCAATCAGACTGTTGCCCGGGGTGAACGCCAGGCTGTAGCCGACGACGGTCCACAACACGGTCATCACCGCGCAGATGGCGAAGCTCTGCATCAGGGTGGCCAGTACATTTTTCTTGCGCACCATGCCGGCATAGAACAGCGCCAGGCCGGGGATGGTCATGAACAGCACCAGGGCGGTGGATGTCAGCATCCAGGCGGTATCGCCGGCGCTGATGGTGCTGGTGGCGACCAGGGTCGGAGCGCCATCCGCCAGTGCCGGCAGGGCGGTGGCCAGCGCGGCGGTGCCGGCGGCAGCAAGCAGTTTCTTGTTCATATACAGGTTCCCTCTATCGCTCTTGGTTGTGCTGGTTCAGACGGCGTCGGCACCGGTTTCACCGGTACGGATGCGCACCACCTGCTCCAGGTCGAACACGAACACCTTGCCGTCGCCGATCTTGCCGGTGCGGGCGGCGTTTTCGATCGCTTCTACCACCTGATCCAGCAGTTCATTGGCGATGGCGATTTCCAGCTTTACCTTGGGCAGGAAGTCCACGACATATTCCGCGCCGCGGTAGAGTTCGGTATGGCCTTTCTGACGGCCAAATCCTTTGACTTCGGTAACGGTGATGCCTTGCACACCGATGGCAGAAAGTGCTTCACGCACTTCGTCAAGCTTGAACGGCTTGATGATTGCACTGACCAGTTTCATGGCGACTCCTCGATAATTGCCGAATGGCTGCGTGGTTGGAGAGACGACGGCTGCTATGCATGAATCGTGCCAGAATAAAATTTCTTTTCTTTTCAATTGACTACTGCATCTTGGTGCATTCCGCGGTGCGGCGCCGCAGTTGTGCACCATTTAGGCGGTGGCTTGTGCGCCGCATTGGTGCACGGTCTGCTTTGTGCAGTTATAGAGGCTTTTTGCTAAACTCAAATTCTCTCCGCTCATGACAAAGTCAAGGTCTCGCCATGCTTAGCCAGAAACTGTTTGATGAAATCAGCAACAAGATCAGTGAAACCATCGCCGCCAGCCCAGCCAAGGACCTGGAAAAGAACGTCAAGGCCATGATGGCCGCCACCTTTACGCGCATGGATCTGGTGACGCGAGAGGAATTCGATATCCAGCAAGAGGTGCTGGCGCAGACCCGCGCCCAGCTCACCGCCATGGAGGTACGCCTGCAGCAGCTGGAAGCGGTGCTGCCGCCGGCCGTGGCGGCGCCGGAAGCCGATGCCGACGCGCCGTCGCAAGACTGAGCGATGTCGCTTGCCGTCTGTCTCAGCCGGGCACTCGCCGGCGTGCATGCGCCAGAGGTGGCGGTAGAAGTCCATCTGGCCAACGGCCTGCCGGCATTTACGCTGGTGGGGCTGCCGGATACCGAAGTAAAGGAAAGCCGCGAGCGGGTGCGCGCAGCGTTGCAGCAATCCGGTTTCGACTTTCCGGCCCGCCGCATTACGGTCAACCTGGCGCCGGCCGATCTGCCCAAGGAATCCGGCCGCTTCGATCTGCCCATCGCAGTGGCGCTGTTGGCCGCCGCCGGGCAACTGCCGGCCGAGGTGCTGAGTGGTTACGAGTTGGCGGGGGAGCTGGCGCTGGGGGGCGAATTGCGACCGGTGCGCGGTGCCTTAGCCATGGTGGCGGCGGCGCGTGACAGTGGCCGTAAATTCATCCTGCCCCGGCTTAGTGCACAGGAGGCCGCACTGGTGCAGGGGGTGGAGATATTCGCTGCCGACAGCCTGTCCGAGGTGTGCGCCCATCTGGCCGGCCTGGCGGTATTGCCGCGTTGTTCTCCGACGCTGGCCGCAAGCGGGCTGGCAACTTATCCGGATCTGCTGGATGTCCGTGGCCAGGGCGCAGCCAAGCTGGCGTTGGAGGTAGCGGCGGCTGGCGGGCACAGCCTGCTGATGCAGGGACCACCGGGTACCGGCAAGTCCATGTTGGCCGCACGGCTGCCCGGTTTGCTGCCGCCGATGGCACAGATTGAGGCGCTGGAAAGTGCGGCGGTGCAGTCGCTTGCCAGTGGCGGCTTCGTTGCCGCCAACTGGGGGCTGCGCCCCTACCGCCATCCGCATCACACGGCGTCGGCAGTGGCGCTGGTCGGCGGTGGCTCCGATCCGCGGCCGGGAGAAATTACGCTTGCCCATCGTGGGGTGCTGTTTCTCGACGAATTGCCGGAATTTGACCGCAAAGTACTCGAGGTGCTGCGGGAGCCTCTGGAAACCGGGGAAATCCATATCTCGCGCGCGGCCCGGCAAGTAACTTTTCCGGCGCGCTTCCAGCTGCTGGCGGCGATGAATCCATGCCCTTGCGGTTATTTGGGGCATGCCCGGCGCGCTTGTCGCTGTACGCCCGAACAAGTGACGCGATATCGCGCTAAAATATCGGGCCCGCTGTTGGATCGTTTTGATTTGATGGTAGAAGTAGGCAGCCTGCCGCTGGAGGAATTGCAGCAGCTGCCGGGTGGTGAAGCCAGCGCACAGGTGCGCGCCCGCGTGGTTGCTGCGCGCGAGCGCCAATGGCAGCGGCAGGGCAAGGCCAATGCCGAGTTGCAGGGTGGGGAACTGGATGACGCATGCGCTTTGCCACAGGCCGAGCGCAGCTATCTGAACCAGCTACTGGAACGGCTGGCATTGTCGGCACGTGCCTACCACCGTGTACTGCGCGTGGCGCGTACACTGGCGGATCTGCAAGAAACGGCGCTAGCCCGGACTCATTTGCTGCAGGCGGTGCAGTTCCGCCGCGGCTTGGCCGGTTTTGGCAGTAATGAATGACAGGGTCGAACCGACTCGGATCAGTGGGTTTCATGAGTAACAAAGATCATAAGAATTCACGTGGCAGCCGTAGTGCTTCGTCACGCAAGGGCGGCGGTGGCCTGATGGCCGGGGTACTGGTCGGCTTGATTATCGGCATCGGTGTGGCCGTCGGCGTGACGATGTACCTCAGCCGCTCCTCTACGCCGTTCAGCAATCTGGAACGCATGCAAGGCAAGCAGCAGGCATCGTTGCCGGAAGCCGAACTGCTGGAGCCGGGGGCCAAACTGTCCACGGTGACGCCACCGTCAGCCAAACCGGCCGCCGTGCCGGCGCCAGCATCCGCCCCGGTTGCGGTCAAGCCGGCACCGGCCACCACCACGACCCAGTCACCGGCAGATGTCGATGGCCAGCGTTTCGATTTCTACAAGATATTGCCGGGCCAGCAGGAAGCCTTGCCCAACACCGACAAGGGAACTGGCGATGCCTCCAGTGGCTCCAACACGCCAGGTCCGCGCCTGTTCTTGCAGGCGGGGGCATTCCAGTCGGAAAGCGATGCCGACAATATGAAGGCGCGACTGGCATTGATGGGGGTGGAAGCCAAAATCCAGTCGCTGTCGATGCCGGAGAAGGGGCTGATGCACCGGGTGCGTATCGGACCGTTCGAGCGCCAGGAAGAACTGGACGCGTTGCGCGCCAGATTGCGCCAGGATGGCATCGAAGTCTCTGTTGTGAAACTCCCTGCGAAATAAACGAAAGAAAACCATGAAGAAATGGCTGTTTGCAGCGTTGTTGATGGTGGCGGGCGTGGCCCAGGCCGCCATTGTGGAAGGTAAGGACTATGTGCTACTGGCCAAGCCGCAGCCGGTGGCGACGCCGGGTAAGGTGGAGGTGATCGAGTTTTTCTCGTACCACTGTGTGCATTGCTTCAATCTGGAGCCGTCGATTGCCGCCTGGTCGAAAAAGTTGCCGAAGGATGTGAGCTTCCGTCGCGAACAGATCGTCTGGGGCAAGCAGATGGAGCCGCTGGCACGCCTGTTTGCAACCTTCAACATCACCAAGACGCTGGATCGACTGCATACGCCGGCGCTGACGGCCATGGTGCAGCAACGGATCAATCTGGCTGATGAAGCGGAAATGAGCAAATGGCTGGCGACGCAGAAGGGCGTGGACAGCAAGGCCTTCATGCAGGTGTACAAATCGTTCGGCGTGAATTCGCAGGTCGCCCGTGCGACTCAAATCACCCGTGACTATGCCATTCAGGGCACGCCGACCATTGTGGTGGCGGGCAAGTACGCCACGTTGGCCGCAGAGCCGGCGCAGCTGCTGAAAGTGGTCGACGAGCTGATCATCAAGGCGCGCAGCAAATAAGCTGTCTTACGCGCTACCTTCAGGCCGCCCAGTGCGGCCTGAAATCATTTTAGAAAGGGAAAAAGTGGACACTTTGTTACTGGCGCAGGCGCTGTTACTGGGTATTGTGGAGGGTTTGACCGAGTTCCTGCCGGTGTCCAGCACCGGGCATTTGATCGTGGTCGGCGATCTGATCGGCTTTCACAATGCTGGCAAGGTATTCGAGATTGCCATCCAGTTTGGTGCCATTCTGGCGGTGCTGTTCCTGTACCGCGAGCGCTTCACTGCCGTGGTGAAGGGGCTGGGGAGTGAGCCCAAGGCACAGCGCTTTGCGGCCAACCTGATCATTGCCTTCCTGCCCGCCGCCATCATGGGGCTGTTGTTCATCAAGCAGATCAAGCTGTACCTGTTCAACCCGGTCAGCGTTGCCAGTGCGCTGGTGTTGGGCGGGCTGCTGATTCTCTATGCCGAGCGCCGGCAGCATGTGGCGCGGGTGCACGATGTAGACAATATTGGCTGGCGTGAGGCGCTCAAGATTGGCTGCGCGCAGGTCGTGGCCATGATTCCGGGTACTTCGCGCTCTGGCGCCACCATCATCGGCGGGGTATTTTTTGGCCTGGACCGCAAGGTGGCGGCCGAGTTTTCCTTCTTCCTGGCGGTGCCGACCATGTTTGCAGCCACGGTGTACGACCTCTACAAGCACCGTGACCTGTTATCGATGGCCGAGCTGCCGATGTTTGCCATCGGCTTCGTCGCGGCATTCCTGAGCGCCTTGCTGGCGGTGCGCACCTTGGTGCGTTTTGTCGGCAGCCACAGCTATGAAGTCTTTGCCTGGTACCGTATCGCTTTCGGTCTGGTGATTCTGGCGACATGGTATTGGGGCCTTGTGGACTGGACTGTATAAAAGATTTGACAGCTATCTTTAGATTGGCTATTATGTGTTCTCTCTGACGCGGGGTGGAGCAGTCTGGTAGCTCGTCGGGCTCATAACCCGAAGGTCGTAGGTTCGAATCCTGCCCCCGCAACCAAATATGAAAAGTCGCAAATCTACTGGATTTGCGACTTTTTGCATTGTTGCCCAATTGGCTAGGCTTGCTTGTCGCATGCGGTAGGCGGGGATGCAAAAAAGCCACCTTGCGGTGGCTTTTTTGCTGTGCGGCTAACGTATCAGATACGGCGGGCCAGCTCTTCTGCCTTGCCAACATAGCTGGCCGGAGTCAGTTCCAGCAGGCGGGCTTTTTCTGCCTCCGGGATTTCCAGGCCCTTGATGAAGGCGGCCAAGGTATCGCGGGTGATGCCATCCTTGCCGCGGGTCAGCTCTTTCAGCTGCTCGTACGGGTTGGGCACGCCATAGCGGCGCATCACGGTCTGGATCGGCTCGGCCAGCAGTTCCCAGGTGGCGTCCAGATCGGAAGCCAGCATGGCTGGGTTGAGTTCCAGCTTGTTCAGGCCCTTCATCAGTGCCTTGAAGCCCAGCAGGGTGTAGCCAAAGCCGACGCCCATATTGCGCAGTACGGTGGAGTCGGTCAGGTCACGCTGCCAGCGCGACAGCGGCAGTTTTTCCGCCAGGTGGTTCAGCACGGCGTTGGCCAGACCCAGATTGCCTTCGGAGTTTTCGAAGTCGATCGGATTGACCTTGTGCGGCATGGTGGAGCTGCCCACTTCGTCCTTCTTCACCTTCTGCTTGAAGTAGCCCAGCGAGATGTAACCCCATACGTCACGATCCAGGTCGATCAGGATGGTGTTGATGCGGCTCAGTTGCTGGTACAGCTCGGCCATGTAGTCGTGCGGCTCGATCTGGATGGTGTACGGGTTGAAGGTCAGGCCCAGGCCGCTGACGAAGCGCTCGGCCAGGCTTTCCCAGTCCACGCCCGGGTAGGCGACGATGTGGGCGTTGTAGTTGCCGACGGCACCATTGATCTTGCCGAGGATTTCCTGCTTCACCAGCTGCTCGCGCTGGCGCTTCAGGCGGTACACCACGTTGGCCAGCTCCTTGCCCATGGTGGACGGGGTGGCCGGCTGGCCGTGGGTGCGGCTCATCATCGGTACCGCGGCCAGGTCATGTGCCAGCGTGCTCAGTTTGGTGATGACTTCATCCAGTGCCGGCAGCATTACGGTGTTGCGTGCGGTTTTCAGCATCAGCGCATGGCTGAGGTTGTTGATGTCTTCCGAGGTGCAGGCGAAGTGGATGAACTCGCTGGCGGCCATCACTTCCGGGTTGCCGGACAGACGTTCTTTCAGCCAGTACTCGATGGCTTTCACGTCGTGGTTGGTACGCGCTTCGATGGCCTTCACTTCTTCGCCGTGCTGCACGGAGAAGTTGGCGATCACGTCGTCGATTTCACGGATGGTGGCGTCGGAGAACGGCTTTACCTCCTCGATGCCCGGTTCTGCGGCCAACATTTTCAGCCATTCCAGCTCTACCTTGATACGCGCCTTCATCAGGCCGTATTCGGAGAAGGTGGCGCGCAGTGCTTCGGCTTGGCCGGAGTAGCGGCCGTCGAGCGGGGAAAGGGCGGTCAGCGTGGTCAGATTCATCACTCAGTGCTTCCAGGTTGCTGGCCAGCTGGTGCTGGCCGGTTGCTTCAAATAAAAAACGAAAACTTAAGCGTGCAGGCGGCGGGCAATACCCGCGGCCAGGGTGTCCGCTGCCGGCGGGTTGAAGCGGAAGAACAGCTCCGGTTCGATCATTTCCAGTTCCATGATCGCCAGCTGGCCATCATTGTCGCGGATCAGGTCCACGCGGGCGTACAGTACGTCGAATGGCACTGCCGCCACGGCGGCTTCGGCGAACAGAATTTCGTCGGCGCTGGCATCGTATTGATGCACGCTGCCGCCGTGGTCATCCTGCACGCGGAAATCGCCGGCCTTGGCCGTTTTGCGGATGGCGTGGGTGTATTTGCCGTCGATGATCATCAGCGACAGCTCGCCGCTTTCCTGAATGTTGCGCTGGAACGGCTGCAACATCAGCGCTTCCTGCTCGATCAGTTCGCCGAACACGCATTCGTACTGCTCGCTGGCGGTGGCGGTAAAACGGTAGGTATGCCGCGCGGCGCCGGAGACGACGGGCTTCAGGATCACGTCCTGCCAGCCCGTTTCGGCCACGATATGCGCCAGTGAACGGGAGTCGCCTCGTTCGATATAGACTGTGGGGACGATATTGACGTCTTTTTCTGCCAGCGCACCCAGGTAGTGCTTGTCGATATTCCAGTGCACCAGTGCCGCCTCATTGAACAGGCGGGTGGTTTCACTGGCCCGCGCCAGCCACGGCGCGAATTCGCTGAAGCGGTGGTAATAATCCCAGGTGGTGCGGAATACAGCGCTGCGGCAGTCTGCCCAGTCGAAGTCCGGGTCGGCCCAGTCCTTGCGGCCAACCTTCAGCCCTTGTCTTTCCAGTGCCTGCAGTACCAGGCCGTCTTCGGTGTGTACCTGGCGGCTGTACCAGTCGGCATCGTTCAGCTGCAGCAGCTCGTGGTCGGTCAGGACGATTACGTCGTATTGCATGGTGTCTTTAAGATCCGCGCGTAAAAAACGGGCGTCCACGACGCCCGTCCTGCTATCCATTACATGCCCGGCAGCATGCCCTTCATACCCTTGAGGCCTTTCAGCATCTTGAACATGCCGCCCTTGGACGAGAACATCTTCATCATCTTCTGCATCTGCTCGAACTGTGCCAGCAGCTTGTTCACTTCTTGCACCGAGACACCGGAGCCGGTGGCGATGCGGCGCTTGCGGCTGGCCTTGATCAGCTCTGGCTTGCGGCGCTCGTCCATGGTCATGGCGTTGATGATGCCCTCGATGCGGCGCATGGATTTTTCCGCCTCGGCACCTTGTACGCCCTTGGCCAGCTGCCCCAGGTCGCCCGGCATTTTTTCCAGCATGCTGGTCATGCCGCCCATCTTTTTCATCTGCTGCATCTGGGTCTTGAAGTCTTCGAGGTCGAAGCCCTTGCCGGACTTCAGCTTCTTGGCCATTCTGGCCGCTTCTTCCTCGTCGATGCCTTTTTGTACGTCCTCGATCAGGGTCAGTACGTCACCCATGCCGAGGATACGGCCAGCCAGACGGTCGGGGTGGAACGGCTCCAGGCCGCTGACTTTTTCGCCCACGCCGATGAACTTGATCGGCTTGCCGGTGATATGGCGCACCGACAGCGCGGCACCGCCACGCGAGTCGCCATCCATCTTGGTAAGCACCACGCCGGTCAGCGGCAGCGCTTCGTTGAAGGCCTGGGCGGTGTTCACCGCGTCCTGGCCCTGCATGGCATCGACCACGAACAGGGTTTCGATCGGATTGAGGCAGGCATGCAGCGCCTTGATCTCGGCCATCATCGCTTCGTCGATGGCCAGGCGACCGGCGGTATCCACCATCAGTACGTCAAAGAAGTGGCGCTTGGCGTAATCCACGGCGGCGCGGGCGATGTCTTCCGGTTTCTGGCTGCCATCGGACGGGAACCACTCCACGCCCACCTGTTCTGCCAGCAATTTCAGCTGTTCAATCGCCGCCGGACGGTACACGTCGGCAGACACCACCAGCACTTTTTTCTTCTGCGTTTCTTTCAGTAGCTTGGCCAGCTTGCCCACCGTGGTGGTCTTACCGGCACCCTGCAGACCGGCCATCAGGATGATGGCGGGCGGAACGGCGGCCAGATTCAGCGCGTCGTTCTTTTCGCCCATCAGCTTGACCAGCTCTTCGTTCACGACGCCGATCATGGCCTGGCTTGGCGTCAGGCTGCCCAGCACCTCCTGGCCCAGCGCGCGTTCCTTGACGCTGGCAATGAAGGTTTTGACCACGGGCAGCGCCACGTCGGCCTCCAGCAGCGCCATGCGTACTTCGCGCAGCGCGTCCTGGATATTGGTTTCGCTAAGCCGCGCCTGACCGCGCAAGGTTTTCAGCGCACTGGTTAGGCGTGAGGATAGGTTGTCAAGCATGGGGTGTCCTTATGGTCTGCCAACTGCATTCTGCTTGGTGTAGACTTCTGCAATCGTCCATTTTACCACGACCCGGCGCCGGGGCGTGGCGCTCCCCCCAATCAGATGAGTGGCATCCTGTTGATTTTGGTCATTTTGCTGGTGTCCGGTTACCTCGGACTGTCCTGGCATTTCATCGGTCATTGGCGTGGCGTATCGCCGTGGCCGCGCCAGCCCGGGCGTGAACACTTCCTGTTGGGCGCGTTGCTGGTGGTGCATGCCCTGGTGTTGATGCTGCCGGTACTGCGTTTTGGGGCCTTGAGCATGGGGGTAGGCACGGCGCTTTCCCTGTTGGCTTGGATCATGTTGCTGATTTTCTGGACCGGCAGTTACTTCGCGCGCATGGATGGCTTGCAGGTTTTCCTGGTGCCGTTGGCCGCCATCGGGGTACTGATGGCCGAAGTGCTGCCGATTCCGCATACCTTATATGAGATCAATAACCCGGCTTTCCTGCTGCATCTGCTGGTGTCGCTGCTGGCGTACAGCCTGTTTGCCATTGGCGCCTTGCTGGCGGTGCTGATGCTGTTGCAGGAGCGCGCATTGCATGACCGGCGCTTTGCCTTGGCTCGCCGCATGCCACCGTTGCTGGTGCTGGAAAACCTGATGTTTCAGACGCTGGGCACCGGTTTCGTGTTGCTGACCTGCAGCCTGATCAGTGGCGTGTTCTTTGCGGAAGAGGTGTTTGGCCGCGCCGTGCCGTTGAGCCATAAGGTGGTGTTCGCATTCCTGTCCTGGCTGGTGTTTGGCGGCTTGTTACTGGGTCGCAAACTGCATGGCTGGCGTGGCCGCATCGCCATTCGCTGGACGCTGGCGGGCTTTGCGCTGTTGTTATTTGGGTATATCGGCAGCAAGGTGGTGTTGCAATTCTTTTTGCATAAATTGTAGTGTTTTGACATAGTGGTATCTCCATTTTTTGTCATGAAGACGGGAGGGTTGGCCATGAAAAAGCTATTTGCCGCATTATGTGTGCTGTTTGTAACGCTGTCGGCCTGGGCCGCAGTGAACGCCAATACCGCCACGGCGCAGCAGCTGGAAGCGCTTAACGGGATTGGCCCGGTCAAGGCCAAGGCTATTGTGGATTTCCGCACCAAGAATGGCCCATTCAAAACCTATGCCGATCTGGAAAAAGTGCCGGGCATTGGTCCGAAAACGCTGGAGAAACTGAAAACGGAGCTGGTGGTCAGTGGTGGTGCCGTGCCGCCGGCGGCACCGGCAAAAGCGGCGCCTGCCGGTACGGCCAAGGCGGCTCCGGCAACCCCGCCAGTGAAGAAACCGTAAGCGTTCCATACACAAGAAAAGGCCCGACAATGTCGGGCCTTTTTATTTTTTGCCGAACAGCGTCAGCGCCAACTCGCGCTGAGTGGCATGCTCCACGATGGGGGCCGGGTAGTCGCGTCCCAACTGAAAGTCGCTGGGTAGCGACTTGGCCTGCCACGGCGCATGTATGGCCTTGTTGTCCAGTGCGGCCAACTCCGGTACGTAGCGGCGGATGAACTTGCCTTCCGGGTCGAATTTCTCGGACTGGCTCACCGGGTTGAAAATGCGGAAGTAGGGCTGGGCATCGCAGCCGGTCGAGGCGGCCCACTGCCAGCCGCCATTGTTGGCCGCAAGATCAAAGTCCAGCAGCTTCGCCGCAAAATAGGCTTCGCCGCGGCGCCAGTCGATTAGTAGATCCTTTACCAAGAAACTGGCCGCGACCATGCGCAGGCGGTTGTGCATGAAGCCGCTGTGGTTAAGCTGGCGCATGGCGGCATCCACAATGGGGTAGCCGGTATTGCCCTGGCACCAGGCATCAAACCAGCTGTCCTGCCCAGGAAAAACCAGCTGCCGGTACTCGGCTTTGAAGCTTTGTTCGACCACAGCGGGAAAGTGCCATAGCAGTTGTTGATAGAACTCGCGCCAGATCAGCTCGTTCAGCCAGCTTTCCGCTCCCTCGCCCTCTTCACTGATTGCCAGCTGAACGGCTTCTCGTATCGAGATGGTGCCAAAGCGCAGGTGGGCGGACAGGTAGGACACACCTTTCACCGCGGGGTAATCGCGCGCGGCTTTGTAGTGCCTGATGCGC
Organism: Vogesella oryzagri; assembly: GCF_040148885.1. NCBI lineage: Bacteria > Pseudomonadati > Pseudomonadota > Betaproteobacteria > Neisseriales > Chromobacteriaceae > Vogesella > Vogesella oryzagri. Next base: position 27,999 of record NZ_JBEFLD010000010.1, read on the forward strand.
TGGGCAAAGTCCTGTAGTAACGCTTCCCCGCCCGAGCGGCCGGTTTGCAGTCGCAATAGCTGCTGCGAGGCCGCTGCAAATCCCAGTGTCGCGAGCGAGGGAAGGCCTTGTGCCGCAGAGGGTGGAGCCAGGGCGCCGGCCATCGGTGTCGGCAGGGTCTGAGCCAACGCCGGAGTGAAACGCTGGCGCCAGGCCCGTATATAAGGGGTAAAAACGGTATACGGCTTGCCTTGCTTGGTCAGTACTTCGTCTTGCTCGAAAATTACCTGGTCCTTGACGCTGCGTAGTTCACATCCCTGATCACCTAACAGTGCGGCAACTTTCGCATCGCGCTCCCGGGCGTAGGGTTCGTAATCCCGGTTGCAGTACACCGCATCGCAACGCAGTTCTGCGGCCAACTGTGGAATTAGTTGGGTCGGGTTGCCCTGCAATACGCGCAGACCGCCGCCTTGCTCGCGCAGTGTGGTGTCCAGCTCCTGTAGTGCGGCATGGATGAATGCTACTCGCCTGTCGTCATGAGGGAGATGGCGCAGGATGTTGGTATCGAAAACAAAAACGCAGTGAGTGGCTTCGTGTTGCCGCAAAGCCTGTGAAAAGGCCGCGTTGTCATAGGCGCGCAAGTCGCGTCGAAACCACATCAGGCTGGCTGATTTCATCGTGGGAGGCTCGAGGTGTCGTTAGAAAACAACGCTTTTGTAGGTGTTGTACGCATTGTTGTCTAGTGGCAACAATGAATGTTTCGTTGAAAAATTCAACTAATTCAATGGCTTGATGTTTTTTTTTGCGTGAGTGTTGAAGTGGCTATGAGTACGGGATTTGTTTTTTCGCAACGCCACGTTTATAGTCCGCCACAGATACCGCCGGAATGCCGGTGGTCTGGACAGCCCTACCGGAGCCAAGGTTTCGGATAAATCCACGGGCAATATTCGTGATCTCTGAAAGGAACACACATGAAAAAGCTGATCGTTCTGGCTACCCTGGCTGCCCTGCCGGCAGTTGCACTGGCTGACGTTACCATCTCCGGTGACATCGGTGTTTCCATTGTGAATTACAATCACAAAGACGGCGACAAGACCTCTGAAAACGCCATGAATCGTCAGACCGGCCAGATCGTATTCTCCGGTTCCGAAGACGTGGGTAACGGCCTGAAAGCTATCTGGCAAGTTGCCAACCGTATCGATGCTTCCGGCGACGAGAAAAACTCGTGGGGCGGTCGTGATACCTTCGTTGGTCTGCAGGGCGAGTTCGGTAAGGTTCGCTTTGGTAAGCTGAGCAACCCGGCTAACTCCGGTTACAGCCGTCAAGAGCCGTTCAACGAAATCTCCATTCATGGTGATGGCGTTGGTGCCGTGGCTGAACAACGTACTGCGAACACCATCCGCTTCGACAGCGCCAACTACGCCGGTTTCGAGTTTGCTGCCTCTGCTCAGCTGCGTCCGGAGTCCACTGGCCATTCTACCAGCGCGGTTGCTTATGTTAATGACGCTGGCACTCCTGCTGACACGACTGATGACTTCGCCGACATCAAATTGGTTGATGCATACAATGCCGCCGCTCCGCATGTATGGGGCGCTGGTGTGAAGTACGCCAACGGCCCGTTCAGCGCCAACTACAGCTACACCAAGCTGGTTGACACTGAGCTGACTCTGGACAGCGATGCAGAAGCTTCCGCTGTTGCTGGCTCCAATACCCGTGTACATGTAGTTAGCGCCAACTACGCCATCGGCGACCTGACCCTGGGTCTGGGCTACGCTAACGCCAAGGTTACCGCTGATGATGGTAGCTTCGGTAAGCAAGCTGGCTGGGGCGTAACTGCTACCTACGCACTGGGCAACCTGACTCCGAAGGTTTCCTACTGGAAAGAAGGCAAGCTGAAGACCGAAGACGGCGATGCGCTGGGTAGCTACAACGTATTCTCCGTTGGTGCTGACTACGCCCTGTCCAAGCGCACCAGCGCTGGTGTTGAGTTCCAATTCCAAGGCGCTCGTAAGGACTACTCTGATAACACCAAGTCCGGCAAGAAGAACACCTCTGCTGTATACCTGACCCACGCATTCTAATCATCACTTGATGATTGTGTGAGTTGTGAAAAAGGCTGCTTCGGCAGCCTTTTTTTATTGCATTCAGAAACTGCAGGGCATTGCCAAAGCTGGGTGAGCGGTTAATATGCCGCTATAACGGATAGCAGGATGCAATTCATGCAAGTGGCAGGGGGGCGTATGGAGAATGTAGCCATTTCTGGTTTGAGCCGGGCATTAGTTCAGAATGAGTTACTGCTGGCCAGTGATGCGGAGTCCATCGTCAAGCTGGCGCAGACTGGTGGTATTTCGTTTGTCGAGCAGCTGGTGCAAAGCAAGAAAATGTCGGCGCAAGAAGTGGCGCTGTTCGCCTCGGCCACCTTTGGCCTGCCTTTGTATGACCTGAGCCGGCATAATAGTGACTCAATGCCACGAGGCCTGCTGGAGCAGGATTTCATTGCAGCCAACCGTTTGTTGCCGTTGTTTCGTCGTGGCAACCGCCTGTATATCGCCATTTCCGATCCGACGCAGAGCAGCGTGCTGCATGCGATTACCTTTAAAACCGGGCTGACGGTTGAGTGTGTTGTTGTTGAAGATGATAAGCTGGGGGCGCTGGTCGGGCGTCTGGCTGAAAACTCGATGGCAGCTATCAATAGCCTGGCTGCCGAAGAGTTTGGTGAACTGGAAATTGCCGACCCGGATGCCGAGCCAAGCAGCGATGGTTTGCCTGATGTCGACGACGCCCCCGTGGTCCGCTTTGTTAACAAGCTGATGGTGGATGCGATCAATGGTGGCGCATCGGATATCCACTTTGAACCGTATGAAAAGTTCTATCGTATTCGCTACCGTGTCGATGGTGTGCTGAAAGAAGTGGCACAACCGCCGCTGGCGATCAAGGAAAAGCTGGCTTCGCGGATCAAGGTGGTATCCAAGATGGACATCTCCGAACGCCGAGTACCGCAGGATGGCCGCTTGAAGCTGGTACTGTCCAAGCACAAGGCCGTGGACTTCCGGGTAAGCACCTTGCCTACGCTGTATGGCGAGAAGATCGTGATGCGTATTCTCGATTCTTCCGCTGCATCGCTAGATATTGAACAGTTGGGCTTTGAGCCGGAACAAAAAGAGCTGCTGTTGCGGGCGATTGCCCGACCCTACGGTATGGTGCTGGTGACGGGGCCAACCGGTAGTGGTAAGACGGTGTCGCTGTATACCTGCCTGAATATCCTCAACAAGCCCGACAGCAATATATCCACCGCGGAAGATCCGGTGGAAATCAACTTGCCGGGCATCAATCAGGTCAACGTGAATGAAAAGGCGGGCCTGACGTTTGCCTCGGCGCTACGGGCTTTTCTGCGTCAGGATCCTGACATCATCATGGTGGGTGAGATTCGCGACTTTGAAACCGCGGATATTGCGATCAAAGCGGCCCAGACCGGGCACTTGGTGTTTTCAACGCTACATACCAACAATGCGCCGGCAACGCTTAACCGCTTGCTGAACATGGGCGTGGCGCCATTCAACATCGCCAGCTCGGTGCTGCTGATCATGGCGCAGCGTCTGGCACGACGTTTATGCAGCCACTGCAAGCAGCCGGTGGAAATTCCGCCGTCCGCGCTGCTGCGTGCCGGCTTCAAACAAGAAGAACTGGATGGCAATTGGACACCTTATGGTCCGGTGGGGTGTGATCAGTGCCGAGGCACCGGTTACAAAGGACGTACCGGCATTTATGAAATCATGCCGATAACCGATGCGATGATTCGACTGATCATGAGTGATGGTAATGCCGTACAGATCAATGATCTGGCACGGGAGGAAGGCATGGTTGACCTGCGTCGTGCCGGGTTGCTGAAAGTAATGCGTGGCGTGACTTCGCTAACCGAAATTGAAGCCGTAACCAACGAATAATCGACAGGATGCAAGCATGGCTGGGACGGTAAGCAAGAAAGCGGTTGCCCATATCTGGAACTGGGAAGGCAAGGATCGTACAGGCAAGTTGATCCGCGGCGAGATCCGGGCGGAGTCCGAGATCGTCGCCAAGGCGCAGCTGCGACGGCAGGGCATCAATGTCAGCAAGGTAAACAAGCGCAAGCCCAAGTTTGGCCAAAAAGTGACGGAAAAGGATGTCGCGCTGTTTACCCGTCAGTTGTCCAGCATGATGAAGGCCGGGGTGCCGTTGCTACAGGCATTCGACATTGCGGCCAAGGGCCTCAGCAATGCGCTGTTTACCCGCATTCTTCTTGATGTGCGTTCGGAAGTGGAAATCGGTAGCAGTCTGGCCGATGCCTTCCGCAAGTATCCGCTGTATTTTGACGGCCTGTTCTGCAACCTGGTCGCCGCCGGTGAGGCCGGGGGGGTGCTGGATGCGCTGCTGGAGAAGCTGGCGACCTATAAGGAAAAAGTGCTGGCGATCAAGGGCAAGATCAAGTCGGCGCTGGTGTATCCGGCAGCCATTATCGCCACGGCTTTCATTATCACGGCGGTGATCCTGATTTACGTGATTCCGGCATTCAAGGAGTTGTTTTCCAGTTTTGGTGCCGACCTGCCGACGCCGACCCTGATTGTTATCAAACTGTCGGACGTGTTTGTTGAATACTGGTGGATGATTTTTGGCACGCTTATTGGCGGTATCTGGGGCATTGCCTACACCTATAAGCGCTCGGCGAAAATGCAGGAAGGGCTTGATCGCATCATTCTGAAGGTGCCGGTGATCGGTGAAGTGGTGCGTAAGGCCACGATTGCCCGTTGGTGTCGCACGCTATCCACCATGTTTACCGCGGGTGTGCCGTTGGTTGAGGCGCTGGATTCGGTAGGTGGCGCGGCAGGCAACAAGGTGTACGCCGATGCCACCAAGGTGATCCAGAATGAGGTGATGACTGGCTCGACGCTGAATGCTTCCATGCAGCGCAGTAACCTGTTCCCCAATATGGTGTTGCAGATGACGGCCATCGGTGAGGAGTCCGGTGCGCTGGATGACATGCTGGACAAGGTTGCGGACTTCTACGAAGAAGAAGTCGACAATGCCGTGGCCTCGCTGTCCAGCCTGTTGGAACCGATGATCATGATCATTCTGGGGGTGCTGATTGGCGGCCTAGTGGTTGCCATGTACATGCCAATCTTCAAGATGGGTCAGGTGGTTGGTTGATGCTGGACGCAATCACAATGTTGCCGCAGATGGCACAAATCGGGCTGGCTCTGGTGTTTGGCTTGCTGGTTGGCAGTTTTCTCAATGTGGTGATTCATCGTCTGCCCAAGATGATGGAGCAGCGCTGGCTGGCAGAGTGCGCCGAGTTGCAGGGGCAGGAAGCGCCTGCGGCCAACTACAACCTGTTCTTTCCGCCGTCTGCCTGCGTGCATTGTCACGCGCCGATCCGTGCCTGGCAGAACATCCCCTTGCTGAGTTTCGCCCTGCAGCGTGGTCGTTGCAGTCATTGTGGCGGCGCCATCTCTTGGCGTTATCCATTGGTGGAGCTGGTTTCTGGCCTGATGCTGGCCGGGTTCGCCTGGCAGTGGGGGCTGGGGGCAACATGGGTATGGGTCAGCGTGTTCGGCCTGCTGTTGCTGGTGCTGACCCTGATCGATGCCGCCACCCAGTTGTTGCCGGATGATCTGACTCTGCCATTGTTGTGGCTGGGGCTGCTCTATAACCTGAATGATGGTTTTGTACCGCTGGAGCAGGCCGTGATCGGGGCGATGGCGGGTTATCTGACGTTGTGGAGCGTGTACTGGCTGTTCAAGCTGGCGACCGGCAAGGAAGGCATGGGCTACGGCGACTTCAAGTTGCTGGCGGCGCTGGGCGCCTGGCTGGGCTGGCAAATGCTGCCGCTTATCATCCTGCTATCTTCGCTGGTGGGAGCGCTGGTGGGTATTGGCCTGATGCTGGCTGCCCGCCACGGGCGCGGCCAACCTTTGCCTTTCGGCCCGTATCTTGCCGCCGCCGGGCTGCTGGCGTTCTTGTGGGGCAAGCCGATCATGGCTTGGTATCTGGGTGCTTAAGCCGGTTGTCGGCCTGACCGGCGGCATCGGCTCCGGCAAGTCCACGGTTGCGCAGCTGTTTGCAGAGAATGGCGTGCCCTGTGTCGATACCGATGTTGTTGCCCACCAGCTTACCGCTGCGGGCGGGGCGGCGCTGCCGGCCATCCGCACGGCCTTTGGTGATAGCGTGCTGGATGCAAATGGCGCGTTGAATCGCGCGGTAATGCGGCAGCGCGTATTTGCCGATCCGTCCGAGCGTTTACGGCTGGAGGCCATTCTGCACCCACTGATTGGTGCCGAGAGCCTGCGACAGCTGGCGCTGGCACAAGGGCCTTATGTGTTGCTGGCAGTGCCATTGCTGTTTGAAAGCCCGGCATTCCACCGCCTGGTGCGGCGGAGTCTGCTGGTGGATTGCCCGGAAGAAATGCAGCAACAGCGCGTGATGGCACGCAGCGGTTTGGCCGCAGAGCAGGTGGCGGCGATCATCGCCGCGCAGATGCCACGCCAGCAACGGCTGCAGCTGGCTGACGATGTTATTCACAATAGCGGCGAGCTGGCCGATTTGGCGCTTCAAGTTGCTGACAAACACCGCTATTATCTAGCCTGCTTTGGCTTGCCGGCTCCGGCATGACGTTACGAACCAACGGATACCCGCCGTGACCAGTTTCGAGTTCCCCATCACCGAACGAACCCGTACCTTGCTTCGCCTGGAGCAGGTGTACCAGCGGCTGGTGTTCTTTATTGCGCAGGATGAGGCCAATTGCCATCATGCAGCACTGATGGCGCTGTTCGAGGTGCTGGAGTCTGCCGGCCGCACCGAGCTGAAATCCGAGTTGTTGCAGGAGCTGGAACGGCAGAAGCTGGCACTGGAGGCCTTGCGTGATAATCCGGTGATCGCCCAGGATGCGCTGGATGCGGTGCTGGAGGAGATCGAGCATACGGCAGCCAGCCTGCTCGAGATCAGCGGCAAGTTTGGCCAGCACCTGCGCGAGAACGAGTGGCTGATGGCCATCAAGCAGCGTTCGGTGATTCCCGGCGGTACCTGTCAGTTCGACCTGCCGTCTTATCATCTGTGGTTGCAACGGGAAAGCGAAGCCCGCCGTATCGATCTGCTGCGCTGGGCGGCTCCGTTGATGCCGACGTCACGCGCCGCCACAGTGCTGCTCAAGCTGTTGCGCGACAGCGGCAAGGCCTACCAGTACACCGCGCGTCGCGGCGCCTTCCAGCAAATGTCCGGCGGCAAGGCGGTGCAGCTGATTCGCGTTTCCTACGATGCGCGCCTGCAGATCGTGCCGGAGATTTCGGCCAACAAGTACGCCCTCAACGTCCGCTTCATTCATGCTGGTACCGGCGAGGTTCGTGCCCGCCAGGTGGAGGATGATGTGGATTTCACCCTGACCTACTGTAAGTTCTGAATCATGTCGTCCGAAAAAACCGTTGCCTGCCCGCAGTGTCGCCAGGCTGTTGTCTGGGGTCCGCAAAGCCCGTACCGTCCTTTCTGCAGCGAACGTTGCCGGCTGATCGATCTGGGGCAATGGGCCGATGAAAGCTACCGCGTACCGGTATCCGGCGATGATCCGATGCGCGAGCTGGAGCAGTTGTAAGACCTGCCGCCCACAATGACAAAGCCGCCCGATGGGCGGCTTTGTCATTGTGGGCGCTGTGCGCTAGACCCGGGCGATAGCGGCGCCCTGGGCAAAGTAGCTGCGCACCCCGGACAGGATGGCGTCGGCCATCTGCTGCTGGAAGTCCGGGTCGATAAGCTTTTGCTCTTCTTCCGGATGGCTGATAAAGGCGGTTTCCACCAGGATGGAGGGAATGTCCGGCGCTTTCAGTACCGCGAAACCGGCCTGTTCCACCTTGTCCTTGTGCAGCTTGTTGAGGTTGCTCAGCCTGCCCAGCACCGATTTGCCCAGCTTCAGGCTGTCGTTGATGGTGGCGGTCTGGGTTAGGTCCAGCAGGGTATGCGCCAGGTATTTGTCCTTGCCGCCGATTTTCACGCCTCCGACCATATCGGCATCGTTCTGGGTTTTCGCCAGAAAGCGCGCCATGGTGCTGGTGGCGCCGTTTTCCGATAGCGCAAACACCGATGAGCCGCGCGCGGTGCGGTTGTCTACCGCGTCGGCATGTACCGAAATGAATAGATCGGCATTCATGCGCCGCGCCTTGGCGACGCGCACGCCCAGCGGCAGGAACACATCCTCGTCACGCGTCAGTACTGCGCGCATGTTCTTTTCGCCATCGATCAGCTTTTTCAGCTGACGACTGATCTTCAGCACCACGTCTTTTTCGCGTATGCCGCTGGGGCCGATGGCGCCAGGATCTTCACCACCGTGGCCGGGATCGATCACGATGGTGACGGTGCGACCGGGGCCGCTCTTGTCCTTGCCGCCGCGCGGGGCGCTGTTGTCCAGCTGGCCCTTGTTGTAGTCCTCCAGCAGCGCCAGCAATGGATCATCCTGCTGCGCGTCGGCCGGGTACAGATCCAGCACCAGCCGGTGCTGGTATTCGCCAACCGGTTTCAGCGAGAAAATCTGCGGTTTGACTTCGTTGCGCAGGTCCAGCACCAGTCGCACCGTGTCGTTATTGAACTGGCCGGCGCGCGCCATGCGGATGAACGGGTCGGCACTCTGAATCTGCTTGCTCAGTTCCTGCAGCACGCCGGTCAGCTGTACGCCTTCCAAGTCCACCACCAGTCGGTTGGGGTTGGCCAGCGAGAAGTGCTTGTAGCGGATTTCGCTGCTGGCTTCGATGGTGACGCGAGTGTAGGTGGACGATGGCCATACGCGCACGGCCACCACCTGGCTGGCAGCGGCCAGGCCGATGCGGCTGACCGTCAGCAGAAAGGTGGCGGCAGCGGCACCGATCAGCTTGCGGCGGTCAGAGTCTGGTAGCGGCTGAGACATGCTTTTCCTGTTTCACTGTGGGCAACAAGGCGATAGTTGCGACCGTTATCGGCAAGCTGGAGTTCCAGCGTCAGATCCGGCGACGGCAATACGCCGGCGGCTTTTTGCGGCCACTCCACGATGCAGAGCGTGTCCGTGGCCAGGTAGTCGGCAAAACCGGCGTCGAACCATTCCTGCGGGTCGTTGAAGCGGTATAAATCAAAATGATGCACGGTAGCGGCCGGCAGTGGATAACTTTCCACCAGCGTGTAGGTGGGGCTCTTTACCCTGCCGGCATGTCCCAGCCCGCGTAGCAGGCCGCGGGTAAACGTGGTTTTGCCGGCGCCCAGGTCGCCATGCAGTTGCAATTGCAGCCCGGGTTGCAGGCAGCTGGCCAGCGTCTGGCCCAGTTGCAGCGTGGCTGCTTCGTCGGCGAGAAAGCCTGCGACACTGGTATGATCCGTCGCCATGAATGAAATGTCCGCTCAAAACGAGAATTATCGCCATTTGGCTAGCCAAATCAAGGCTTGGGCGCAGGAGCTTGGCTTTGCCGATGCCCGCATCACCCGCGCCGAGCTGCCGGCCGCGGCCGAAGCCACGTTGGCCGCATGGCTGGCGGAGGGCTGCCATGGCGAAATGGACTACATGGCTCGCCACGGCATGCTGCGGCTGCGGCCGGCAGAGCTGGTGCCCGGCACACTGCGGGTGATCAGTCTGCGCATGCATTACTGGCCCGGCGAAGCCGCCGCCGCGGACGCGGTGCTGGCGGATACGTCGCGTGCCTATATCTCGCGTTATGCGCTGGGGCGGGATTATCACAAGGTATTGCGTAACCGGCTGCAAAAGCTGGCCGAGCGCATCTCCGCACATGACCCCGCGCATCAGTTCCGGGTGTTTACCGATAGCGCACCGCTGGCCGAAGTGGCACTGGCGGCACAGGCCGGGCAGGGCTGGCGCGGCAAGCACACGCTGCTGCTCAACAAGCAGCAGGGCTCCTTGTTTTTTCTGGGCGAGATTCTGACCAATCTGCCATTGCCGGAAGATGGCAGCGAAGAGGCGCACTGCGGGCGCTGCACGCGCTGCCTCGAGGTCTGCCCGACCGCTGCCATCGTGGCGCCGTACAAGGTGGATGCGCGGCGTTGCATTTCCTACCTCACCATCGAGTTGAAGGGGGTGATCCCGGAGCCACTGCGCCCGCTGATCGGCAATCGGGTTTACGGCTGCGATGACTGCCAGCTGGCCTGCCCTTGGAACCGCTTCGCGGTGCCGACGGCAGAGGCAGATTTCGCCGTGCGCCACGGGCTGGACGATGTCAGTCTGCTGGCGTTGTTCGGCTGGGACGAGGCGACCTTCCAGCAGCGCATGGCCGGTAGCCCGATTTACCGCATCGGCTACGCCAAGTGGTTGTCCAACCTGGCCGTTGGGCTGGGCAATGCCGCATACGATGCGGCCATTGTGGCCGCGTTGCGCCAGCGGCTGGAGGATGCTGATGCCTGGGTGCGCGAATCGGTGGCGTGGGCGCTGCAGCGGCAGTTGCAGGCGCAGGGACAGCCGCAGGAATAAAGGTTGGCCGCATGCGGCCAACCTTGTGTGCCTATTGCAGCGGCTTGGTGAAGTGGAACGACGAGATCACGAAACCGTAGCTCAGATACAGCTTGTGCGCCGCTGTGCGCCAGGTGCCGGAATCCAGCACCAGAAAGCCGCAGCCATGGTGCCGCGCTTCGGCCTCGCACCAGTCCAGCATCTGGCGGCCAACGCCCTGCGAGCGCACGGCCTCGTCGGTAACCAGATCATCCAGGTACAGTCGCAGGTCTTCGTAGGTATTCTCGTAGATGCGGTACAAGCCCAGCGCCACCACCTTGCCCGCGTCGTCCAGCGCGGCAATCAAGCGGGCGCCATAGCTGCAGATGCGGGCCATCTTGGCAACATAGGCATCGGCATCTGCCGGCAGCATGGGACGCAGCTGGCGGTGTACCGGCAGTGCCGCCGCCAGCAGCACCGGCTCCACGATGCGACCGTGTTCGTCGCACAGCCGAACAATGCGCAGGCTGCTCATCAGCTGGCGCGTGACGGGGCGATTACCAGCGATTCACCTTCCAGAATCACTTTGCCCTTCACCAGACATTCGGTGGCAAATTTGACGCGCTTCTTGGCCGGATCCAGCTCGGTAACTGTCACGCGGGCGGTAACGGTTTCACCGATCTTCACCGGCGCCTTGAACTTGGTGGATTGCGACAGATAGATGGTGCCGTTGCCCGGCAAACGGGTGCCGACCACGGTGGAAATCAGGCCGGCGGTCAGCATGCCGTGGGCGATGCGGGTCTTGAACATCGACGCCTCAGCGTATTCCTGGTTGATGTGGACCGGATTGTCATCACCGGATACCGCGGCAAACATCAGGATGTCGGCTTCGGTAATGGTCTTGGCGTATTCGGCGCTGTCACCGATCTTGATATCTTCAAAAAAAACCGTCATGGGGGCTCCCTGTGCAAAGTGAAAACCGCAACGGCCAGCAAAGGTTGGCCGCTGTCATTCAGCATGCGCTCCTGCCTGTGTTTTATCGTTATGACGTGCTCAATGTTGCAGCGCATTCTTGCATGCTTTCCCCCAAATGCAAATTGCGGGGAAATCGCGTAATATCTCCCCACCCCTGTTGTACTGCAGTTGCTTTGTAGTCAATTCACCAATTAAACGCTCGTTTGATAGTGCGCCTGGCGCCCGCCGCGCGGCGACACGGGACGAGTTGTTTCAACCAGAGAGTTCGCTGGAGGAATATGAAAGCTCTAGTCGCTGTGAAGCGCGTTGTTGATTACAACGTGAAAGTGCGGGTCAAGGCTGACGGCACCGATGTGGATGTCGCCAACGTCAAGATGTCGATGAACCCGTTCGACGAAATCGCGGTGGAAGAGGCCGTGCGTCTGAAGGAAGCCGGCAAGGTCACCGAGATCGTGGTGGTATCGATGGGGGTGAAGCAGTGCGAGGAAACCCTGCGCACGGCACTGGCCATGGGCGCCGACCGCGCCATCCTGGTGGAAACCGATGCCGAGCTGCAGCCGCTGGCAGTGGCCAAGCTGCTGAAGGCGGTGGCCGACAAGGAACAGCCGCAGCTGCTGATCGTCGGCAAGCAGGCCATCGACGACGATGCCAACCAGACCGGTCAGATGACCGCCGCGCTGCTGGGCTGGGCGCAAGGCACTTTCGCCTCCAAGGTGGATGTGGCTGCGGAAACCGTGGATGTGACCCGTGAAGTGGATGGCGGTCTGGAAACCGTCAAGCTGCGCCTGCCGGCGGTGGTGACCACCGACCTGCGCCTGAACGAGCCGCGCTACGTCAAGCTGCCGAACATCATGGCCGCCAAGAAAAAGCCGCTGGACAAGACCTCCCCGGCCGACCTGGGCGTCGATGTAGCCCCGCGCCTGAAGACCCTGAAAGTGGCCGAGCCTGCCAAGCGCTCCGCCGGCATCAAGGTTGCCAATGCTGCCGAACTGGTGGCCAAACTCAAGAACGAAGCAAAGGTGCTGTAAGCCATGGCTATTCTCGTTATCGCTGAACACGACAACCAGAGCCTGAAAGCAGGCACCCTCAATACCGTTACCGCTGCCGCCAAGCTGGGCGAGGTGCACGTGCTGGTAGCCGGCCACAATGCCGCCGCCGCTGCCGATGCCGCCAAATCCGTGGCTGGTGTGGCCAAGGTGCTGCTGGCCGACAACGCTGCCTACGCCCACGGCCTGGCCGAGAACGTGGCACCGCTGGTGGTGGAGCTGGCAAAGGGCTACAGCCACGTGCTGGCACCGGCTACCTCCTACGGCAAGAACCTGCTGCCGCGCGTGGCCGCGCTGCTGGACGTGGCGCAGATCTCCGACATCATCGCCATCGAAGCCGCCGACACCTTCGTGCGCCCGGTATACGCCGGCAACGTGCTGGCCACCGTGCAATCGTCTGACAGCATCAAAGTGATCACCGTGCGTACCACCGCCTTCGAAGCGGCTGGTGCCGGTGGTGCGGCCAACGTTGACGCTGTGGCTACTGCCAGCGATGCTGCGCTGTCGAGCTTTGTTGGCCAGGAGCTGACTAAGTCCGACCGCCCGGAACTGGGCGCCGCCAAGATCATCGTTTCCGGCGGTCGCGCGCTGGGTTCCGAAGCGCAGTTCAAGGCGGTGATCGAGCCGCTGGCCGACAAGCTGTCCGCCGCCGTCGGTGCCTCGCGTGCCGCGGTGGACGCCGGCTACGCGCCGAACGACTACCAGGTTGGCCAGACCGGCAAGGTGGTGGCGCCGCAGCTGTACGTGGCGGTGGGTATCTCTGGTGCCATCCAGCACCTGGCCGGCATGAAGGACTCCAAGGTGATCGTGGCGATCAACAAGGACGAAGAGGCGCCGATCTTCCAGGTGGCCGACTACGGCATCGTCGGTGACCTGTTCACCGTGGTGCCGGAACTGATCGCCGAGCTGTCCAAGTAATACCCGCAGTACCCATAAAACAAGGCGCGGCGCTACGGTGCCGCGTCAAACAAGAAAGCCGGCCATGACCGGTTCGTCTGGGGAATACCAGCCGCACATTGCTGCGGCGGGCATGTCCGTTGGCGGACAGCATGGCCGGCTTTTTTGCACGACGATGGAAGTTATAGAGGAGCGGTACCCATGATTTACAAGGCACCAAGCAAGGACATTCGTTTTGCACTTAACGAGCTGGCGGAACTGCCGGCGATCTGCACCCTGCCGGGTTACGAGGATTGCAGCGTCGAGCTGACCGACGCCATTCTGGAGGAGGGCGCCAAGTTCGCCGAGAACGTGCTGGCCCCAATCAACCGCAACGGCGACCAGGGCGCCAAGTGGGCGCCGGATTTCAGCGTGACTGCCGCCGAGGGCTTCAAGGATGCCTGGCAGCAGTACGTGGAAGCCGGCTGGGTCGGTCTGCGTGCGCCGGCCGATTACGGCGGCCAGGGGTTGCCGGCACTGGTGGCAATTGCCGCCGAGGAAATGTGGTGCTCGGCCAACCTGGCATTCTCGCTGGCGCCGCTGCTGACGCTGGGCGCGGTGGAGGCGATCAACCACCATGCCTCGGAAGAATTGAAAGCGGTCTACCTGCCGCGCATGTCCAGCGGCGAGTGGACCGGCACCATGAACCTGACCGAGCCGCAGGCCGGCTCTGATCTGGCGCAGGTGCGCAGCAAGGCGCTGCCGGTGGGCGACGGCAGCTACAAGATCAGCGGCCAGAAGATTTTCATTACCTGGGGTGAGCACGACATGGCGGACAACATCGTCCACCTGGTGCTGGCCCGTCTGCCGGATGCGCCGGCCGGGGTGAAGGGCATTTCGCTGTTCATCGTGCCCAAGTTCCTGGTCAATGCCGATGGCAGCCTGGGGGCGCGTAACGATGTGCGTTGCGTATCACTGGAGCACAAGCTGGGCATTCACGGCAGCCCTACCGCGGTGATGAGCTTCGGCGACGACGGTGGCGCTATCGGCTATCTGGTGGGTGAGGCCAACAAGGGCCTGGGTTATATGTTCACCATGATGAACCACGCCCGCCTTGGCGTCGGCGTGGAAGGTATGGCGGTGTCCGAGCGCGCCTACCAGAAGGCGGTGGAATACGCGCGTGATCGGGTACAGAGCCGCGCAGTCGGCAGCCCGGACCCGGCCGGGGTGGCCATTATTCGTCACCCGGATGTGCGCCGCATGCTGATGACCATGCGTGCACAGATCGAGGCGCAGCGTGCGCTGGCCTTCTACGCCGCTGCCGCGCTGGATCGCGCCGCACGTCACCCGGTGGCCAGCGAAGCCGCTCGCAACCAGGCGCTGGTGAACTTCCTGATCCCGATCGTTAAGGGCTGGAACACCGAGCAGGCTAACGAGATCACCAGTCTTGCGGTGCAGGTGCATGGCGGCATGGGCTTTATCGAAGAGACCGGCGTGGCGCAGTACTACCGCGATGCGCGCATCACTGCGATCTACGAGGGCACTACCGGCATCCAGGCGCTGGACCTGATCGGTCGTAAGACCGCGGCGGAAGACGGTGTTACCGCACGCTGGCTGCTGGAGGAAGTGCGCGTGACCGCCGGCAAGTTGGCCGCCGCCGGTTTCGCCAGCATGGCGGCCAACCTTGAAGCGGCGGCGAAGGATGCCGAGCGCTGCGTGGCCTTCATTCTGGACACTTTCAGTGCCAATCCGGCACTGGCCGCAGCTGGTTCGGTGCCCTTCCTCAAGCTGATGGGCATCGTGCTCGGTGGCTGGATGATGGGACGCGCCGCCTTGATCGCCCGTGCCCAGCAAGGCGACGAGGAAGCGGATGCCGAGTTCCTGGCCGCCAAACTCATCACGGCGCGCTTCTACGCTGAACATCTGCTGCCGCAGGCGAGCGGCTTGGCCGCTGCCATCGTGCACGGCGCCGATAGTGTGCTGGCACTGGATGACAGCCTGTTCTGAGTGACCTGCCAACGCCCCGCTAACGGGGCGTTTTGCTTTGTGGTCGTGGCGAAATCAGCTAGTGTTAACGAGGGCGGCCGGGCTGCTTGACGCGGGCGTCAGCCTGGCTGACGTGCGCGCCATGCAGGGAAATCGCCTGTGCTGGACCGTCGGACGGCTTGCCAAGAGCGGTTTTCGTGTTACAATCGAAAAGTTTATCCGAACGGGACATGCGCAAGCCGCGCGGTGTCCCGTTTGTTGTATAAGTGATTAAAAAAACACTATTTTCAGGAGCCAGCCAGTGACAACCGTACCCGCGATTCTTGCCTTGGCTGACGGCACGCTGTTCAAAGGCGTAGCCATCGGTGCCAATGGCCACACCGTCGGAGAGGTGGTATTCAATACCGCCATTACCGGTTATCAGGAGATCCTTACCGATCCGTCCTATACCCGGCAGATCGTCACCCTGACTTATCCGCATATTGGTAATGTCGGCGCGAACTCGGAAGACACCGAGTCCCGCGCCGTTTTTGCATCCGGTCTGATCATTCGTGATCTGCCGCTGTTGCACAGCAACTTCCGTGCGGAAGCCTCGCTGTCGGATTACCTCAAGCAGAACAACGTTGTCGCCATCGCCGACATCGATACCCGCAAACTTACTCGTCTGCTGCGTGAAAAAGGCGCCCAGGCCGGCTGCATCATGGCCGGTGACATCGACGAAGCGAAAGCTGTCGAGCTGGCGCGCGGTTTTGGCAGCATGGCCGGCCAGGATCTGGCGCAGGTCGTTAGCTGCGAGCAGCCGTACCAGTGGACTACCCGCGAGTGGCGCTTGGGCCAGGGCTACAGCACCCAGACCGATACGCCGTTCCATGTGGTGGCCTACGACTTCGGTGTGAAGCACAACATTCTGCGCATGCTGGCAGAGCGTGGCTGCAAACTCACCGTGGTACCGGCCAAGACCCCGGCCAAGGACGTGCTGGCGTTGAATCCGAACGGCGTGTTCCTCTCCAACGGCCCGGGCGATCCGGAACCGTGCGACTACGCCATCACCGCCATTCGCGACATTCTGGATACCAAGCTGCCGGTATTCGGCATCTGCCTCGGTCACCAGTTGCTGGGGCTGGCCACCGGCGGCAAGACTTCCAAGATGAAGTTCGGCCACCACGGTGCCAATCACCCGGTGCAGGATCTGGATTCCGGCCGCGTGATGATCACCAGCCAGAACCACGGCTTCCAGGTGGATGAAACCAGCCTGCCGGCCAATGTACGCATTACGCACCGTTCGCTGTTCGACGGTACCGTACAGGGTATCGCGTTGACCGACCGCCCAGCGTTCTCGTTCCAGGGCCACCCGGAAGCGAGTCCGGGCCCGGAAGATGTGGCCTATCTGTTCGACCGCTTCATCGCCGCCATGGCCGAGCGTCAACCCGCCTGATCTAAGGAGCGCATCATGTTTGGCATTACCGACCTGACTACCTACATCCTCGGCACCATCTTCATTGTGCTGCTGCCGGGCCCTAATTCGATGTATGTGCTGTCCGTGGCCGCCCAGCGCGGCGTCAAGGCCGGTTTTGCCGGAGCCGCCGGCGTATTCGTCGGCGACTTCATCCTGATGACGCTGGCCGCCACTGGCGCAGCCGGCTTGCTGAAAGCCAATCCGGCGCTGTTCGCCGTGGTCAAGTACCTTGGCGGCGGCTACCTGGCGTGGGTAGGCATCAACATGCTGCGCGGCGCGGTGCGGGCGCTGCGCAACAGCAGTCGTGCCGAAGCTGGCACACCCCAGACAGTGAATGCGGCCAACCCGTTCGTACGGGCACTGGTCATCAGCCTGATGAACCCCAAGGCCATCCTGTTCTTCGTGTCCTTCTTCGTGCAGTTTGTTGATCCGGCCTACGCCTACCCGGCGCTGACCTTCGCCATCCTCGGCGGCATCCTGCAGTGCTTCAGCGTGCTGTATCTGACCGCCATCATTGTCGCCGGCTTCCGTCTGGCCGCCGCATTCCGTCGCCGCCGCAAGTTGGCCGCATCGCTGTCCGGCACCGCGGGCGCGATGTTTGTCGGTTTTGGCGCCAAGTTGGCCGCAGCAAGCCTGTGAACTGAATCATTGAATTGAATTGAGCGAATACGATGCCGAAACGTACTGATATCAAGAGCATTCTCATTATTGGCGCTGGCCCGATCGTTATCGGCCAGGCGTGCGAATTCGACTACTCCGGCGCCCAGGCCTGCAAGGCGCTGCGGGAAGAGGGTTACAAAGTCATTCTGGTGAACTCCAACCCGGCCACCATCATGACCGACCCGAACATGGCCGACGTCACCTACATCGAGCCGATTACCTGGCCGGTGGTGGAAAAGATCATCGCCAAGGAGCGTCCGGACGCGATCCTGCCGACCATGGGCGGCCAGACCGCGCTGAACTGTGCACTGGACCTGGCGCGCAACGGCGTGCTGGAGAAGTACAAGGTGGAGCTGATCGGTGCTACCGAAGACGCCATCGACAAGGCGGAAGACCGCGGCCGCTTCAAGGAAGCCATGGCCAAGATCGGCCTGTCCTGCCCGCTGTCCTTCGTCTGTCATACCATGGAAGAGTCGCTGGAGGCGCAGGCTAAGGTTGGCTTCCCGACCCTGATCCGCCCGTCGTTCACCATGGGCGGTTCCGGCGGTGGCATCGCCTACAACAAGGAAGAGTTCCTGGCCATCTGCGAGCGCGGTTTCGAAGCGTCGCCGACCCACGAGCTGCTGATCGAACAATCCGTACTCGGCTGGAAAGAGTACGAGATGGAAGTGGTGCGCGATCGCAACGACAACTGCATCATCATCTGCTCGATCGAAAACTTCGACCCGATGGGCGTGCACACCGGCGACTCCATCACCGTGGCCCCGGCGCA
This sequence comes from Vogesella oryzagri, assembly GCF_040148885.1. Classification (NCBI taxonomy): domain Bacteria; kingdom Pseudomonadati; phylum Pseudomonadota; class Betaproteobacteria; order Neisseriales; family Chromobacteriaceae; genus Vogesella; species Vogesella oryzagri. The sequence goes on from NZ_JBEFLD010000010.1 coordinate 46,166, forward strand.
GACGCTGACCGACAAGGAATATCAGATCATGCGCAATGCCTCGCTGGCAGTGCTGCGTGAAATCGGCGTCGATACCGGCGGTTCCAACGTGCAGTTCGCCACCAACCCGGACACCGGCGAGATGATCGTGATCGAGATGAACCCGCGTGTGTCGCGTTCCTCGGCGCTGGCCTCCAAGGCTACCGGCTTCCCGATCGCCAAAGTGGCCGCCAAGCTGGCGGTGGGTTACACCCTGGACGAACTGCGCAACGAGATCACCGGCGGTGCCACCCCGGCCTCGTTCGAGCCGTCCATCGACTACGTGGTAACCAAGATCCCGCGTTTCGCCTTCGAGAAATTCCCGCAGGCCGACGACCGCCTGACCACGCAGATGAAATCGGTGGGCGAAGTGATGGCCATGGGCCGCACGCTGCAGGAATCGATGCAGAAAGCGCTGCGCGGCCTGGAAACCGGCTTGTCCGGTTTCAACCCGGTGACCAGCAACGAAGAAACCATCCGTCACGAACTGGGTGCCCCCGGTCCGGAACGCATTCTGTACGTGGCCGACGCCTTCCGCATCGGCATGAGCCGTGACGACATCTTCGCCGTCAGCAAGATCGACCCGTGGTTCCTGGCGCAGATCGAAGATCTGATCGGCGAAGAGCAAGCACTGGCCGGCCGCAAGGTGGACAGCCTAGGCTACGACGAACTGCGTCGCCTGAAGCGCAAGGGCTTCTCCGACCGCCGTCTGGGCGAGCTGCTGGGCACCGACCAAGCTGCCGTGCGTGCGCATCGCTGGAGCCTGCAGCTGCACCCGGTGTACAAGCGGGTGGATACCTGCGCCGCCGAATTCGCCACCAACACCGCCTATATGTACTCCACCTACGAGGAAGAGTGCGAGTCTGCACCGACCGATCGCAAGAAGGTGATGGTACTGGGTGGCGGCCCGAACCGTATCGGCCAGGGTATCGAGTTCGACTACTGCTGCGTGCATGCCGCGCTGGCGCTGCGCGAGTCCGGCTTCGAGACCATCATGGTCAACTGCAACCCGGAAACCGTGTCCACCGACTACGATACCTCTGACCGTCTGTATTTCGAGCCGCTGACGCTGGAAGACGTGCTGGAAATCTGCCGTGTGGAAAAACCGTTCGGCGTGATCGTGCAGTACGGCGGCCAGACCCCGCTGAAACTGGCGCGTGCGCTGGAAGCCAACGGCGTGCCCATCATTGGCACCAGCCCGGACATGATCGATGCCGCCGAAGACCGCGAGCGCTTCCAGCTGCTGCTGAACGACCTGGGTCTGAAGCAGCCGCCGAACCGCACCGCGCGCAACCCGGTGGATGCCATGCGTCTGGCCGAGGAAATCGGCTACCCGCTGGTGGTGCGTCCGTCCTACGTGCTGGGTGGCCGCGCGATGGAAATCGTGCACGAGCCGGCCGATCTGGAACGCTACATGCGCGAAGCGGTGAAGGTGTCCAACGACAGCCCGGTGCTGCTGGACCGCTTCCTCAATGACGCCATCGAAGTGGATGTGGACTGCATCTCCGACGGTGAGAACGTGGTAATCGGTGGCATCATGCAGCATATCGAACAGGCTGGTGTGCACTCCGGTGACTCCGCCTGCTCGCTGCCGCCATACAGCCTGTTCCCGGCAGTGCAGGACGAGATCCGCCGCCAGACCGAGGCCATGGCCCGTGCGCTGAACGTGGTAGGCCTGATGAACGTGCAGTTCGCCATCCAGGGCGACACCATCTACGTGCTGGAAGTGAACCCGCGCGCGTCGCGGACCGTGCCGTTCGTGTCCAAGGTAACCTCGGTACCGCTGGCCAAGATCGCCGCCCGTGCCATGGCCGGCATCAGCCTGACCGAGCAGGGCTTCACCAAGGAAGTGGTGCCGCCGTACTACGCGGTGAAGGAAGCGGTATTCCCGTTCATCAAGTTCCCGGGCGTGGATACCATCCTGGGACCGGAGATGAAGTCCACCGGTGAAGTGATGGGGGTTGGCCGCACCTTTGCCGAAGCCTTCGTCAAGAGCCAACTGGGTGCCGGCGACAAGCTGCCACGTACCGGCAAGGTATTCCTGTCGCTGCGTCAGAGCGACAAGGAAGGTGGCGTGGAAGTGGCGCGCGAACTGCAGAAGCTGGGCTTTGGCGTATGCGCTACCCGCGGTACCGCCAAGGCGCTGGCCGAGGCGGGCATCGTGGTGCAGGTGGTGAACAAGGTTAACGAAGGCCGCCCGCACATTGTCGACATGATCAAGAATGGCGAAATCGACATCCTGGTGAATACCGTGGACGAGAAACGCCAGGCGATCCAGGACAGCCACGCCATCCGCCGCTCCGCGCTGCAGATGCGCGTGCCGCAGTACACCACCCTGGCTGGTGCCAAGGCCGTGTGCGTTGGCCTATCGCACGTTGACGATTTCGATGTCTACAGTGTGCAGCAGCTGCACGCCGAAGTGCAGGGTTAAGCGGTACTGCCTGCGGCCAACCTTTGAACCGCAGGCAAAATCCCGTTACAATTCGCGCTGACAACATCGTCCGCCAAGCCGCCGTCCTGTACGGCGGCTTGCGCTTTTATCATGGGGCGGGAAGGCCCCCCGGAGAACAGAACATGATCAAAGTCCCGCTGACCGTACGTGGCGCCGAGCTACTCAAGGCCGAATTGCAGCGCCTGAAAAGCGTGGAGCGTCCGTCGGTAATCGAGGCTATCGCCGAAGCGCGTTCCCATGGCGATCTGTCGGAAAACGCCGAATACGATGCCGCCAAGGAGCGCCAGGCGTTCGTGGAAGGGCGCATTGCCGAGCTGGAAGCCAAGCTTTCCAACGCCCAGATCATTGACCCGAACGATCTGGATGCCGATGGCCGCATCGTGTTTGCCGCCACCGTCAAGCTGCTGGATCTGGAAAGCGAAGACGAAGTGACCTACCAGATCGTGGGTGACGATGAGGCGGACATCAAGGATGGCAAGGTGTCGATCAATTCGCCGATCGCCCGCGCGCTGATCGGCAAGGAAGGCGGCGACGTGGCCGAAGTACAGGCCCCGGGCGGCATCCGCGAATACGAGATTCTGGACGTACTCTACATCTGAGCTGCCGCAGGGCACGCTGGCCGCTAAGCCGGCCGGACAGGGGGTTGCATGAACGGTTTGCGTGAAATTGCCCGTACCTTGTGGATTGGCGGCATGTGGGTGGTGGGCATTATCGTGGCGCCGGTACTGTTTTCGGCGCTGAATAATGCCACCGCCGGCATGGTGGCTGGCCGCCTGTTTGCCGCCATCGCCTGGGTCGGGCTGGTATGTAGTGTGTTCCTGATGGTGGAGCTGGTGCTGCGCAATGGCGCGCGGGCGCTGAAGAGTGCGCCGTTCTGGCTGCTGGTGGGGATGCTGGTGTGCATCATCATCAACCATTTCGCGGTGACGCCGATCATTGCCGGGCTGAAGGCGCAGATGAACCATGCGGCGGAAGGCTTGTTTGGCGGCGGCTTCGCCACTTGGCACGCCATTTCCAGCCTGATTTATCTGGTGCAGAGCCTGATGGGGTTGATGTACATCCTGAGCAACGACAACTGAGCGTTGCGGCCAACAAAAAAGCGGTGGCATGCCACCGCTTTTTTCTCGTGCCGGACACCGCGTTTACGGTTACGGGCGTGCCTTCAGCGCTTTCTTGCTCTTGGGCAGCTCGATCAGCTGCTTGTCGGACGGGCGGTACAGCACCAGCAGTTTGCCGATATGCTGTACTTGGCCGGCTCCCAGCTCGTCGCTGATTTGTTCGTACATCGCCACGCGGGCATCGCGGTCGTCGCCCTGTACGCGAACTTTAATCAGCTCGTGAGCGTCCAGGTTGATGGCGATTTCGCGGATAACCGACTCGGTCAGGCCGTTGTTGCCGATCATCACCACCGGGCTCAGCGAGTGGGCCAGACCTTTCAGGTATTGGCGCTGGACTGTGGTCAGTTCAATTTTCATGTATTGCTTCAAGTTTCAGATTAAAAAGCGATTTTACTAGACTTTAGCCTAATCCCCAACGGGGATTTTCGATGCAGGAATTCATCATGGCACGCAGCAAAACCAGTAATGCCTGGCTGAAAGAACACGTTAACGATTCATATGTGCAGATGGCGCAAAAGGATGGCTACCGTGCCCGTGCCGCCTACAAGCTGCTGGAAATCAACGACAAGGACAAATTGATCCGCCCCGGCACGGTACTGGCTGACCTGGGTTCGGCACCCGGTAGCTGGTCGCAGGTGGCGGCGCGTATCGTCGGCGACAGCGGCAAGGTATTCGCGCTAGACATCCTGCCGATGGACCCGATTGCCGATGTGGCATTCATCCAGGGCGATTTTCGCGAACAGGAAGTGCTGGAAGAATTCGTCGCCTTGCTGGGCGGGCGCGAACTTGATCTTGTAATTTCCGACATGGCGCCCAATATCTCCGGGATGAGCAGCATCGATCAGGCGCGCAGTTTTCACCTGACCGAGCTGGCGCTGGAATTTGCTCGCGATCACCTGAAACCCGGCGGGAGCTTTCTCGTCAAAGTGTTCCAGGGGAGCGAATTTCAGGATTACATGAAAGCCATGCGCGAATTGTTTACCGAAGTGGTAACGCGCAAGCCCAAGGCTTCGCGCGATCGCTCCAGTGAAATCTACCTGCTGGGCAAGGGCCGTCGCTGACAGCCTGCCTGCCCCGGTTTACAATCAGATAACCATTTACCTTGTCAGGGCACATAGGAGCACGCTCTTGTGAACAATATCGGTAAGAATATAGCGATCTGGGTGATCATCGGTCTGGTGCTGATGACCGTGTTTAACCAGTTCACCAAACGTCAGGAAACGCAGAACCAGATCGAGTATTCGCAGTTCATCAGCGATGTCGAAACTGGCAAGGTGCAGTCCCTTACTATCGAAGGCAACCCGTTGCGCGGGCAGTGGATTCGCGGCAAGCGCAACGACGGCTCGCAGTTCAGCGCGTTTGCGCCGCTGGATACCAAGCTGGTGGACGTGCTGATCAATAACAACGTGCGCTTCTCCGCCAAGCCGGAAGAAGAGCCGTCGATGCTGATGAACATCTTCATCAGCTGGTTCCCGATGCTGCTGCTGATCGGCGTATGGTTCTTCTTCATGCGCCAGATGCAGGGCGGTGGCAAGGGCGGCGCGTTCTCGTTCGGCAAGAGCAAGGCGCGCATGCTGGATCAGGACACCAACACCGTGACCTTTGCCGATGTGGCCGGTTGTGACGAGGCCAAGGAAGAGGTGAAGGAGATCGTCGATTACCTGCGCGATCCGACCCGCTACCAGAGCCTGGGTGGCCGCATTCCGCGCGGCATCCTGCTGGCAGGCAGCCCGGGTACCGGTAAGACACTGCTGGCCAAGGCCATCGCCGGCGAAGCCAAGGTGCCGTTCTTCAGCATTTCCGGTTCCGATTTCGTGGAAATGTTCGTTGGTGTCGGCGCCTCCCGCGTGCGCGACATGTTCGAACAGGCCAAGAAAAACGCGCCGTGCATCATCTTCATCGATGAAATCGATGCGGTTGGCCGCCAGCGTGGCGCCGGCCTCGGCGGTGGCAACGACGAACGCGAACAGACCCTCAACCAGCTGCTGGTGGAGATGGACGGCTTCGAAACCAACCAGACCGTAATCGTGATCGCCGCCACCAACCGTCCGGACGTACTGGACCCGGCGCTGCAGCGTCCTGGCCGTTTCGACCGTCAGGTGGTAGTGCCGTTGCCGGATATCCGCGGTCGTGAGCAGATCCTGGGCGTGCATATGCGCAAGGTGCCGATTGCCGCCGACGTGGATGCTGCAATCATCGCGCGCGGTACGCCGGGTTTTTCCGGTGCCGATCTCGCCAACCTGGTGAATGAAGCGGCGCTGTTTGCCGCCCGCCGCAACAAGCGCCTGGTGGATATGCTGGACTTCGAGTCCGCCAAGGACAAGATCATGATGGGCGCCGAGCGCAGATCTATGGTGATGTCCGAGGAAGAGAAGAAAAACACTGCTTACCACGAGTCTGGCCATGCGGTGGTTGCCAAGCTGTTGCCCAAGTCCGATCCGGTGCACAAGGTCACCATCATCCCGCGTGGCCGTGCACTGGGCGTGACCATGCAGCTGCCGGAAGAAGACCGCTACGCCTACGATCGTGGCTATCTGCTGGACCGTATCGCCATCCTGTTCGGCGGCCGTATTGCCGAAGAGCTGTTCATGAACCAGATGACCACCGGCGCCAGCAACGACTTCGAACGTGCCACCCAGATGGCGCGCGATATGGTGACCCGCTACGGCATGTCCGACAAGCTGGGGCCGATGGTGTACGGCGAAAACGAGGGTGAAGTGTTCCTTGGCCGTTCCATCACCACTCACAAGAACCTGTCGGAAGCAACGCTGCAGCAGGTCGATCTGGAGATCCGCCGCATCATCGACCAGCAGTACTCGCTGGCGCGCCGTCTGCTGGACGAGAACCGCGACAAGGTGGAAGCGATGACCGCAGCGCTGCTGGAGTGGGAAACCATTGACGCCGAGCAGATCAACGACATCATGGATGGTCGCCCGCCGCGTCCGCCGAAACCGGGCGGCGGTTTCGCCAAGCCGGAGCCGAAGAGCCCGCCGCCAGCACCGGAAGCCAGCACCACGCCGGCTCAGGAACTGTAAGCGCCCACGGCTTGCCAAGCCCAAGGCCGCAGCTTTAAGCTGCGGCCTGTTTTTTTGCTTCTGCCGCAGCCTCTGCGGCGGCGTCAGTCACTCCTCACGCGGTGCGGCCAACATGCAGCCATTTGTTTGCGGGCGTTTCACGCTCGATCTGTCTCGTCCCCTGGTGATGGGCATTCTCAATGTCACCCCCGATTCCTTTTCCGATGGCGGCCGCTACGACCGGCTGGACGTGGCGCTGGCGCGAGCCGAAGCGTTGCTGGCCGAGGGCGCGGATATCCTCGACATCGGTGGTGAGTCCACCCGCCCGGGCGCGCCGTTCGTCAGCTCGGAGGAAGAGCTGCAGCGCGTGTTGCCGGTGCTGGAAAAGCTGGCGGCGCTGAATGTGCCGTTGTCGCTGGATACCCGCCGCACCAGTGTGATGCAGGCGGCGCTGCAGGCCGGCGCGGTGGATCTGATCAACGATGTGTCGGCGCTGGAAGACGACGGCGCGCTGGCATTGGTGGCTGCGGCCAACGTTGGTATCTGCCTGATGCACAAGCAGGGCAACCCGGACAATATGCAGCACAAGCCCATCTATCAGGATGTGGTGGAAGAAGTCGGTGACTACCTGGCGCGCCGCGTGGCGTTGTGCCGCGAGCAGGGCGTGGCCGCCGAGCGGCTGCTGGCCGACCCCGGCTTCGGCTTTGGCAAGACGCTGCAACACAATCTGGACCTGCTGCGCGAACTGCCACGGCTGGAAGCGCTGGCCGGCGCGCCATTGCTGGTGGGCATGTCGCGCAAGTCCATGCTGGGCGCCATTACCGGCGAGCCGCAACCGGACCAGCGCCTGGGCGCCAGCGTGGCGGTGGCACTGTTAGCCGCCCAGCGCGGGGCGAAGATCATCCGCGTGCACGACGTGAAAGCCACGCGTCAGGCACTGCAGGTATGGCAGGCGCTGGCCGATTCCGAATAACCAATGTGGCTGTCCGCCGGCAGGGCGCCGGCGGTAAAATGGCCGCCATACGCAATACAAGGGGCTAACAATGGGCCGTAAATATTTTGGTACCGACGGAGTGCGCGGCGAAGTCGGCAAGTTTCCGATCACCCCGGACTTCGTACTGCGCCTGGGCTACGCCGCCGGCAAAGTGCTGGTCGACCACGAGCGCCAGGAACATCCGACGGTGATCATCGGCAAGGACACGCGCATCTCCGGCTACATGCTGGAGGCGGCGCTGCAGGCCGGTCTTACCGCCGCCGGGGTCAATGTGCTGTTGACCGGGCCGCTGCCGACGCCCGGCATCGCCTACCTGACGCGCGCGCTGCGGCTGTCGGCCGGGGTGATGATTTCCGCCTCGCACAACCCGTACCAGGATAACGGCATCAAGTTCTTCGCCGAAGGCGGCAAGAAGCTGGACGATGCGCTGGAGCTGCAGATCGAGGCGATGCTGGATTCGCCGATGGAGACCAGCCCATCGCGCGAACTGGGCCGCGCCCGGCGCATCGACGGCGCTGCCGAGCGCTACATCGAGTTCTGCAAGAGCACCTTCCCTAACGAGCTGAACCTCAAGGGCATGAAGCTGGTGGTGGACTGCGCGCACGGCGCTACCTATCACATCGCGCCCAAGGTGTTCCACGAGCTGGGCGCCGAGCTGATCACCATCGGCGGCGAGCCGAACGGCTACAACATCAACGATGGCGTCGGGGCGACGCACCCGGAAGCGGTGGCGGCGGCGGTGCAGGCGCATGGTGCCGATTTCGGTATCTCGCTGGATGGCGACGGCGACCGCCTGATGATGGCGGATCGTGATGGCAAGCTGTACGACGGCGACCAGTTGATCTACGTGGTGGCCAAGGCGCGTGCGGCGCGCGGCCAACTGCACGGCGGCGTGGTGGGCACGGTGATGACCAATCTGGCAATGGAGCTGGCGCTGCAGCAGCAGGGCATCCCGTTTGGTCGCGCCAAGGTGGGCGACCGCTACGTGCTGGAAATGCTGCATGCCAACGGCTGGCAGGTGGGGGGCGAAGCCTCCGGCCACATCCTGTGCCTGGACAAGCACAGCACCGGCGACGGCATCATCTCCTGCCTGCAAGTGTTGGCCGCATGCAAGGAGCTGGGCAAGGATCTGGCCACCATCTGCAATGACTGGCAGCCGTTCCCGCAGACGATGATCAACGTACGGCTGAACGGCCAGGACTGGCAGCGTGCCAGCGCCGCGCAGCACGAGGCCGCCACGGCGGCGCTGGCGGGGCGTGGCCGCGTGGTATTGCGCCCGTCCGGTACCGAGCCGGTGGTGCGGGTGATGGTGGAAGCCGACGATGCCGGTCTGGCTGCCCACTGGGCCGAGGCGATTGCCGCGGCGATTCGTGCCGCCTGATGGCGTGGTCTGCCGACAAGCCGCCGCTGGCGGCTTTTTTCATGCCCGCGGTGCGGTTGCGGTCAACCCTGCGGCGATGGCGGTTTTCTTGCCCTGCAGCAAGTTCGTTAAGCGGTGGCCAAGGGGCGCTGTGTTATGATGGCTGCCGTTTCAGAACTGCCTCGACGTGTCCGCCAGCGCGGATGCGCTTCCCGCCGGAAGCGACGTTGATGCGGCTTCGACCGATCAACGGTTTGTCAGGCTGACATGGATATCCTGCAGATTCTCCTCGATTTGTTCACTGGTTACGGTTATCTGGCTGTCTTCCTCGTGTTGCTGGTCTGTGGTTTTGGCGTGCCGATTCCAGAAGACATCACACTGGTGGCGGGCGGCATCATTTCCGGGCTGGGCTATACCAATGTGCACTGGATGTTCGTGGTGGGCATGGCCGGCGTGCTGGTAGGCGACGGCATCATGTTTTTTGCCGGGCGCTTTTTTGGCCACCGCGTGCTGCGTTTCCGCCCGATTGCCAAGGTTATGACACCGGCGCGCTTTGAAGCGGTGCAGGAAAAGTTTGCCAAATACGGTAACTGGGTGCTGTTCGTTGCCCGCTTCCTGCCGGGGCTGCGCACGCCGATCTTCCTTACCGCCGGCCTGACGCGGCGCATCCCCTACTGGCGCTTTTTGCTGATGGACGGCTTTGCCGCGCTGATTTCGGTGCCGATCTGGGTGTACCTGGGCTATCTTGGCGCCAGCAACCATCAATGGCTGATGGCGATGGTGCACCGTGGCCAGGCCGGCATCCTGATCGTGCTGGGCGTGCTGGCGCTGGTGCTGACCGTGGTATGGTGGCGCAAGCGCCGCGCCGCGCAGCAACAATCGTCCTGAGCCGCCTAGCAGCCAGCAAAAAGCCCCGCCTGTTGAGCGGGGCTTTTTACATTGCCTGCGGCGGGATCAGCCAACCTGCAGCAACTCTACTTCAAACACCAAGGTGGCGTTGGGCGGAATCACGCCGCCAGCGCCACGGGCGCCGTAACCCAGTTCCGCCGGGATGGTGAGCTTGCGTTTGCCGCCCACTTTCATGCCCTGCACGCCCTGGTCCCAGCCCTTGATCACGTAACCGGCGCCCAGCGGAAAGCTGAACGGCTGGAAACGGTCCTTGCTGGAGTCGAATTTGCTGCCATCGGTCAGCCAGCCGGTGTAGTGCACGGTCACTTCCTTGCCGGTCTGTGCCTCGATGCCGTCGCCAACGACCAGGTCTTCGATGATCAGTTCTGCCATTGTTATGTCCTCGTTGCTGCAGTGAGTCAGGAGCCGGCCATTCTACCGCGTGCGACGGCGTGCGGTAAGACCGATGTTGTCTTTGCAGCTCAATGGCTTATAACGGTACAAGTCGTCGGTTCAACCACGCTCCTGTCAGCAAAGGGGAACAACCATGGACATTACCCACCTGCCCAGTAATGAGCATATCGTCGTCAAGCATGTTTCTGTCGGCCAGCCGTTGCAGTGGCTGAAGCTGGGATGGCAGGATCTGAAGCGCGCGCCGGCCGATGCAATGTTTTACGGCGCCGCGTTCGTGTTGATGGGCTACCTGCTCAATATGTATTTCAGCTACGCCCCCGAGTACATGATTACCCTGGCCGCGCTGTTCCTGCTGGCCGGGCCGTTCATGGCCATCGGCCTGTACGACATCTCGCGCCAGCTGGAGGCCTTCAACGGCGGCCGTGTGCGCCTGGCGCACAGCATGGCGGCCTGGCGCAGCAATATGCCCGGCTTCTCGCTGTTTGCCGTGCTGCTGGCGGTGATGGTGTTTGGCTGGTTCCGCGTGTCGCTGCTGATGTTTGCGCTGTTCTATGAAGGCAGCGTGCCAACGTTGGATACCCTGGTGGCCAATGCCTTCACCCAGGAAAATATCGGCTTCCTGCTGGCGTGGTTCGGTACCGGCTTCCTGTTTGCCGCCGCCGTGTTCTCGCTGAGCGTGTGCGCCATTCCCATGCTGCTGGATAAAGAGGTGGATACCATTACCGCCATGGTGATGAGCGTGCAGGCGGTGTATCACAATCTGCTGACGATGCTGGTGTGGGCGGCTATCATCGTGGCTCTGACCGCGATCGGGTTTGCCACCCAGTTTGTCGGGCTGCTGCTGATCACCCCGCTGATCGGCCTGTCCAGCTGGCATGCCTATCGTGCCCTGATCACTTACGAGCACTAGACCCGCCAGCACATGACCGCACCCTCCATCGTGTTTCTGGACCGGGACAGCTTGCCTGTCCCGGTTCCCGTTTGTAGCCTGCCACATCACTATCGTGAATATCCCGCCACCCGCCGCGAGCAAATCGTGGCGCACTGTGCCGATGCCGACATCGTCATCAGCAACAAGGTGCCGTTCGATACCGCCACGTTGGCTGCATTGCCGCGCCTGCGGATGCTGGCCATTGCCGCCACCGGCTACAACCACATCGATCTGGAAACCTGCCGTCAGCAGGGCATTGCGGTGGCCAATATCCGCCACTACGGCGACGAGACCGTGGCCGAGCATGCCTTCATGCTGATGATGGCTCTGATGCGCAACCTGCCGGCCTACCAGCGCGACGTCGCCGCCGGCGTGTGGCAGAACGCGGCGCAGTTCTGCCATTTCGGCGCACCGATCCGCGATCTGAAGGGCGCCACGCTGGGCATCTTCGGTAGCGGCGGCATCGGCCAGGAAATGGCGGTGCGGGCCCGTGCCTTCGGCATGCGGGTGCAGTTCGGCGAACGCAAGGGTGCCGCCGTGGTACGCGACGGCTACGTCTCGTTCGATACCCTGCTGGCCAGCTCCGACGTGATCTCGCTGCATTGCCCGCTGAATGACGATACCCGCAACCTGATCGGCGAACGCGAACTGCAGGCGATGAAGCCGGGTGCGGTGCTGGTGAACACCGCTCGCGGCGGCCTGGTGGACGAAGACGCGCTGGTGGCGGCGTTGAAGTATGGCCAGCTAGGCGGCGCCGGTTTCGATGTGCTGTCGGTGGAGCCGCCGCGCGACGGCAACCCGCTGCTGAAGGCGCGGCTGCCGCACCTGATCGTCACCCCGCATGTCGGCTGGGCCAGCCGCGAAGCGATGGAGCGCCTGGCCGCCCAGCTGATGGGCAATATCGAAGCATTCCTGCGCGGAGAGCGGCAGCACCGGCTGGATTGAACGGCCGCCGCTGCTATCACCGCATCAGCAAACCCGCCTGGAGGCGGGTTTTTTATTGTGCGCCAAGGTGGCTGCGAGCCTGTGGCAGCGGTGGGGCCGTGACTGGGTTGCCCGCGGTCGCAGGGCGTCTGGTTGGCAATGCCGGCTGCTAACGGTAGCTGTCGCGTTGATCGCGAGTGGAGGGCAGCGCTAGCGCGGGTGGCGCAGCAGGCGGCTTGCGGCCAACGTGGCGTTGGTTGGCTGGCGTGGTAGCCGGCAGCGGCTGGTACACCGGCTTGCAAAAGCAGGGGGGCTTGACCATAACAAAGGGACCGGCAAAGCGGTCCCTGGCAGTGGTGGCCCGGAGCGGCACCTAGTCGTCCATGTCCTTCAGGTTGAGGCGGCGTTCGTGTTCCGGGTCCAGCCCCAGCTTGCCGCGAATGCAGCTCAGGTACACGTTGACATCCGGCCCGCCACCGTAGCGTTGCGCCTGCCAGATCATCTCGCCCAGACAGTCGATCACCTCGTGCTGGGCGTCGTGTTCGTTGCCGTGCTTGCTCAGCAGTTGCTGGTACAGCGCGCGGATGCCGAACGGCTGGTCGATGGACAGTTGTTCCTCTACCGCCAGGTGCATGCTCATGTGCATGAAGGGGTTGGTTTCGCCCTGTTCCGGCAGCCATTCGCGCTCGCCGTACTGCTCGGGGCGGGCCAGGATGGCGTGGTATTCGGGATGGGCGGCAATTACGCTGGCCAGCAGCTTTTCCAGGTCACTCAGCGGGTGGCCGGCTTGCTGCTTGTTCCAGGTATCGAAAAAGAAACGGCGGGCATCCTGCCGGCTGGGTGCGAACATAATTGTTGACTGAATAACTCGGAAAAGCAGCATTATACGAGGGCATTCCCACCATGACCACGCTTGCCAACTTTACGGCCAATCTGGGCGATGGCCGCCAGCAGCCATTGGCCGACTACCTCGGGCAGGTGGTGCTGATCGTCAACACCGCCAGCGAGTGCGGCTACACCCGCCAGTATGCCGGCCTGCAGGAGCTGCAGGAGGCTCTGGTCACGCGCGGCTTTACCGTGCTGGGCTTTCCTTGCAACCAGTTTGGCGGCCAGGAGCCGGGCGAGGCCGCCGAGATTGAGGCTTTTTGCAGTACGCGTTTCGGCGTGGCGTTTCCACTGTTCGCCAAGGGCGACGTCAACGGTGCTGCTGCCAGCCCTCTATGGCAGTGGCTGACCGGTGCGGCCAACGGCCATCCGCACCCGGTGAAGTGGAACTTCACCAAGTTCCTGATCGACCGCAGGGGGCGGCTGGTGAAGCGTTACGAGCCGGCTGCCGAACCGCACGAGCTGCTGCCGGATATCGAGGTGCTGCTCAACGCCGCCGGCTGAATACTGGCCCTGCGGCGGCACAAAACAATGCGGCCAACCTGGTGGCAGGTTGGCCGCATTGTGCGTTATCGCCGGCGCTTACTTGCGGGTGAACACGATATCCCATACCCCGTGCCCCAGGCGAATGCCACGGGCTTCGAACTTGGTCAGCGGGCGATAGGCCGGGCGCGGCGCGTAGGCTTCAGCAGTGTTCTGCAGCTCGGCATTGGCGCTGAACACTTCCATGATCTGGATGGCGTAGTCTTCCCAGTCGGTGGCGGCATGCAGGTAGCCGCCCGGCTTGAGCTTCTTCACCAGTTTTTCGATGAATGGCACCTGGATCAGGCGGCGCTTGTTGTGGCGCTTCTTGTGCCACGGGTCCGGAAAGAAAATATGCACGCCGTCCAGGCAGCCATCCGGCAGCATATGGTCCATCACCTCTACCGCATCGTGGCGGATCAGGCGCAGGTTGCCCAGCTGCTGTTCTCCGATCAGCTTGCACAGATTGCCCACGCCGGGCGAATGCACTTCGACGCCCAGGTAGTCGTTTTGCGGGTTGGCCGCAGCGATTTCGGCGGTGGCAGTACCCATGCCGAAGCCGATTTCCATGATTTTCGGCGCTTCACGGCCGAATGCCTGTGCCAGATCCAGCGCCTGCGGCTGGTAGTCGATACCCCAGCGCGGCATGCCTTCGTCGATGGCGCGCTGTTGCGAGGCGGTCAGATGGCCCTGACGCAGTACAAAGCTGCGAATGGCGCGGTTGAAGGCCGGATTTTCCATGCTCGTCACTCAAAAACTGCAAAAAGATCGCGATGTTACCGAATCTTGCGCCGCGCGGGTAGGGTGCCGCGCATGCGGCCAACCTTGGTCGTGCGACTAAAGTTCGCGCAGCAGCGCATCCACCGTCGGGTAGCGCAGGCAGCCCGGCAACTCGCGCAGCAGGCGCGCATTGCTTAGCCGCCGCGACTCGGCCATGAACGACCACAGGCCGGGCGACACTTGCTGCTGTACCTGCGCGCGTGACAGGCGTGGCAGCCGCGGGTAGCCAAGCGTGTCCGCCAGCTTGTCGTACCACTCGCCCACCGCCAGCGGCAGGCTGTCGCTGGCGTTGTAGACCCGGATGCCGCCACGCGTCTGCCGCAAAGCGGCGGCGCACAGCCGCGCCAGGTCGTCGGCATGGATATGGTTGCTGATGCTGTCTTCGTCGGCGGCAATCAGCGGTGCCTGGCTGGCAAAGCGCGATAGCGGCAGGCGCTCGGCGGCGTAGATGCCGGGCGCGCGCAGGATGGTCAGCGCGCAGCCATGCAGCATGGCAAAGGCGCGCAGCTGACGTTCCGCATCCACCCGCCGCTGGGCGCGCGGGCTTTGCGGCTGCAGCGGCCGGCTCTCGTCCAGCCAGTCGCCGGCGGCATTGCCATACACGCCGCTGGTGCTGATGTAGACGAAACGCTGTGGTAGACTCGCCGTTTTTGCCAGTTGCGACAATACCTTGCGCAATCTGGGGTCATGCTGGCCGCTGTCCGGCGGTGGTGCCGTGTACAGCACGGCGTCGGCGAGGCCAGCCAGCCGCGACAGGCTGCGGCCAACGTCCAGATCTGCCAGTAGCGGTAGCGCGCCAAGTTCGCGCCATTGCGCGCATTGCTCCGGGCGGCGCAGCAGCGCGATGATGCGCCAGTGGCGTGTTAACAGCGGCAGGGCGCGCCGGGCGATATCGCCGGCGCCAATGATGAGCAAGGTTCGCATACCGGTCATTCTAGCGAGAGTTTAAGGGAACGAGATGACGTGTCAGGTAAAGGTGCTTCCCAGCGGCCATTCTTTTGCCGTAGAAGCGCATGAAACCATTCTGGAAGCGGCACTGCGCCAAAATGTCGGCTTGCCGTACGGTTGCCGCGATGGCGCCTGCGGCGCCTGCAAGGGCAAGGTTGTCGACGGTGAGGTGGAACATGGTGGCGCGCAGGACAAGGCGCTGTCGGCCGCCGATCGCGCACAGGGCTTGGCGCTGTTCTGCTGCGCCAAGCCCAAGGGCGACATCACCATCGAGGCGCGCGAGCTGGCCGGCATTGGCGACATCCAGATCAAGACCCTGCCGTGCCGTGTCGAGTCGATAGACAAGATTCATGACGTCGCGGTGCTCAAGCTCAAGCTGCCGGTGTCCGAGCGTCTGCAGTTCATGGCCGGTCAGTACATCGACATCCTGATGAAGGACGGCAAGAAGCGCAGCTTCTCCATTGCCAATGCGCCGCACGACGATGCTTTCATCGAATTGCACATCCGCCACCAGCCGGGCGGCTCGTTCTCCGACTACGTGTTCAGCGCGATGAAGGAAAAGGAGATCATGCGCTTCAAGGGCCCGCTGGGTTCGTTCTGTCTGCGCGAGGATTCCGACAAGCCGATGATCATGGTGGCCAGCGGCACTGGTTTTGCGCCGATCAAGGGCATCATCGAGCATGCCATCCACCACGGCATTACCCGCCCGATCGTGTTCTACTGGGGGGCCCGCACCCCGGCTGACCTGTACATGGCAGAGCTGGCGGCCAAGTGGCAGGCGGAGAACAGCAACATCACCTTCATCCCGGTGGTCTCCGATGCCTTGCCGGAACACAACTGGCTTGGTCGCCGCGGCTTTGTGCACCAGGCAGTGCTGGATGACTTCGAATCGCTGGCCGGCTACCAGGTCTATGCCTGCGGCGCGCCGATCATGGTGGAGGCTGCACACAAGTCCTTCATCGGTGAGCGCAGCCTGTCTGAAGACGAGTTCTTCTCCGATGCCTTCTTCCTGTCCAAGGACATGAGCGGCAGCAAGTAAGTTGGCTGCATGGCCTGTGCCATGTCAGCCAGCAGTGAAAAGCCACCGCATGCGGTGGCTTTTTTGTTGCCGCTGCGCATGGACGGCGAGCGCCCGGCAATACCGCATTGCATGGCAAGCGGCGCACTTGCCGCAGGCGGGTAGCTGGCTTGCCCGGGTAAATAAAAAGGACTTGCAGATGTTTCTGCAAGTCCTTGATTTTCCATGGTGGGCCCTGCGGGGCTCGAACCCGCGACCAAAGGATTATGAGTCCTCTGCTCTAACCAACTGAGCTAAAGGCCCCAGAGCTGGCAATTATACCAGATGGAAAGCCTTATTGGTTACCCGGCTCGTTGTCCAGGAAGCTGCGCAGCCGCTCGGAACGTGTCGGGTGGCGCAGTTTGCGCAGTGCCTTGGCTTCGATCTGGCGGATGCGTTCGCGGGTCACATCAAACTGTTTGCCCACTTCTTCCAGCGTGTGGTCGGTGTTCATGTCGATGCCGAAACGCATGCGCAGCACCTTGGCTTCGCGCGGTGTCAGCGAGTCGAGCACTTCCTTGGTGGCATCGCGCAGGCTGGCGTACATGGCCGCTTCCGCCGGGGCTACAGTCACCGAGTCTTCGATGAAGTCGCCCAGGTGGCTGTCGTCGTCGTCGCCGATCGGGGTTTCCATCGAGATAGGCTCTTTGGAAATCTTCATGATCTTGCGAATCTTGTCTTCCGGCATTTCCATCTTTTCCGCCAGTTCTGCCGGGTCCGGTTCGCGACCGGATTCCTGCAGGATTTGACGGCTGATGCGATTCATCTTGTTGATGGTCTCGATCATGTGCACCGGGATGCGGATGGTGCGTGCCTGGTCGGCAATGGAGCGGGTGATGGCCTGACGAATCCACCAGGTGGCATAGGTGGAGAACTTGTAGCCACGGCGGTATTCAAACTTGTCCACCGCCTTCATCAGACCGATGTTGCCTTCCTGGATCAGATCGAGGAACTGCAGGCCGCGGTTGGTGTACTTCTTGGCAATGGAAATCACCAGGCGTAGGTTGGCCTCGATCATTTCGCGCTTGGCCAGGCGTGCCTTGGTTTCGCCCGACGACATGCGGCGATTGATTTCCTTCAGCTGATCGATACTCATCAGTGCCTGCTTTTGCAGGTCAGCAATCTTGCTTTGCTTTTCGATGATGGCGTACTTGAAGCGCGACAGGGTCTCGGACCAGTCCTTGCCGTTGTCGATCTCTTTTTCCACCCAGTCGAGATTGCACTCGTTGCCCGGGAAGGACTTGATGAAGTGATCGCGCTTCATGCGCACGCGGGTAACACAGATATCCTGGATCTCGCGTTCCAGCTTGCGGATGCCGTTAACGCGTTCACGCAGCTTGTCGCACAGGCTTTCGATCTGGCGGGTGGAGAAGCGGATACCCATGAACAGCTCGGTAATGGCTTCCTGGGCGGCAATATATTGCTTGCTGCCGTAACCGTGCTTGTCCAGTGCAACCAACAGGGTGTCGTAGTGTTCACGAATCTGCGCGAAGTGGGCGAGCGCTTCCTGCTTCAGTTCTTCCAGGTTGGCTTCGTTGATCGCGGCGGTGTCTTCTACCGTCTCTTCGTCTTCTTCGTCTTCTTCGTCTTCATCCACTTCGGCGTCGTCAACGGCAGGCTCGCTGAATTCCACCACCGGCGCGGTTTCCGCTTCCGGATCGATCATGGCGTCGATGATTTCGTCGATACGCAGTTCGCCGGCCTCTACCTGGCTGATCAGGGCCAGTACTTCGGCAACCGAACCCGGGCAGGCGGACAGCGCCTGGATCATGAACTTCAGGCCTTCTTCGATCCGCTTGGCGATGACGATCTCGCCTTCGCGAGTCAGCAGCTCTACCGAACCCATTTCGCGCATGTACATGCGCACCGGGTCGGTGGTGCGGCCGAACTCGGAATCAACGGACGAAAGGGCAGCTTCAGCTTCTTCCACTGCATCTTCATCGGCCACCGGCGGGGTGGCATCGGACATCAGCAGGGTTTCTGCATCCGGGGCTTCTTCATAGACCTGAATGCCAAGGCCACCGATCATGGTGACGATGTTTTCGATCTGTTCGGCGTCGGAAACATCTTCGGGCAGGTGGTCGTTGATCTCAGCGTAGGTGAGGTAACCACGTTCCTTGCCCAGCGCAATCAGCTGGCGCAGCCGTTTGCGCTGCTCTTCCAAGCTCATTGGCTCGGTTGCCGGTTCGTTGTTCTGTTTTTTGGTATCGGGAGATAACGCCATTTGGTTTCCTGCTCGAAAAAAGCCGAAAAAAACAATTGATTATAACACAACTATGTGTTTTCCGTCTGGCTCAGCCGCCGGTGGGACGGGTGCGGCGAGCAAGCAGGGTGCGCAGTAGTTGTAGCTCTTCCTGACTCAGGTGTTCATAGCCCTTGTTGGACAGCGCGGTGACCAGATCGTGGTCGTAGCGCGCCATCAGGCGGGCAAAGCCTTGCACAAAATTTTCCCGGTCGCGATCGTCGGGGTTGGCAAACTCCTCCGGCTCGCGCAGCGATTCCTGCAGCACGGAGTCGATGATGGCTTCGTGCTCGGTGTGGCGGAACGACTCCGCCAGTTGTGCGCTGCTGGGTTGCACCTCGCTGGCCTGGATGCGTTCGATGATGGCAACCAGCGTCGCCATCTCGCCTTCGTAGATCTGGCTTTCGCGGACGTCGATATGGTGTGCCCAGTCCGGATTCATCAGTGCCCATTTGATTTCGCGCCTTACCATGGGTGTACTGCTTGGACGGTTGGAGTCGCGTGGCAGCTGATAGTTGCGGCGGCCCTTGCGCTCGCTGCGCGGTTTGCCCAGCAGCATGTCCAGCTCATCGACGTCGACCTGGGCCAGTTCGGCCAGGCGCTTTCTGATGATATAGCCCAACATGGGGGCGGCTATCTGATCCAGCAAGGGTTTAGCCTGCTTGATCAGTTCGGTGCGGCCTTCCGGCGAGGAGAGGTCGATGTCGGCACACAGCTGGCGGATGAAGTAGGCGGACAGCGGGATGCTTTGTTCTTTCAGCGCCAGCTCGAACGCCTCGCGGCCGAATTCGCGGATGTAGCTGTCCGGATCATGTTCCTGCGGCAGGAACAGGAAGTGCAGCGCCTTGCCGTCCACCAGCTGCGGCAGGCTGTTTTCCAGCGCGCGCCAAGCGGCTTTCTGTCCGGCCTTGTCGCCGTCGAAGCAGAAATACACCTGATCGGCGTGGCGCAGCAGCTTGCGTACGTGCTCGCCGCTGGTGGCGGTGCCCAGCGTGGCCACGGCGTAGTCCACGCCGAACTGCGCCAGCGCCACCACGTCCATATAGCCTTCCACCACCAGTACGGAGCCGACGTTGCGAACCGCTTGCCGCGCTTCGTACAGGCCGTACAGCTCGCGTCCCTTTTCAAACAGCGCGGTCTCGGGTGAGTTCAGGTACTTGGGTTCGCCCTTGCCCAGTACGCGGCCGCCAAAGCCGATGATGGCGCCGCGCTGGTTGCGGATCGGAAACATCACCCGGTCGCGGAAGCGGTCGTAGCGGCGGCCGCTGTCTTCGGCCACGATCACCAGGCCGCTGTCCACCAGTGCACTATCGTTGTAGTCGCTGACGATGGCTTCCAGATTCTGCCAGCCGTCCGGTGCATAGCCCAGACCGTAGCGGGCGGCAATCTCGCCGGTCAGGCCGCGGCCTTTCAGGTAGGCGATGGCATTGGGCGCGCTTTTCAGTTGCTGCTTGTAGAACGCGGCGGCGCGGGTAAGAGCGTCTTCCAGCGACAGCTGCTTGGCGCGGGCGACGCGTACCGCCTCGGGGTTGGCCGCACGCTCTTGCTGCGGCACTGGCATGCCGATGCTTTCGGCCAGAAACTTCACCGCGTCGACAAACGGCAACCCCTGGTATTCCATCACAAAGCCGATGGCGGAGCCGTGCGCACCGCAGCCGAAGCAGTGGTAGAACTGCTTGCTGGGGCTGACAGTGAAGGAAGGCGACTTTTCCTTGTGGAACGGGCAGCAGGCCATGTAGTTCTGGCCACCCTTTTTCAGCGGGACGCAACGATCCACCACGTCGACGATGTCGACGCGGGCCAAGAGCTGATCGATGAAGTCCTGCGGAATCATCCGGCGGGCTTAACCTGCCAGCTTGGCTTTGATGCGTGCCGACACCGCGCCCATATCGGCGCGGCCAACTACCTGCGGTTTCACCGCGCCGACAACCTTGCCCATGTCCTTGGCGCCGGCCGCGCCGGTGCTGGCGATGGCGGCGTCGATAATGCTCTCGATCTGGGCTTCGCTCAGCGGCTGCGGCATGTAGTCCTGCAGTACCACCAGTTCCGCCTGTTCCTTGGCCGCCAGGTCCGGGCGATTGCCGGCTTCGTACTGGCTGATGGAGTCGCGGCGTTGCTTGACCATCTTGTCGATCACGGCGCTGATGGCGGCATCGTCCAGCTCGATGCGTTCGTCCACTTCCTTCTGCTTGATGGCGGCCATCAGCAGGCGGATGGTGGCCAGGCGCTCGGTGTCGCGGGCTTTCATCGCGGTTTTCATGTCGTCGGCAATGCGGGCTTTCAGGCTCATGATCGTGTCCAGGCTAAAGGCAAAGTTGGCCGCAATGCTTGCGGCCAACGTAAATGACAAAACCGCAGGACACTCCTGCGGTTTTTTGGCGAGCAGCCGTTAAAGCTTAGTACAGCTTCGGCGGCAGTTGCTGGCTGCGGATGCGCTTGTAGTGACGCTTCACGGCAGCAGCTTTCTTGCGCTTGCGCTCAGCGGTCGGCTTCTCGTAGAACTCGCGGGCGCGCAGTTCGGTCAGCAGACCGGTTTTTTCGATTGCGCGCTTGAAGCGACGCATTGCAACTTCAAACGGCTCATTCTCTTTAACGCGGATAGTCGGCATTTAGCTGAAGTCCTTAAATTCTTTGGCTTGAGGCGAATGTCATGAAGAGTTCGCCCCGAGGGAAATGACTATTGTAAACAACGTTGTAGCTTTTGTAAAAGCTGGATGCGTGGCAACGGCTAAAAGTGTGCACTGCGCATCATCCCTGACGGGAAGAGATCACCCCCTCACGTGGCGAGCTAGGCGTCGCCGAATAAAAGCGTTTAGGCATCCGTCCGGCCAGATAGGCTTCACGCCCGGCCTGGACTCCCAGTTTCATGGCCATTGCCATCCGCACAGGGTCTTGTGCGGCGGCAATGGCGGTATTCATCAGTACGCCGTCACAGCCAAGTTCCATGGCGATGGCGGCGTCAGAGGCGGTGCCGACACCGGCATCCACCAATACAGGTACCTGCGATTGCTCGATGATGAGCTGCAGGTTCCACGGGTTCAGAATTCCCATGCCGGAGCCGATCAGGCTGGCCAGCGGCATGATGGCGCAACAGCCGATCTGCTCCAGTTCGCGGGCGACAATCGGGTCGTCCGAGGTGTACACCATCACGTCGAAGCCTTCCTTGACCAGCGTCTCGGCAGCCTTCAGCGTTTCGCGCACATTGGGGAACAGGTTGTTCGGGTCACCCAGTACTTCCAGTTTGACCAGTCGGTGGTCGTCCAGCAGTTCGCGGGCAAGGCGCAGAGTGCGTACCGCATCCTCGGCGCTGTAGCAGCCCGCCGTGTTGGGCAGCAGTGTATACCGGTTTTTCGGCAAAAAGTCGAGCAAATTCGGCTCATTCTGGTTCTGGCCGAGGTTTACGCGCCGAATGGCGACAGTAACGATGTCGCAGCCGGAAGCATCCAGCGCTGCCGCTGTCTGCTGGAAATCCCGGTATTTGCCGGTGCCGACCAGCAGGCGGGATTGGTAGGTGTTGCCGGCAATAACCAGTGCGTCTTGTGGCACGCTGCTGTCCCTTCTAGATGTTGGTTCTGGTGTCCGAAATCAGCCGCCGCCCACTGCCACCACAATTTCCAGTGCATCACCTTCGTTCAGTGGCGTGCTGGCATGCAGGCTGCGCGGCACGATTTCGCCGTTGCATTCGATGGCGATGCGTTTGCCGCCCAGATCGAGGGCTGAGACCAGCGCGGAAAGGGTGGTAATGGTGGCGTCGAACTGGCGGCTTTCGCCGTTGAGCTGGATAGTGGGCATGTCTGCTTAGCGTCGTTCTGCGCGCTGCACCACATCCACCTGTCGCACAGCAGCGAGCACCTTTTCCAGGTGCGGCAGGTTCTCCACCTGCAGGCGGAAGTGAATGTGGATGTAGCCGTCGTTACTGTGATTGTCCTGCGTGTCCACCGTCTCGATATTGGCCGAGGCGTGCGAAATGGCGGCGGCGATGTCGGCCAGTGCGCCACGCTGGTTGAATGCGATGATGCTGATGTTGACGCCGAACATGCGCTCTTTTTGTGCTTCCCAGCGTACTTCCAGCAGCTTGTCGGCTTCGATACGCTGCACGTTGCTGCAATCGCTGCGGTGGATCATCAGCCCCTGATCCTTGCGGATCACGCCGACGATCTGGTCGCCCGGAATCGGATTGCAGCAGTTGGACAGATGGATGCCACCGCTTTCGTTGCCACGTACCGCGATCGGGCCGATGCTCTGTTCGCCCGGCTGCTGGCCGGAAAGCTCCAGCAGTTTGCGCGCCACCACGGCGGCCAACTGTTTGCCGGTGCCGATGTCGATCAGCACGTCGTTGAAGCGGCGATTGTGCTCACCCAGCTTGCGCATCAGGGTGTCTTCCAGCTCGGGGGTGAGTTCCAGCTCAAACGGCGACAGCGCGCTGGCAGCCTGGCGCAGCAACTTCTGCCCCAGCAGCACCGCGTCCTGCTGTTGCAGGGTTTTCAGGTAATTGCGGATGCCCGAGCGGGCGCGGCCGCTCTGTACGAAATTCAGCCACGACGGGTTGGGCTTGGCCTGGGTGGAGGTGATGATCTCCACCGTGTCGCCATTGCGCAGCGCGGTGCGTAGCGGCACCAGGTTGTGGTTGACGCGGGCGGCGATGCAGCGGTGGCCGACGTCGGTATGCACCGCATAGGCGAAGTCAACCGGGGTAGAGCCTTGCGGCAGCACGATGATCTTGCCCTTGGGGGTGAACACGTACAGCTCGTCCGGGAACAGGTCGATCTTGATGTGTTCCAGGAATTCAACCGCGTCTTCGCTTTCCGCCTGCATGTCGAGGATGCTCTGCAGCCACTGGTGGGTGCGCTGCTTGGCGGCATCGATGCTGGCGTCACCGGATTTATACATCCAGTGCGAGGCAATGCCAGCTTCCGCCACCGCGTTCATTTCGCGGGTGCGGATCTGCATTTCCACTGGGGTGCCGAACGGGCCGAACAGGGTGGTGTGCAGGCTCTGGTAGCCATTGCCCTTGGGGATGGCGATGTAATCCTTGAACTTGCCCGGAATCGGCTTGTACAGGCTGTGCAGCGCGCCCAGCGCCAGGTAGCAACTGGGGTTGTCCTTGACGATGATGCGGAAGCCGTAGATGTCCAGCACCTCGGAAAACGACAGGTGTTTTTCCTGCATTTTCTTGTAGATGCTGTAGAGATTCTTTTCGCGACCCTTGATGGTGGCCTCGATATTGGACTCCACCAGCCGCTGGCTGACGGCGCGCAGAATCTTGTCCACCACTTCACGGCGATTGCCGCGGGCGGCGCGTACCGCCTTGGATAGCACTTGGTAACGGTGCGGGTACAGATGCTTGAACGCCAGATCCTGCAGCTCGCGATAGACCTTGTTCAGGCCGATGCGGTTGGCGATCGGTGCGTAGATTTCCAGCGTTTCCAGCGCGATGCGCTGGCGCTTGTCTTCGCGCATGGCGTCCAGTGTGCGCATATTGTGCAGCCGGTCCGCCAGTTTGACGATGATGACGCGGATGTCGCGCGCCATCGCCAGTACCATCTTGCGGAAGTTTTCCGCCTGCGCGGTTTCCTTGCTCTGGAATTCCAGCTTTTCCAGCTTGGACAGCCCGTCCACCAGATCGGCGATGGTGCGGCCGAACTGCTCCACCAGTGTGGGCTTGGTGACGCCGGTGTCTTCCAGCACGTCGTGCATCAGCGCTGCGGCCAACCCTTGGGCATCCAGCCGCCACTCGCTGAGCATGGTGGCTACCGCCAGCGGGTGGGTAATGTATGGTTCGCCGCTTTTGCGGGTCTGGCCTTCATGCGCCTCGCGCGCGGTCTCAAACGCCTGACGCAGCAGTTGCACGTCTTCCGGCTTCAGATACTGCGCCGCCGCCTCGAACAGGGCCGCCGCCTCGGACTCGACGAGGGCGTGGTAGTCAATGGCGGCGGTTTCCATGCTCATGAATCAGATCAGCTCTTGGTGCGGGTCAGTACTTCGCTGCCAACGTGGCCGTCGGCGATTTCTTTCAGCGCCACCACGGTGGGCTTGTTACGGCCTTGTTCCACGAAGGAGGTGGCGCCGGAAGCAATCTGGCGCGCGCGATAAGCGGCTGCCAGGGTCAGATCGAAACGGTTCTGGATGCGTTCCAGGCAATCGTCAACAGTGATACGGGCCATGATGAATCTCACTTACAAGAATGGACAAACGATAAGGGATTGCACGCGCCGGATAAAGCCCTAGCGCGGCGATTGCATCGCGGCGATGGCATCGCCGTGACGCGACAACTGCTTGCCGGCCTGCAGGCGCTGGCAGCGGATGACGCTGATCAGGTCCTGGCGGGCGGTGGCGAAGTCATCGTTGACGATCACGTAGTCGTAATCGGCAACCAGGTCGATTTCGGCGCGGGCCTCGGACAGGCGGCGGGCGATCACGTCCTCGCTGTCGGTGGCGCGACCGCGCAGGCGGCTTTCCAGTACCGCAATCGACGGCGGCAGGATGAACACCGCGACCGCTTCCGGGAATACCTTGCGCACCTGGCGCGCACCCTGCCAGTCGATCTCCAGCAGCACGTCGTGGCCTGCGGCCAACCTTTCGCGCAGCCAGCGCGCGCTGGTGCCGTAATAGTTGCCGTAGACCTCGGCGTATTCCAGGAAGTCGCCTTCCGCAATCATGCCCTCGAAACGGCTGCGATCGACAAAGTGGTAGCTCTTGCCGTTCACCTCACCCTCGCGCGGCGCGCGGGTGGTGTACGACACCGACAGCTCGACGCCGGGTTCGGCTTGGAGCAGTGCGGCGACCAGCGAGGTCTTGCCGGCGCCGGAGGGGGCAACCACGATGAAAATCGTGCCTTGAGCTTGCGACATGAAACGGATCCCGAAACTGACTGAGCAATATTTCAGGATACCACAAGCGTCGGGCACGATTAAAGTCGCCCCACTGCCAGTAAAGGCAAACAACAAACAATTGTTTCAGGGTAGAATCGCGCGTTTTTCAACATGTTACGTCCGTTGCGAGGACGAGGGAGCGCACAAGATGCTGCTGGAAAGCTTTTTCAAGCTTAAAGAGCACGGCACCGACGTTAAGACCGAGGTGATTGCCGGCTTTACCACCTTCCTGACGATGGCTTACATCGTCATCGTCAATCCGGCCATCCTGTCGATTACCGGCATGGATTTCAATGCCGTGTTCGTGGCCACCTGCCTGGCCGCGGCGCTGGGCACCGGCATCATGGGTCTGGTGGCCAACTACCCGATCGCGCTGGCGCCGGGCATGGGCCTGAACGCCTACTTCACCTTCACCGTGGTGAAGGGCATGGGCGTGCCGTGGCAAGCGGCGCTGGGCGCGGTATTCATCTCTGGCATCGTGTTCCTGGCGGTGAGCCTGTTCAAGGTGCGGGAAGCGATCGTCAACGCCATTCCGCAGTCGCTGAAGTTCGCGATTTCCGCCGGTGTCGGCCTGTTCCTCGCCATCATCGCGCTGAAGAACGCCGGTGTGGTGGTGGATCACCCGGCCACGCTGGTGACGCTGGGCGATCTGCATGACCCGCGCGTGCTGCTGGCGATTCTGGGCTTCTTCATCATCGTGGCGCTGGAATACCGCCGCGTGCATGGCTCCATCATCATCGGCATCCTGACCGTGACCGCGCTGTCGATCGCGCTGGGCCTGTCCAAGTTCGAAGGCGTGGTAGCGCCGGTGCCGAGCATGGCGCCGACCTTCATGCACATGGATCTGAACGGCGCGCTGACCGCCGGCCTGCTGGGCGTGATCTTCGTGTTCTTCTTCGTCGACCTGTTCGACACCACCGGCACCCTGGTGGGCGTGTCGCACCGCGCCGGCCTGCTGGACAAGGACGGCAAGCTGCCGCGCCTGAAGCGCGCGCTGATGGCCGACTCGGTGGCGATTACCGCCGGTGCGGTGATGGGGACTTCGTCCACTACCGCCTATATTGAATCGGCAGCCGGCACCGCCGTGGGTGGCCGTACCGGTCTGACCGCCGTGGTGGTGGCGATCCTGTTCCTGGCCTGCCTGTGGATTTCGCCGCTGGCCAAGACGGTACCGGCTTACGCCACCGCGCCGGCACTGTGCTACGTCGCCGTGCTGATGACCCGCGGTCTGGCCGAGATCAACTGGGACGACCTGACCGAGTCCGCCCCGGCGGTGATGACCGCGGTGGCGATGCCGTTCACCTTCTCGATCGCCGACGGTATCGCGTTCGGCTTCATCAGCTACGCCGCCATCAAGATTCTGTCCGGCCGTTTTGCCGACTTGAAGCCGGCGGTGCTGGTGATTGCCGGCCTGTGGGTCGTGAAACTGGCGATGTTCTAAGGTAGCAAGATGGAAAACCTCAGCAATCTGGATTACGCCAGCTATCTCAAGGGCTGGATTCGCACCGTGCCGAACTGGCCGCACGAGGGGGTGATGTTCCGCGACATCACGCCGCTGCTGCAGAATCCCAAGACCTTCCGCATGCTGATCGACGTGTTCGTGCACCGCTATATGGGCGAGAACATCGACATGGTGGCGGGGCTGGACGCGCGCGGCTTCATCATTGGTTCGGTGCTGGCCTACGAGCTGAACGTCGGCTTCATTCCCATCCGCAAGAAGGGCAAGCTGCCGTTCACCACGGTGGAAGAGGAATACGAGCTGGAATACGGCAACGCCACGGTGGAGATGCATACCGACGCCTGCAAGCCGGGCGACCGCGTGGTGCTGGTGGATGACCTGATCGCCACCGGCGGCACCATGATGGCCGGCTACAAGCTGCTGCACCGCATGGGCGCGGAGGTGGTCGAAACCGCGGCCATCATCGAACTGCCGGAGCTGGGCGGCGGGCAGTTGATGCGCGAGGCACAGGTGCCATTGTTCACCGTGTGTACTTTCGAAGGGCTGTAAGCCAGTCTGGCTGGGTAAAAAGGCGCTGCATTTGCAGCGCCTTTTTTTTGCATCCAGGGTTGGCCGCATGCTTGCGGCCAACCCTGCGGCGGCCGGCATAGTATGGTGCGCCGCATCTGCCGGGGCCGGCTGCGCCGAGCCGGCGCTGGTACTGGCTGGCAACAGCTGTGCAAGCGCCGTGGCCGCCAGCGCCAAGGTTGGCCGCATGCGGCCAACCTTGTTACAGCCGGAAGCGCGCCAGCAGTGCCTGCAACTCGTCCGCCAGCCGGCGCAGTTCGCCCACCGCGCTGTTGGCGTGCTGCAGCGAGGCATCGGTGTCGTCGGTCATGGCGTGGATGTGCTCGATGTGGCGCGCAATCTCGCGGCTGGCGCCGGATTGCTCGGCGGTGGCCTGGGCGATATCGGTAACGGTGCCGAGCACGCCGCGGTTGTGTTCGCGGATCTGCTCGATGGCGCCGGCGGCACGCTCGGCCAGGGTGACGCCGTTTTCCACCTGGCGGATGGCATCGTCCATGCTGCCAGAGGCGCTGGCGGTTTCCTCCTGGATCTGGCGGATGCTGCCGGCGATTTCCACCGTGGCGCCGGCGGTGCGTTCGGCCAGCTTGCGCACCTCGTCGGCCACCACGGCGAAGCCGCGGCCCTGCTCGCCGGCACGCGCGGCCTCGATGGCGGCGTTGAGCGCCAGCAGATTGGTCTGCTCGGCGATGTCTTTGATCACCTGCACGATGCCGCTGATCTGGGTGGAGCGGTTCTCCAGGTGCTCCAGCACGCTGCCGACGCTGCGGATGGTGTCGGCGATGCGGCCTATTTCGCGGGCGGTGGAATGCACGCTGTCGGCGACTTGCTCGGCTTCGTCGCCGGCGTCGTGTACCGCGCGCTCGGCCTGGTTGGCGGCCTCGGCAATGCGACCGATGCTGCTGGACAGCTGCGCCACGCTGCTGGCGGTGGAGGTGGCGGCGCGGGCCTGCTGGCCGGAGTGGGTGCTGATGTCGCTGGTTTCACTGGCCAGCGCCGCCACCGCGTCGTGCACCTGCTCGGTGCGCTCGCGCACCTCCAGCAGCATCTGCCGCAGCGACTGGCTGAAGCGGTTGAAGGCGCCGGCCGAGGCGCCGATCTCGTCGTGGCCGCTGATCGCCAGCTGGCGGGTGAGGTCGCCGTCACCGCTGGACAGCTCGGACAGCGCGGTCTGTAGCCGGCTCAACGGCGCAATCAGCCGCCGCAGTAGCAGCCCCAGTGCCAGCAGGATGATGGGCAGCGCCGCCAGGCTGAGCAGCGCCGATTTGATGATGGCGGCGCGGATGTCGGCAAAGGCGCTGTGCTGCGGGATGGAGATGCGCAGTGCCCACGGATGGGCAGTGCGGCCAACCTGTATCGGCTGGATGAAGTGCAGGCTGCCGTCGGCGCGGTAGTCGTAGGATTGTCCGGCGCGAATTGCCGCCCTGGCGGCCGGCGGCAGCGTGTTGTCGGCCTTGCCGACTGCCGCCTTGTCCGGCGCGCCCAGCACCAGGCCGCTATTGGCATAGATGGTCATATAGCCATCGCCATATGGCTGCACCGCGCTGGCCAGCTGCTGCAGCTGCCCCAGCGCCATGTCCAGGCCGGCGACGCCGACAAACTGGCCGTTGCGTAGCACCGGGTAGGACAGGGTGGCCATCAGCACCTTGATGTCGCGGTCTTCGTACGGCTCGGTCAGCACTGGCTGGCGCAGCGTCTTGGGGCCGGCGTAGTACTCGTCGCTGTCGACATTGTCGGCACCCCATACCACGCCTTCCTTGCCTTCCTTGCGATACCAGTACACGCCGGCGCGGCCATTGGCGCCGTTTTCCGGCTTGCCGGCCAGTTCGCTGTCGCGCGGGTCCAGGCTGTTGGGTTCCCACAGCGTGAAGATGCCGACGGCTTCCGGGTGCTGCGGCAACAGTGCGCGGGTCTGGGCGCTGGCCAGCTGGCGCGGTTGCGGCGTGCCGCTGTCCGGCAGCGCCTGCATGGCGGCGGCCAAGCCTTCCACCGCGGTGTAGCTGCGTTCCAGCAGCATGCTGAGCTTGTTGGCCTCGCCCTGCGCCTGGGTGCGCGCCTGTTGCAATACGCTGTCTTCGGCTTGTTGCAGGGCCAGCCAGCTGTTCAGGCCGGTGATGGCGGCAAAGCCGATCAGTACCAGCAGGCCGGCCCCCGTCAGCAGCTTGGCCTTGATACTCTTGGGCATGCTGTTTCTCCGTGTTTAATTTAATCAATGCCTATTGCTGTCCGGGTGCTTCGTTAGGCAATTTCGCGACCTTTTCAAGTCGTAATCATTATTGTTTGATCAAATTATGGTAAACGCGGGATGAAAATCAGCAAAGCTTTATCTGGGTGTTTAAAAAAATAAAAGCCCCTTGCGGGGCTTGGTGTGGTATCCGTGGGCCGGAAGTCAGCCGACGCGGGTGATATTGGCGCCCACGCCGTTGAGCTTGGCTTCGATATGCTCGTAGCCGCGGTCCAGGTGATAGATGCGGTCGACGGTGGTTTCCCCCTCGGCGGCCAGGCCAGCGATCACCAGGCTGGCGGAGGCGCGTAGGTCGGTGGCCATCACGGTGGCACCGGACAGCTTGTCCACGCCCTTGACGATGGCGGTATTGCCTTCCACTTCGATACTGGCGCCCATGCGGTTCAGCTCCGGCACGTGCATGAAGCGGTTTTCGAAGATGGTTTCGGTCATCACCGCCGCACCTTCGGCGATGGTGTTCAGCGTCATCATTTGCGCCTGCATGTCGGTGGGGAAGCCCGGGTGCGGCATGGTGCGCACGTTGACCGCTTTCGGGCGGCGCTTCATGTCCAGCGAGATCCAGTCGTCGCCGCACTCGATGACGGCGCCGGTTTCCGCCAGCTTGTCCAAGATCACGTCCATGGCGCGCGGCGCAGCATTGCGCAGCACCACGTGGCCGCGGGTCATGGCGCCGGCCACCAGGAAGGTGCCGGCCTCGATGCGATCCGGCATTACCGCGTATTCGGCGCCGTGCAGGCGTTCCACGCCTTCCACCACCATCTTGTCGCTGCCGATGCCCTGGATGCGCGCACCCATCGCCACCAGGCAGTTGGCCAGATCCACCACTTCCGGTTCGCGCGCGGCGTTTTCCAGGATGGTGGTGCCTTCTGCCAGCGCGGCGGCCATCAGCAGGTTCTCGGTGCCACCGACGGTGACCATGTCCATCACGATATGCGCACCGCGCAGGCGCTTGGCCTTGGCCTTCACATAACCGTGCTCGATGGAAATCTCGGCACCCATGGCCACCAGGCCCTTGATGTGCTGATCCACTGGGCGGCTACCGATGGCGCAGCCGCCGGGTAGCGACACGGTAGCTTCGCCGTAGCGCGCCAGCATCGGGCCCAGCACCAGGATGGAGGCACGCATGGTTTTCACCAGCTCGTACGGCGCCACCAGGGTGTCCAGGCTGGCGGCGGTGATTTCCACTTCCTGCACGTTATCGGTCATCACCCGAACGCCCATGCCCTGCAGCAGCTTCTGGGTGGTGAACACGTCGCGCAGCATCGGCACGTTGGAGAGTTTCAGGGTGTCGGCCGTCAGCAGGCCTGCACACAGGATGGGCAGCGCGGCGTTCTTGGCGCCGGAGACGCGGATTTCGCCATTGAGCGGGCCAGCGCCGCCCTGGATGACCAGTTTGTCCATTATTCGATTCAGCCTTGTTGTTGCGCCCACTCTTCCGGGCTCAGCGTTTTCATCGACAGCGCATGAATTTCCGCACGCATGCGGTCGCCCAGCGCCTTGTATACCAGTTGATGACGCTGGACGCGATTGCGGCCGGAAAATTCCGGGCTGACGATCACGGCGTCGAAATGGGTGCCGTCGTCGCCGTTGACCTGGATGAAGTCACAGGGCAGGCCGGCGCTGATGACGTCCTGGATGTAAGTTGCACTAACCATGGAAGTATCCTGTCTGAAAGCTATTGTTGTCGGCGCGCGGCGTACTGCCGCGCGGCCGGATATAACGTCGTTACTGGCGTAATTTGTAACCGCTGCGCAGCAAATGCAAGGCCCAGGCGGACAGTAGCAAAAAGCTGCCCGCCACCACCGCTGCGGCCAACCACGGCGACACATCGGCCTGGCCGAAGAAGCCGTAGCGGAAACCGTCGATCATGTAGAACACCGGGTTCAGGTGCGACACGGCTTTCCACAATGGCGGCAGCCCGGCGATGGAATAGAACACGCCGGACAGGAAAGTCAGCGGCATGATGATGAAGTTCTGGAACGCGGCCAACTGGTCGAACTTGTCCGCCCAGATGCCGGCGATGATGCCCAGCGTGCCCAGCACGCCGCAGCCGAGAGCGGCGAACAATAGCACCCACAGCGGATTGGCCGGCAACGGTAGCCCGAACCAGGCGGTGACCAGTAGCACGCCGGCGCCCACCACCATGCCGCGCACCACCGAAGCCAGCAGATAAGCGGCGAAGAACTCCAGCGCCGACAACGGCGGCAGCAGCAGGAACACGATATTGCCGGTGATCTTGGACTGGATCAGGCTGGACGAGCTGTTGGCAAAAGCGTTCTGCGCCATCGACATCATCGCCAGGCCCGGGATCAGGAACGCGGTATAGCTCACCCCCGGATAGGCCTCCACATGCCGCGACAGCACGTGCGAGAAGATCAGCTGGTACAACAGGGCGGTGAGCACCGGGGCGGCCACGGTCTGGAACGCGACTTTCCAGAAGCGCAGGATTTCTTTCTTGAACAGGGTCAGGAAGCCTTGCATCACGGCTTACCCCCGTGCATCAGTTCCACGAATACCTGCTCCAGGTCGGTTTCATGCACCGACAGTTCGCGCACTTCCACCGCGGCCAGCCGCAGCTGGCGCAGCACGTCCTCCAGCCGGCCGATCTCCGGCAGGGTGAGGATGTGGCGGCCGTCGGCCTCGCGGGCCTGGAAGTCTGCGGCCAACGTTGCCGGCAGCGCGCCGGACAGTTTCAGCGCGATTTCGCGGCTGGCACTGCGCGACAGCAGCTTGTCCTTGGCTTCCAGCGCGATCAGGCGGCCTTTCTTCATCATGGCGATGCGGCTGCACAGCGCCTCGGCTTCTTCCAGGTAGTGGGTGGTCAGCACGATGGTGTGGCCGGCATCGTTCAGCTCTTGCACAAAGGCCCACAGGCTCTGGCGCAGCTCCACGTCCACGCCGGCGGTGGGTTCGTCCAGCACGATCACCGGCGGACGGTGCACCAGCGCCTGCGCCACCATCACCCGGCGCTTCATGCCGCCGGACAGCGCGCGCATATTGGTATTGGCCTTGTCGGTCAGCCCCAGCTTGAACAGCAGCTCGTCGACCCAGGCATCGTTGTGGCGGATGCCGAAGTAGCCGGACTGGAACACCAGGGTTTCGCGCACGGTGAAGAACGGGTCGAACACCAACTCCTGCGGCACCACGCCCAGCTGCATGCGCGCGGCGCGCGTCTCGGTCACGGCGTCGTGACCCATGATGCGGATGTGGCCGCTGTCCGGGCGCGACAGGCCGCCCATGGCGGAAATCAGGGTGGTTTTGCCGGCACCGTTGGGGCCTAGCAGGGCAAAGAACTCGCCGTGGGCAACCGTGAAGCTGATGTCATCCAGGGCCTGCAGCGTGCCAAAACGCTTGCTGACCGACTCGATGCTAATCGCGTGGCTCATTGATATCAGGGGACTGTAAATACGGGAAAGCCCGGCAGTATACGCGAATCAGGGCTCCACTGCAGTGGCATCTAGCCAGCAGTGATCACGGAAAATCCCTACAAAATAAGGGCTTAACAGATTGCAGACATGCTGGTGAACAGTGTTGTCTTCCGGATTGATCATCCAGCTGTGACACAGCCCACCGTACAGTGAGTGCAGCCCCAGCGCGGCCAGCCGCGGCTGAATGCCGTCACGCAGCTGGCCGGCCTGGGCGGCCTCTTCCAGCACCTGCTGCAGCATGCTCTGCTTTTCCTGGGTCCAGCTGATCTGCTCCAGCAGCAGCGGCGCCATCTCGCCGACCTGTTCGCAGCCGATATGGTGGATGCCGCAGATGCGGCGCAGCCGTTCGTTGCTGCGCACCAGCTCGAACATGCCGGTGGCGTGGCGCCACAGCCGCACCGCCGGGTTGATGCCGGTATCCAGCAGCAGCGCGTCCATGTGCTCCAGTTCGGGTTTGATACGGTCGCAGATGGCGGTGAACAGGGCCAGCTTGTTGTCGAAATGCCAGTAGATCGCGCCACGGGTCAGCCCCGCCGCGGTGGCGATATCGGCCAGCGACGTAGCAGCCACGCCTTTCTCCCAGAACACGCGTTCAGCGGTATCCAGTAGCAGGTGGCGGGTTTGTTCGGCTTCTTCTCGGGTCTTGCGGGCCATGATGGGGACAGGGTTTTTGCGGCGGGCGTAAGAATAGCGATAAACGCCAGGCAACGCAGCCGCTTTGTTTACATACGTACACGGATGTATGTATTATTCGCCATCTTTACGCTGCTGCCAATGTTCTTATCGTTAATAACTGTCAATGACATGCGATTTACTGGCCAAGCTGGCAATATGCAGGCATGCCGATTGCAACTGCTTAAACTACTGTGAAACATGTCGGCGACCAGCCAGTTTGGCTGCTTGATTTATAGCGCCTGGCCGTAGCGTCAAAAGCCTTACTTACCAAGCACCATCATCAGGACCCTCACCCATCAAGGAGCCCTCCGTGATAACCATCAAGCCTAGCCACACGCTGGTATTGCTGCCGCTGGCAGCCCTGCTTGCTGCCTGCGGCCAACAGCAGGCCCAACACGCCGGCGCCGGCGGCAATATGCCACCGATGCCGGTGAGCGTAGTGGAAATGAAGCCGGCCGATGTGCCGGTCACCACCGAATACGTGGCACAGACCAGCGGTTCGCGTGAAGTGGAAGTGCGCGCCCGCGTGTCCGGCATCCTGCAAAAACGTGCCTACACCGAGGGCGCGGCGGTGAAAGCCGGCGAGCTGCTGTTCCAGATCGACCAGGCGCCGTACCAGGCGGCGATGGAGCAGGCCGCCGCGGCGCTGAAGCTGGAAGACGCCAAGCTGATCCGTGCGCAGCAGGATTACGACCGCGTGCTGCCGCTGTTCAAGGAAAACGCCGTCAGCCAGAAAGACCGCGACGATGCGGTGGCCGCGCTGGCCAGCGCCAAGGCCTCGGTCGCCGCCGCGCGCGCCGCCTTGAAAACCGCGCAGATCAACCTGGACTACACCCGAGTGACCGCGCCGATTTCTGGCATCACCAGTGCCGAGGTGCGCTCCGAAGGCAGCCTGGTGCAGGCCGGCGAAGGCAGCCTGCTGACCAAGATCTCGCAGCTGGACCCGATCTACGTGAAGTTCTCGCTGTCCGACAACGACGTGCTGAAGAACCAGAAGCTGTCCAGCGAAGGCAAGCTGCGCCTGCCGAGCGGCAACCGCTACACCGTGTCGCTGAAGCTGCCGGATGGCAGCCAGTACGGCCGCGACGGCGTGATCGACTTTGCCGACCGTGTCATCGACCCGGCCACCGGCACTTCGGCCGCGCGCGCCACCTTTGCCAACCCGCAGAACCAGTTGCGTGCCGGCCAGTTTGTGCGCGTGGAACTGAAGGGCGCAGTGCGCGTCAGCGCGCTGGTGGTGCCGCAGCAGGCGGTGCTGTCCACCCAGCAGGGCAAGCTGGTGTGGGTGGTGGGCAAGGACAATAAGGTGGAACCGCGTCCGCTGCAGCTGGCAGACACGCCGGCGGCCAACGGTGGCTTCATCGTGGAAAACGGGCTGAAAGCCGGCGACAAGGTGATCGTGGATAATCTGATCAAGCTGCGTCCGGGGGCCAGCGTGGCGCCGCAGGCCGCCAAGGCCGCCGCTTCGGCGCCGGCGCAAGGCTAAGGCGGGGGAGCACACACTATGTTCTCAGCCTTTTTCATTCGCCGGCCGATCTTCGCGTCGGTGCTGTCCATCGTCATCGTGCTGGCCGGCTTCTTCGGCATGCGTGCGTTGCCGATCGAACAGTACCCGCAGATCGTGCCGCCATCGGTGGCGATTACCACCGCCTATCCGGGCGCCTCGGCCGAGGTGATCGCCGAGACCGTGGCCTCGCCGCTGGAGCAGGCCATCAACGGCGTGGACGACATGCTGTACCTGCAGTCGTCCAGCGCCAGTAACGGGCGGCTGACGGTGACGGTTACCTTCAAGATCGGCACCAACCCCGATCAGGCTGCCATCAACGTCAACAACCGCGTGCAGTCGGCGCTGAGCACCCTGCCGGAAGAAGTGCGCCGCCAGGGCGTGAACGTGCGCAAGCAGGCGGCCACCTTCCTGCAGGTGGTGGCGCTGTATTCGCCGGACCAGCGCTTCGACACCCTGTTCATGAGCAACTACGCGTTGTTGAACGTGGTGGACGAACTGAAGCGCATTCCGGGCGTGGGGCAGGTGACCAACTTTGCCGGCCAGGACTACGCCATGCGCATCTGGCTGAAGCCGGACCGGCTGGCGCAGCTGGGCATGACGCCAAGCGATGTGGCCAAGGCTATCCGCGAGCAGAACGCGCAGTTTGCCGCCGGCAAGATTGGCGCCACGCCGACCGAGGGCAAGCCTGACTTCACCTATACCATCACTACTCAGGGCCGCTTCACCGACGCCGCCGAGTTCGAGAACATCATCCTGCGCGCCGGCAGCGAAGGCGCCAAGGTGCGGCTGAAAGATGTGGCGCGGGTGGAACTGGGCGCGTTGTCGTACGACTTCTTCGGCAAGTACAACGGCAAATCCACCATCCCGATCGGTATCAACCTGGCGCCGGGCGCCAACCAGCTGGACACCGCCAAGGCGGTGGAAGCCAAGATGGCCGAGTTGGCCACCCGCTTCCCGCAGGGGCTGTCCTACACCATTCCGTACGACACCACCCGCTTCGTGGAAGTGTCGATCGAGGAGGTGGTGAAGACGCTGGGCGAAGCGATGGTGCTGGTGTTCGCGGTGGTGTACCTGTTCCTGCAGAACTGGCGCGCCACGCTGATCCCGGGCCTGGCGGTGCCGGTGTCCATCGTCGGCACCTTTGCCGGTATGTACCTGCTGGGCTATTCCATCAACACCCTGACGCTGTTCGGCATGGTGCTGGCCATCGGTATCGTGGTCGATGACGCCATCGTGGTCTTGGAGAACGTCGAGCGCATCATGATGCAGGAGGGCAAGCCACCGTACGAAGCCACCCTGCAGGCGATGAAGGAAGTCAGCGGCCCGGTGGTAGCCATCGTGCTGGTGCTGTGTGCGGTGTTCATCCCGGTGGCGTTCCTCGGCGGTATCGCCGGCGAGATGTATCGCCAGTTCGCCATCACCATCGCCATCTCGGTGACCATCTCCGGCATCGTGGCGCTGACGCTGACTCCGGCGCTGTGCGCGCTGATGCTCAAGCCGGAGCACCAGCACAGCAACCGTTTCTTCGAAGCCTTCAACCGCTTCTTTGACCGCCTCACCAGCCGCTACAGCAGTGGCGTGGCCTTCTTGCTGCGTCGCGCGGTGCTGGCGATGGTCATCTTCGGCGTGCTGATCGGCGCCTCGGTGTGGCTGTTCAAGCTGGTGCCGTCGTCGCTGGCGCCGGAAGAAGACCAGGGCTACGTGATTGCCGCCACCATCTTGCCGGACGGCGCCGCCATCAACCGCACGCTGGGGGTGATGAGTAGCTTCGACAAGCAGATTGCGGCCAACCCGGCGGTGAAGGACGTGATGAGCTTTGCCGGTTTCGACATCCTGTCCGGCTCCAACCGCAGCAACACCGGGGTGACCTTCATCACCCTCAAGCCGTGGAACGAGCGCCATGCGCCGGGCCTGTCGGCGCAGGCGGTGGTGGGCGACGTGTTCGGCAAGGGCATGCGCGTACCGGAAGGCC
Organism: Vogesella oryzagri; assembly: GCF_040148885.1. Lineage (NCBI taxonomy): Bacteria > Pseudomonadati > Pseudomonadota > Betaproteobacteria > Neisseriales > Chromobacteriaceae > Vogesella > Vogesella oryzagri. The sequence continues at coordinate 83,435 of NZ_JBEFLD010000010.1, forward strand.
TGGTGCTGGCATTCAACCCGCCGCCGATTTCCGGCATGTCCTCCACCGGCGGTTTTGAAGCCTACCTGCAGAACCGCGCCGGCGCGTCTTCCGGCGAGCTGGCAGGCCTGGCGCAGAAGCTGATGATGGAAGCGGCCAAGCGGCCGGAGCTGGCCGGGGTGCAGACCACCTTCTCCGCCAACGTGCCGCAGCTGAATGTGAAGCTGGACCGCGACAAGGCCAAGGCACTGGGCGTGGCGGTGAGCGACGTGTTCGATGCCATGAGCAGCACCTTCGGCTCGCTGTACGTCAACGACTTCAGCAAGTTCGGGCGCATCTTCACCGTGCAGCTGCAATCCGAGGCCAACTATCGCGACAGCGTGGCCGACCTGGCCAATGTGTTCGTGCGCTCCAGCAGCGGGCAGATGATTCCGCTGACCAGCCTGGTGTCGGTGGAACAGCGTACCGGCCCGGAAATCGTCGAGCGCTATAACGCCTTCCCGTCCGCCAAATTCGTTGGCGGCCCGGCGCCGGGCTACAGCTCGGGTCAGGCGCTGGCGGCGATGGAGCAGGTGGCGCAGGAAGTGCTGCCCGATGGCTACACCCTGGCGTGGACCGGCTCGGCGTTCCAGGAAAAATCCACCGGCGGTTCCTCGTCGATGGTGTTCGTGGTGGCGCTGGTGATGGTGTTCCTGATCCTGGCGGCGCAGTATGAACGCTGGAGCCTGCCGATCGCGGTGCTGACCGCGGTGCCGTTCGCGGTGTTCGGCGCGCTGCTGGCGACCTGGCTGCGTGGCCTCGCCAACGACGTGTACTTCCAGGTGGCGCTGGTGACGCTGATCGGCCTGGCGGCCAAGAATGCCATCCTGATCGTGGAGTTCGCGGTGCTGAAGATGGAAGAAGGCATGGCACTGGGGCAGGCAGCCATTGAGGCGGCCAAGCTGCGCTTCCGCCCGATCGTGATGACCTCGCTGGCCTTCATCCTGGGTTGCGTGCCGCTGGCCATTTCCAGCGGTGCCGGCTCGGCCAGCCGCCACGCCATCGGTACCGGCGTGATCGGCGGCATGTTGGCCGCAACCTTCATCGCCGCGCTGTTTATCCCGCTGTTCTTCAAACTGATCATGCAATTGAGTCAAGGCAAGCAGAAACAGGAAGGAGCCGACCATGACGCCTAAACATGCCCTGATGCCGCTGCTGCTGCTGGCGCTGGTGCTGTCCGGCTGCGCCGCGGTGGGCCCGGATTACCAGCGCCCGGCGCTGGAACTGCCGGCCGGCCAGCAGGTGCCCCGCGTGGATGCCAGCTGGTGGCAGAGCTTCGGCGACAGCCAGCTGAACGCGCTGATCGACGAAGCACTGCGCTACAACCGCGACCTGCAGCAGACCGCGGCGCGGGTGGACGAGGCGGCGGCGGCGCTGGGCAGCGCCCGCGCCAGCCAGCTGCCGCGCGTGGATGCCAAGCTGGCCAGCACCCGCACGCAAAGCTCGGAATACAGCAGCGCCAGCGGAGCGCTGTACAGCGCCCATCAGGCCGGGTTGAACGCCAGCTGGGAGCTGGACCTGTGGGGCAAGCTTGCCCGCCAGCGCGAAGCGGCGGCGGCCAGCCTGACGGCCAGCGAATACACGCTGGCGGCCGCGCGGCTGTCGCTGGCGGCGCAGGTCAGCAATGCCTACTTCCAGCTGCTGGCGTTCGACGCCCAGCTGGCGGCGGCACAGGCCACGCTGAAGGGGCGCGAGGACAGCTTCCTGCTGCGCCAGAAGCGCTTCAACGGCGGAATGACCTCGGAGCTGGAGCTGAAGCAGGCGGAAGCCGAGCTGGCCTCGGCGCAGGCGGCGGTGCCCAAGCTCAGCCAGGCCGTGGACAAGAGCGAACATGCGCTGGCGGTGCTGTTGGGCCGCTCGCCGCGGGCGCTGCTGCAGGCGCCGAGCCGTGGCAAGCCACTGGAGCGCCTGGCGGAAGCGCCGAGCGTGCCGGGTGACCTGCCGTCCGACCTGCTGCTGCGCCGCCCGGACATCGCTGCGGCGGAACAGCAGCTGATTGCGGCCAACGCCCGCATCGGCGTGGCGCGTGCCGCCTACTTCCCCAGCATCGGCCTGTCCGCCGGCATCGGCAGCGAAAGCCTGAAGCTGGCGCAGCTGTTCAGCGGCCCGGCACAGGTGTGGAACTTTGCCGGCAACCTGACTGCACCGATCTTCAACAACGGTGCCATCGCCGCCGATGTCTCCGCCGCCAATGCACGGCAGAAACAGGCACTGGCCGGCTATGAAAAGGCGGTGCAAGCCGCGTTTGCCGACACGCTGGATGCACTCACCGCGGTGCGCAGCAGCCGCGAGTCGGAGCTGGCGCAGCGCAAGCAGCTGGATGCCATGCGCGAGGCACTCCGTCTGGCGCGCCTGCGCTACGACAACGGCTACAGCAGCTATCTGGAAGTGCTGGATGCCGAGCGCAGCGTGTTCCAGCTGGAGCAGTCGCTGGCCGATGCCCGTCTGGCCCGCCTGCAGGCGGCGGTAAGCCTGTACACCGCGCTGGGTGGCGGCTGGCAGCCTGGTTGAGGCGCGTCTGCGCCGGGTAAACAAAAGCCACCGCTTGCGGTGGCTTTTTTACTGTGGCGGCCAAGCTGGGGGCGGCCAACCGTTGTGCCGGCGCGCGCCGGGCGGCTTGCATTAATGCCGCGGCTGAGGGATGATTATCCGAGTAAATTAGTCGGATATTAATCATGTCGATCACCTCTTCCGCGCCTGCCATCGCGCAGGATGACAAATTCACCACCGAGCGCATCAGCTGGCTGCAGCGCTGGAGCGACAAGCTGCTGAGTTTCCGCCTGACGCGGCCGGACGGCTTCCGCTTTACCCCCGGCCAGTTCGCCCGGCTGGGACATGTGCTGGACGATGGCAGCATGGTGTGGCGCGCGTATTCCATGGTGTCGGCGCCGTGGGACGAGCACCTGGAGTTTTACTCCATCGTGGTACCGGACGGGCAGTTCACCAGCCGGCTGGCGCGCCTGGGCGAGGGCGACCGCGTGCTGCTGGAGCGCAAGGCCACCGGTTTCTTTACCGCCGACCGACTACCGGATGGCGAGCAGCTGTGGCTGCTGGCCACCGGCACCGGGCTGGCGCCGTACCTGTCCATCCTGCAGCAGGAAGACGTGTGGCAGCGCTTCGCCCACATCGTGCTGGTGCATTGCGTGCGTGAAGGGGTGGAGCTGGCCTACCGCGACGAGATCGCCGCGCTGCGCGATCACCCGCTGCATGGCGATGCCTACGGCCACAAGCTGCAATACCTGCCGGTGGTGACGCGCGAGGCGGTGCCGGGGGCGCTGTCCGGGCGCATTCCGGCCATGCTGGCCGACGGCAGCCTGGCGGCGGCGGCGGGGCTGGTCATCAGCCCGGAAGCCTCGCGCTTCATGATCTGCGGCAACCCGCGCATGGTGATGGATACCTACCGCCAGTTGCAGCAGCAGGGCTGCCGGTTGGCAAGGTTGGCCGCACCGGGGCAGGTGGTGCTGGAAAACGGCTGGTAAGGCGTGCTATTCCACGCGTGAATTTGTATAGATAAATATGTTCGAAGCCGGCGCTGGAGAGGCGCCGGCGAATTTGTTAAAGTGCCATTCGTTTTATTGATCTGCCGATCAATAGCTTTGAGGAATAAAGATGAAAAAGACTCTGCTGACCCTGTCGCTGTTGGGCCTGACCGCCAACGTGTTCGCCGCCGACCTGCTGGATACCGTGCATCAGCGCGGCACCCTGAAAATCGCGCTGGAAGGCACCTACCCGCCGTTCAACTTCAAGGACAAAGAGCAGAAGCTGACCGGCTTCGAAGTGGAACTGGGCGAGGCGCTGGCCAAGAAGCTGAAGCTGAAGCCGGAATTCATCACCGGCGAATGGAGCGGCCTGCTGGCCGGCCTGCAGGGCGGCAAGTTCGACGTGGTGCTGAACCAGGTGTCCATCACCGACAAGCGCAAGGAAGTGTTCGACTTCTCGGTGCCGTACACCATCTCCAGCGCGCAGCTGATCGTGCGCAAGGACGAGAAGCGCAGCTTCAAGAGCCTGGCTGATCTGGCCGGCAAGAAAATGGGCGTGACCCAGGGCAGCAACTACGCCGAGATGGTGAAGGCGCAGGGCGGCATCGAGTCCAAGTTCTACCCGTCGGCACCGGAAATCCTGCAGGACCTGGCGCTGGGCCGCATCGACGCCGCCGTCAACGACAGCCTGCTGATCCCGTTCGCGCTGAAAGAAGCCAAGCTGCCGCTGAAAGCCGGCGCACCGGTGGGCGGCGCTACCCAGATGGGCATCCCGTTTGCCAAGGGCAACCCCAAGTTCAAGACCGCCATCGATGGCGCGCTGAACGCGCTGTACAAGGACGGCAGCTTCAAGAAGATTTCCGTCAAGTGGTTTGGCATTGATGTGTCCAAGGCCCCGACCGCACGCTAAAATCGGCGCCTGAACCACGCCTCCGCGTAGTGCGGAGGCGTTTGTATTTGTGGACCAAGCTACGCGGCCCGTGCGGGCGGCGGGGAAGGAAACAACATGGATTGGCTGCAACTGGCCCAAGACGCGTTGCCGGTGCTGATCAAGGGCGCCGGGCTGACGCTGTTCTTTGCCGTGATCTCCATGGTGCTGGGGCTGGTACTGGGCTTCGTGGTGGCGCTGCTGCGCGTGGCGCGCGTGCCGGTGCTGGCGCCGCTGGTGGCATTCTACGTCAGCGCCATGCGCGGTACGCCGCTGTTGGTGCAGATTTTTGTCATCTACTACGGCCTGCCGTCGGTGGGTATCGAGTTCGAGCCGGTGACCGCCGGGGTGCTGGCGCTGACGCTGAACGTGGCCGCCTACCTGTCGGAAAGTCTGCGCGGCGCCATTGCCGGTGTCGATCGCGGCCAGTGGGATGCGGCGATGTCGCTGGGCTTGTCCTGGTGGCAGGGCATGCGCTACGTGGTGGCGCCGCAGGCGCTGCGCCTGGCGGTGCCCAGCCTGGCCAACAGCCTGATCTCGCTGATCAAGGACACCTCGCTGGTGTCGGTGATCACCGTGTCCGAGCTGATGATGAGCACCAAGGACCTGATCGCGCAGACCTTCCAGCCCTTGCCGCTGTACCTGATGGCCGCCGCCATCTACTGGGTACTGAGCGCGGTGTTCGAACAGGTGCAGAAGCGGGTGGAAGTCAAACTGCAGCGCGCCTACCAGCGCTGATTACGCTTGCGGCCAACGTTGGCCGCAAGACTGAAGACTACGGAGTTGCTGATGAAATTCGCCACCAAGGCCGTCCATGCCGGCTACGACTACCACGGCCACCAGCGCGCGCTGATGCCGCCGATCTACCAGACCTCCGCCTTTGCGCATGACGAAGTCGGCGAGCAGCTGGATTTCGCCTACTCGCGCACCGGCACTCCGACGCGCGCGGTGCTGGAAGCCAACCTGGCGGCACTGGAAGGCGCCGCGCACGGCCTGGCGTTCGCCAGCGGCATGGCGGCGGTGGATGCGGTATTGCGCGCCACGCTGCAGCCGGGCGACGAAGTGATCGCCGTGGCCGACCTGTACGGTGGCGCCTACCGCGTGCTGACCAAGGTGATGGCGGCGCAGGGCATCACCGTCACCTTTGCCGATCTGACCGATGCGGCCAACCTCGCGCCGCTGATCGGTAGCAACACCAAGCTGCTGTGGCTGGAGTCGCCCACCAACCCGCTGCTGAACCTGGTGGACATCAGCGCGCTGTCGGCCGTCGCGCACCAGCACGGGGTGAAAGTGGCGGTGGACAGCACCTTCGCCACCCCCTACCTGCAGAACCCGCTGCAACTGGGCGCCGACATCGTGGTGCACTCCGCCACCAAATACCTGGGCGGCCATTCCGACGTGCTGCTGGGGCTGGTGGCGGTGAGCGATAGCGAGCTGTACAAGGCGATCAAGTTCATCCAGAACGCCGCCGGCGCGGTGCCGGGGCCGCAGGACTGCTTCCTGACCCTGCGCGGCATCAAGACGCTGGCGTTGCGCATGGAGCGCCACTGCGACAACGCCGAGAAAGTGGCTGCCTTCCTGCAGACCCATCCGGCCATCGAGCAGGTGTTCTTCCCTGGCCTGCTGGCGCACCCGGGTCACGAGCTGGCCAAGCGGCAGATGCGTCGTTTCGGCGGTATCGTCACCGTGTACCTGAAGGACAACAGCCGCGCCGCCGCCAGCCGCATCGCCGGTAAGCTGCAGCTGTTCATGCTGGCTGAATCGCTGGGCGGGGTGGAGTCGCTGGTCAACCACAGCTACACCATGTCGCACGGCGGCATGCCGCCGGAGCAGAAGGCGGCGCTGGGCATCCGCGACGGCCAGCTGCGGCTGTCCATCGGTATCGAGGACATCGACGACATCCTGGCCGATCTGGCACAGGCGCTGGCGGACTGAGTCACCGCCCGCACGGAAAAGCAGAAGGCCACGCCCGATGGGCGTGGCCTTCTGCCTTGCGGCTGCGGCCAACGTTGGCCGCACGCTACTTACTTGAACATCGCCGCGTTGGCGTCGATGGCTGCCAGCGCGCACTGCTCGTCCAGGTTGCCGCCCGGCGCGCCGCCGATGCCGATGGCGCCGATCACTTCATTGCCGACCTTCAGCGGTACGCCACCGCCCAGCAGCAGGAAGCCCGGAATATCGGTGAGGTTGGCCGCGCCCGGGTTCTTCTGCGCGTTTTCCATCATTGCCAGCGTCGGGGCCTTGGCGGAGGCGGAGGTGAAGGCCTTGGCCTGGCTGGCGGCGATGGTGTGGGCGCCGGCGTTGTCGGCACGGGCGAAGGCTTTCAGGTTGCCGGCGCGGTCTACCACGCTGACACCGACGTTCCAGCCCTTGGCCTGGCACTGCGCCACGGCGTCGGCGGCCAGCTTGTGGGCATCGGCCAGCGAGATGTTGCGTTCGGTCAGCGGGGCGGCCTGGGCCAGGGTGGCGGCGGCGAGCAGCAGGGCGGTGCAGGTGGTGCGGATCATGGTGAAGCTCCTGTTCGTTGTGGGGCGAGGGATGGCTTCATGTTAGGCAAACATCTGCCGCGGCAACATTCGGTCGATTACGCCGCGGCCTCCGTAGTGTTACGGAGGCCGGGTTGGCCGCAAGCCATGACTGGTTTGCGGCCAACGTGTTTTGGTGGTGGGGAATCCGCTGCGCGGATGATGATTGAAGTCGCCGGTTCCGCCCGGCGGACGGGCCAGGGGGTGTGCCGTCGCCCCCTCGCGACCCCGCTCGCCCCAATGGTCCGCGAAATCCCGGCAAAACAGGCCCGCGCAAGGCGCCGCTGATTCGCCGCTTGCTAACGGCGCGCGGCTCAAGCAGCGTCTTAAAACCTTGCGCAGACCTGTTTTCCCGGCGCTCCCCGTGGGGCAGTCGGGCGCTTCACAACGTTGGCCGCATGTTTTGTACCGGCTGGACAAGCAAGGTGGTCGCTAGCGGCTTGTGTCCGCCAGCAGCACCAGGTAGTGGCGGATCAGCTGCGCCAGGGTGTCTACCTCCAGCTTGGCGAATACATTGGCGCGGTAGGTTTCTACCGTGCGTGGCGACAGCGCCAGTTCGCGGGCGATTTCCTTGTTGCTCAGGCCGTCGGCAATGCGCTGCAGCACGTCCAGTTCGCGGCCGGACAGACGCGCCAGCTTCTGCCGTGCGGCCAACGTTGCCGCCTGCCGCTCGCGGCTGCCGATGTGCTGGCGCACCGCTTTTTGCACCGTGTCGAGGAACAGGTCGTCGTCCACCGGCTTCTGCAGGAATTCCACCGCGCCGCTCTTGAACGCGCGGCGGCACAGATCGACGTTGCCGTGGCCGGTGAGCATGATCACCGGCAGGTCGCTGTCGGCGGCCAGCCGCTCCAGCACGTCCAGCCCGCTCATGCCGGGCATGCGGATGTCCAGCACCACGCAGCCGATGGCGCCGCGGTCGTGGTGGGCGAGAAAGGTCAGCGGGTCGGCGTGGCCTTCGCTGCGCAGGCCGACGCTGCGCAGCAGCAGCGCCAGCGCGTCGCGCACCGCGTCGTCGTCATCCAGCAGGTAGATCAGCGGGGATTGCTTGTCGTGGTTCATGCGTGGTTCTCCGTCGCCAGCGGCAGGCTCAGGGTGAAGCAGGCGCCGCCGGCCGGCAGGTTGGCCGCGGTGAGCTGGCCGTGCATGCCGTGCGCCAGGGTTTCGCTCAGGCTGAGCCCCAGTCCCATGCCGCCTGCGCGGGTGGTGAAAAAGGGCTGGAACAGCCGTGGCAGCACCTCGGGCGCGATACCCGGCCCGTCGTCGCTGACGGTGAGCCAGTAGCGCTTGCCCAGTGCTTCACCCTGCAGCCGGATGTGGCCGCCGCGGCTGCCCAGCGCATCGGCGGCGTTCTGCACCAGGTTGTGCAGGATCTGCTCCAGCGCCACTGCTTCGGCCTGCACGCGGGCGTCCGGGCTGGCGTTGTGCCAGCTGAGGGCGATCTTGCGCGCCGCCAGTTCGTCGTGGCGCAGGGTCAGCAGGGAGTCCAGCAGCGGCTGCGGGTCCAGCACCGCGCTGCCGCCACCGCCGGGCTGCGTCACCATGGCGCGCAGGCGGCCAACGATGTCGGCGGCGCGACGAGCCTGGGCGGCACTGGTCTGCAGTGCCTGGCGCACGGTGGCGCGTTCGTCTTCGTCATCCAGCATGCGCTCGGCGGCACGCACATTGGCGAGGATGGCGGTCAGCGGCTGGTTCAGCTCGTGGGCGATGCCGGCGGCCATCTCGCCCAGCGTGCCCAGGCGGTTGAGGTTGGCCAGCCGCGCCTGTTCTTCGGCCTGACGCCGCTGCCGCCGCGCCTGCAGCCGGGCGCGCAGCACCGCCAGCAGCAGCGCCAGCACGGTGGCCAGCGCCAGCCAGCGTCCCCACGGCCACTCGGCCGGGGTCAGTATGCGCCGGCTGTGAAAGGCGAACGGCTGGCTGGCGGCAGCCAGGGTCTTGTCGATGCCCAGCGGCCAACCCCACGGCGCCGGTGTGGGCTGCCTGGCGAGCAGCGCCAGCTCGCCGCCCGGCAGTGCCAGGCTGATGCGCCCCAGCGCCGGCGGCCAGTCGCCGTCGCCCAGCAGGCGGCGGGCGTCGATCAGCAGGCTCCAGCCGGAGCCATCCACCAGCCAGTAGCGCTGGCGGTCGGCCGCCAGCAGCTGTGGCCGCTGCTGCCGCTGTGCTTGCTGTACTGCGGTGGGCAGGCCGGCGGGCATCGCTGCTTCACCCTGCCAGTGGTCGGCGCGCAGGCGGCCGATGGCGGCCAGCTGCGGCAGTGCCGGTTGCAGGCCGGCCAGCAGGCGGGCAGTGGGGGGCGCGTTGTCCAGCTGCGCCAGGGTGGTCAGCACGGCGTCGTGCTGCACGGTTTTCTGGCTGAGCAGGCGGTGGGCGATGCTGCTGTCCTGGAGGAAGCGTTCCTGCAGGTCGCGCAGCGCGAAATAGCCGAGCAGGGCGCCGCCCAGCGCACAGGCCAGCAGCCACCATAACAAGGCGCGACGCAGGGGCAGGGTAGTCATGGCGGCATTATGGCATGGTGCCGCGGCGGTCTTGCTCCGTAGCGCTACGGAGGCGCGGCTCAGGGCAGGTAGTGGCGGGCGATACGGCGGGCTTCGCCGTTCTGCTGCAGCTGCTCCAGGGCGGTGGCCAGCTTGTTGGCCGGCAGCGCGGTGGTGGCGCGGTTGCAGCCGAGCCAGGAATCGGCGCGTGCCAGCGGTAGCACCTGCCTGATTGCCATGTGCTGCTGCTGCGCGTAATAGCGCGCCACCACGTCATGCACCGCCCACAGGTCGACGGCGCGATCCTGCAGCATCAGCAGGCTGTCGGCCGGGGTGCGGGTGGTGCTGTACGGCAGCTTGCGTTCCTTGAGGCGGTTTTCGGCGGTGGTGCCCAGCATCACCACGATGCGCAGGCGGGTGGCTGCCGCCAGGCTGGTCGGCGCGGCGACGTCATTCAGGGCGAACAGCCCCAGTTCGCCACGGTGGATCAGGCCGACCCAGCGGAACAGCGCTTCGCGCTCCGGGGCGCGGGTGAGCGGGTAGGCGCAGGTATTGACGGTGTTCTGCGCGGCCTGCTGCGCCCGCTTCCACGGCAGGTTGCTGCGGATGTCCAGGCTGACGCCGCTGACGCGCGCAGCGTGCTGCAACAGGTCATAACCGATGCCGCTGTGCTGCTTGCCATCGCTCACCATGCTCAGCGGCGGGTAGTCGGTGGTGTAGATGGTGAGGTCGTACGCCGGCAGGGCCGGCGCCGCCAGCAGCAGGCTGGCAAGCGCGAGGGGTTTCATGGCATCGGCTCCGCGATGGCAGTGGTTCATTATGGCCGTTGCACCGTGGGCTACAAGCCAAGCGGCCAACCTGGCAGGGCAAGGTTGGCCGCTTGGTTCAGACCCGGGGTGCTCAGGCGCGCACGCAGTCCACGCAGTAGGTCTTGTTGCCGTCGATCTCGGTGGCCACCAGGCCATGCACGTCGGTTTCGAAGCCCGGCAGCTGGCGGTTGAACGCCTGCACGAAACGCAGGTAGTCAACGATGGTCTGGTTGAACACCTCGCCCGGAATCAGCAGCGGGATGCCCGGCGGATACGGCGTCAGCAGCACGGCGGTGACGCGGCCTTCCAGCTGGTCCACCGGCACGCGCTCGATGTCGCGGTGCGCCATCTTGGCGAACGCTTCGCCCGGGCGCATTGCCGGCGCCATTTCCGACAGGTAGATCTCGGTGGTCAGGCGGGCAATATCGTGCTCGCCGTACAGGCGGTGAATCTTCAGGCACAGGTCCTTGAGGCCGACGCGCTCGTACTGCGGGTACTTGGCGACGAATTCCGGCATCACGCGCCACAGCGGCTGGTTCTTGTCGAAATCGTCCTTGAACTGCTGCAGCAGCGAGATCATGGTGTTCCAGCGGCCCTTGGTGATGCCGATGGTGAACATGATGAAGAAGCTGTACAGGCCGGTTTTTTCCACCACCACACCGTGTTCGGTCAGGTACTTGGTGACGATGGCGGCCGGGATGCCCAGCTCCTCGAAGCTGCCGTCCAGTGCCAGGCCCGGGGTCAGGATGGTGGCCTTGATCGGGTCCAGCATGTTGAAGCCGTCTTCGATGCCGGCAAAGCCGTGCCAGCTGTCTTCCGGTTTCAGCGTCCAGTCGGCCGGGTCGCAGATGCCGTCATCGGACAGCGCATCCGGGCCCCACACGCGGAACCACCAGTCGTCGCCGTATTCTTCGTCCACCTTGCGCATGGCGCGGCGGAAGTCCAGCGCCTCCACCAGCGATTCTTCCACCAGTGCCTGGCCACCCGGCTGCTCCATCATGGCCGCGGCCACATCGCAGCTGGCGATGATGGCGTACTGCGGGCTGGTGGAGGTGTGCATCAGGTAGGCTTCGTTGAAGCTCATGGTGTCCAGCTTGCGGTTCTCCGGGTCCTGCACCAGGATCTGCGACGCCTGCGAGATGCCGGCCAGCAGCTTGTGGGTGGACTGGGTGGAGAAGATCATCGACTCCTTGCAGCGTGGGCGGCCCTCGCCGATGGCGTGGAAGTCGCCATAGAAGTCGTGGAAGCTGGCGTGCGGCAGCCAGGCTTCGTCAAAGTGCAGGGTGTCCACCTCACCGTCCAGAATGCCCTTGATCTCCTCGACGTTGTACAGGATGCCGTCGTAGGTGGACTGGGTGAGGGTGAGGATGCGCGGCTTGGCGCCCGGGTTCTTGGCCAGCGCTTCGCGGGCAAACGGGTTGGCCGCAATCTTGGCGCGGATCGCTTCCAGCGAGAACTCGCTCTTCGGAATCGGGCCGATGATGCCGTAGTGGTTGCGCGTCGGCATCAGGAACACCGGGATCGCCCCGGTCATGATGATGGCGTGCAGGTTGGACTTGTGACAGTTGCGGTCCACCAGCACGATGTCGCCGGCGGCCACGGTGCTGTGCCAGACGATCTTGTTACTGGTGGAGGTGCCGTTGGTGACGAAGAACAGGTGGTCGCAGCTGAAGATGCGCGCCGCGTTGCGCTCCGACGCCGCTACCGGGCCGGTGTGGTCCAGCAGCTGGCCCAGTTCGTCCACCGCGTTGCACACGTCGGCGCGCAGCATGTTTTCGCCAAAGAACTGGTGGAACATCTGGCCTACCGGCGATTTCAGGAACGCCACGCCGCCGGAGTGCCCCGGGCAGTGCCAGCTGTAGGAACCGTCGTAAGCGTAGTTCACCAGCGCGCGGAAGAACGGTGGTGCCAGGCTGTCCAGGTAGCTCTTGGCCTCGCGGATGATGTGGCGCGCCACGAACTCCGGGGTGTCCTCATGCATGTGGATGAAGCCGTGCAGCTCGCGCAGGATGTCGTTGGGGATGTGGCGCGCGGTGCGGGTTTCGCCGTACAGGTATACCGGGATGTCCGGGTTGCGGCGGCGGATCTCGGCGACAAAGCCGTACAGGCCGCCCAGGGCTGCCTCGGCATCCTCGTCGGTCTGGAACTCCTCGTCATCGATGGACAGGATGAAACCGGCGGCGCGGCTCTGCTGCTGGGCGAACGAGGTCAGATCGCCATAGCTGGTGTAGCCGATGACGTCCATGCCTTCAGCCTTGATGGCGTCGGCCAGTTCACGGATGCCGGAACCGCTGGTGTTCTCGGAGCGGAAGTCCTCGTCGATGATGACGATGGGGAAGTGAAAACGCATACCTGAGTCCTTAGTTGCTTTAACTCGGACACAATCTGGCTGCGTAAAGACCGCATGGGCAGAGCGTGAACCATGCAGGGTGCATCCACATGGCTCTTGGCACCTGTAACGCCGCTGGCGGCCTTCACGGCATGGCCGGAAGTGTCACTCGGTGCGCGTTGGGGCACAGTTCTGTACGTACGACGTGATGCCGCCGCCCTGGATGGCTGGCCTTGAGGCGCGTTGTTTTTACCAGCTGCAGTCAGAAATCGGGGGAGACTGCAACCGGAACAAAGGGGCGCTTTGCACCGCGGTCCGCACTGGGAGGCAAGCCTCCTTCACGTCTGCCGGCTTAGGGTGTTGTCTACCGGCGGGCAAGGTTGGCCGCACCGGAAAACACCTTCGAATAACCCAAGAAAGCGCGCATTGTAGCGGCATTGTCGGCCTTCATGTTGCGCAGCAGTATTACAACGCGGATTTTTCTCGCTGCGGCCTGCCGCCCCGCCGGGCGCGCTGCCCAGATGGCATGTGTTGCCGCCCGGCCGGCACTTGCGACGCGCTCCGCCGGCGATTGCCGAGCTGCAGGCTTCGGCGCCGCACTCGCGCGGCCGTAGTCGGCAAATCAATGGCTTAGTGCTGTCGCCGTGCTGCTGGCGCGCGCGGCGCCGGAGTGGGGGCTGCGAGACTGCCGGGTGGTTAGTGCTTGTCTGGCGGTGGTGACAGGTGTTGTTTTTTCTTCAAGCGACGGCGGTACAGTTGCCAGGCGCGCAGCAGGACGCTGGCGGCGGCGAACAGCAGCAAGGCGGTGAGCGGCAGCGCTGCCAGGTAGGGGAACACGCTGATGGCAATGGCCAGTAGCAGCAGTACCAGGCCGATGCTGAGAAAGGCGCTGGCTTCGCTGTCGTCCACGTCGCGGGTGCCGCGCACGGCGCTGTCCAGCACCACGCCGATGCGCGCCGCCTGGCGGGCGGCGGCGGCGGCGCTGACGGCGGCCTGTTGCCGCAGCGGCAGGCGCTGCTGCCGGGCGCGGGTACGCGCCGGTACCGGCCGGCGACGTTGGCCGCCGAGCACGATCTCGGTGGCGTTGTCCAAGTCATGCAGGAAACGCTGTGCCATGGTGTCGGCGACGCCGGCATCCTCGATCGCCAGGTCGATTTCGCGATTGGCCAGCCAGCTGGACAGGTTCAGGTTACTGGAGCCGATGCGCGCCCAGCGCTCGTCAGCCACCGCGGTCTTGGCATGCACCATCGGGCCGTTCCATTCGAACACCCGCACCCCGGCTTCCAGCAGCGGGCGGTACTGGGTGCGCGACACGGTGGCGATCCAGGCGATGTCGCTGGCGCGCGGTACCAAGAGGCGCACGTCCACGCCGTCACGTGCGGCGTGTTGCAGGGCGGTGAGATAGGCGCTGGTACCCATGAAATAGGCGTCGGTCAGCCACAGCCGCTCGCGGGCGAAGCCGGCGATCAGCAGATCCAGCCGCATCAGGTTGGCGGTGGCCGGGGTGGTCGCGATCAGCCGCGCAGCGATGCTGCCGCGGTTTTCCGGCGCCGGCAGCGGCGGCAGTGTCAGCGGGCCGCCGCCGCATTGCTCCCAGCTGTCGGCAAAGGCGGCCATGGCGTCTGCCAGCAGCGGGCCGGCCAGGCGCAGGCCGGTGTCGCGCCAGTCGTTCCAGCGCGAGCTGGCGCACAGCCCGCCGATGAAGGCCAGCTCGCCGTCGACGATGATCAGCTTGCGGTGATCGCGCCCCAGCAGGCGCAGGCCGCGGGTCAGCCCCGGCGCCTGCCACACCCGCAGCTGGGCGCCGGCCTGCTGCAGCGGCTTGAAAAAGCCGCGGTAGTGCTCGCGCCAGCAGCCCAGCCAGTCATATAGCAGATAGACCTGTACCCCGGCCCGGGCCTTGTCGCACAGCAGCGCGCGCAACTGGCGGCCAAAATCGTCGTTGGCAAACAGATACATCTCTACCTGCACCACCCGTTTTGCCTGGCGAATGGCGTCCAGCCAGGCGGCAAAGTTGGCCGCAGCATCGAACAGCACGTCGACCTGATTGCCGGCCACCAGCGGCGCGCCGGCCGAGCGTGCCAGGGCCTGTTCGGCCATCTGGCGGAACAGCGGCGATGACGCCGAGTGGTGATGAAAAAATGCCATATGTTTACTGTCGGACAATATTTGGAATTCAGTATTTTGTAGGGGTGAAAATACAGTGTTTGGCTGTCGTTTTTTTGAAGGTTGATGTCCCTATAACGTAAAGTTTGCGCCTTATGCTGCTGGCGAAATTTGCCAAAAAACAAGCATAACTTATTGATTTTATTCTGATAATGCGTCGCACAAAAAGCGGTTGCAGGTCAGCTATCTTGACCTTAGAATCAAAGGCATTCGCTTCACATTATAAGCAGGGACAAACGATGGACAGACAGCGTTGGCTGGAGGGCACCCTATACAGCCCAGATTTCGAACAGGACAGCTGCGGCTTTGGCTTGATTGCTCAGCTGGACGACAAACCTTCGCATTGGCTGGTGCAGACCGCCATTTCTTCGCTGGCCAAGCTGACCCACCGCGGCGCGGTGGCGGCAGACGGCAAGTCGGGTGATGGCTGTGGCCTGCTGTTCCGCAAGCCGGACGGCTTCCTGCGCGAAGTGGCGGCCGAAGCCGGCATCACGCTGAAGGCGACCTACGCCGCCGGCCTGGTGTTCAGCCATCCGCAGGATGGCGAACGCAGCCGCAACCGGGTGAAAGAATACCTGGAAAGCCAGGGACTGGAAGTGGCCGGCTTCCGCGAGGTGCCTATCGATCTGGACGCCTGTGGCGAACAGGCGATGGCGTCGCTGCCGAGTTTCCACCAGGTGTTCGTCAACTGCCCGTTCGGCATGGACGAGCTGGCGTTCCAGCGTCGCCTGTACATGGGCCGTCGCCTGGCCGAAAAAGCCAACAAGGCCGACGATCCGTACTTCTATATCCCGACACTGTCGCCGCATACGCTGTCGTACAAGGGTCTGGTGACACCGGAGAACCTGCACAAGTTCTACCTGGACCTGTCCGACCCGCGCTTCGAGTCCAGCCTGGCGGTGTTCCACCAGCGCTTCTCCACCAACACCTGGCCGCAGTGGAAACTGGCGCAGCCGTTCCGCTTCCTGGCGCACAACGGTGAAATCAACACCGTACAGGGCAACCGCAACTGGGCGCGCGCGCGCGAGCGCATCATGACCTCGCCGCACATCGACATGGACAGCATCCGCCCGATCGTGCAGACCGACGGCTCCGACTCCATGTCGCTGGACAACATGCTGGAAGGCCTGCTGATGGGCGGCATTCCGCTGTTCCGCGCGCTGCGCCTTTTGGTGCCGCCGGCATGGCAGAACGTGGACAGCACCGACAAGGACCTGCGCGCGTTCTACGAATTCAACTCCATGCATATGGAGCCGTGGGACGGCCCGGCCGGTATCGTGCTGACCGACGGCCGCTACGCCGGCTGTATGCTGGACCGTAACGGCCTGCGTCCGGCGCGCTGGGTGCTGACCAAGGACAATATCCTTACCATCGCCTCCGAAGTCGGCGTCTGGGACTACAAGCCGGAAGACGTGGTGAAGAAGGGCCGTGTGAAGCCAGGCCAGCTGTTCGCCGCCGACCTGCAGACCGGCGAGATCCTGTATCCGGAAGACATCGACGCGCAGCTGAAATCCGCCAAGCCGTATCGGCAGTGGATCAAGGACGCCGGTTCGCGTCTGGAACTGTCGATGGAAGACGATGCCGGCCTGGAAGCGTGGCCGAAGGAGCAACTGCTCACCTTCCAGAAACTGTTCAACATCAGCTTTGAAGAGCGCGACCAGATCCTGCGCGTACTGGCTGAGGAAGGCCAGGAAGCCGTCGGCTCCATGGGTGACGACACCCCGATGGCGGTGCTGAGCCAGAAGGTGCGCTCGCCGTTCGATTACCTGCGCCAGCAGTTTGCGCAGGTGACCAACCCGCCGATCGACCCGATCCGCGAAGCCATCGTGATGTCGCTGAACACCGTGTTCGGCCCCGAGCGCAATATGTTCGAGGAGACTGCCGAGCACGCCAAGCGACTGGAAGTGCGCAGCCCGGTGCTGTCGCGCGAGAAGTTCGTGCGCATCACCACCCGCACCGAGCCATACCTGAAAGCCACCACTTTCGACCTGTGCTATGACCCGGCGGAAACCACGCTGGAAGACGCCATTCGCAAGCTGTGCGCCCACGTGGTGGAAGCGGTGCAGGAAGGCTCCGTGATCGTGGTGCTGTCCGACCGCACCATTGCGGGCAACCGTCTGCCGATTCATGCACTGTTCGCCACCGGCGCCGTGCACCACGCGCTGATCGACAGCGGCCTGCGCTGCAAGGCCAACATCCTGCTGGAAACCGGTACCGTGCGCGACCCGCACCAGATGGCGGCGCTGATCGGCTACGGTGCCACCGCGGTGTACCCGTATCTGGCGTACCAGACCATTGTCGATCTGGTGCAGACCGGCGACGTGAGCCTGCGCGTCAACGAAGCGCTGCAGCACTATCGCAAGGGCATCAACAAGGGCCTGATGAAGGTGCTGTCCAAGATGGGGATTTCCACCATCGCCAGCTACCGCGGTGCCCAGCTGTTCGAAGGCATCGGCCTGCATGAAAACGTGGTGGCGCTGTGCCTGAAAGGCACTGTATCGCGTATCTCCGGCGCCAACTTCGAAGACTTCGAAGACGACCAGAAAAAACTGTCCAAGCTGGCGTTCAACCCGATGCGCCAGATCACCCAGGGCGGTCTGCTCAAGTACGTGCATGGCGAGGAATACCATGCCTACAACCCGGACGTGGTGCAGGTACTGCAAAAAGCGGTGCAGAACACCGATTACGATGCCTACAAGCAGTACGCCGAGTTGGTGAACAGCCGCCCGGTGGCGATGTTCCGCGACCTGATGGAACTGAAGCTGGACGGCATCACCCCGATCTCCATCGACGAGGTGGAGCCGGTGGAAAGCATTCTCAAACGTTTCGACTCCGCCGGCATGTCGCTGGGCGCGCTGTCGCCGGAAGCGCACGAGGCGATGGCTACCGCCATGAACCGCCTGGGTGGCCGCTCCAACTCCGGTGAGGGCGGTGAAGACCCGGCGCGTTACGGCACCGAGAAGATGTCCAAGATCAAGCAGGTGGCCTCCGGCCGCTTTGGCGTCACCCCGCACTACCTGGTGAATGCCGAAGTGCTGCAGATCAAGGTGGCGCAGGGCGCCAAGCCGGGCGAGGGCGGTCAGCTGCCGGGCGACAAGGTATCGCCGCTGATCGCCAAGCTGCGTTGCTCCAAGCCGGGTATCAGCCTGATCTCGCCGCCGCCGCACCACGACATCTACTCGATTGAAGATCTGGCGCAGCTGATTTTCGACCTGAAGCAGGTGAACCCGAAAGCGCTGGTGTCGGTGAAACTGGTGGCCGAGCCAGGTGTGGGCACCATTGCCGCCGGCGTGGCCAAGGCCTATGCCGACCTGATCACCATCTCCGGTTACGACGGCGGTACCGGCGCCAGCCCGCTGACCTCGGTGAAATATGCCGGTAGCCCGTGGGAACTGGGTCTGTCCGAAGCGCAGCAGGTGCTGCGTGCCAACGGTCTGCGTGGCCGCGTGCGCATGCAGACCGACGGCGGTCTGAAGACTGGCCTCGACGTGATCAAGGCTGCGTTGATGGGCGCGGAGAGCTTCGGCTTCGGTACCGGCCCGATGATCGCGCTGGGCTGCAAGTTCCTGCGTATCTGCCACCTGAACAACTGCGCCACCGGCGTGGCCACCCAGGAAGTGAAGCTGCGTTCCAAGTACTTCATCGGCCTGCCGGAAATGGTGATGAACTACTTCCTGTTCATCGCGCAGGAAACCCGTGAGTGGATGGCCAAGCTGGGCGCCCGCAACATGGAAGAGCTGATTGGCCGCATGGACTTGCTGGCGCTGCGCGAAGGCGCCACCGGCAAGCAGCAGAAGCTGGACCTGTCGCCGCTGCTGTCGCAAGGCAGTGTGCCGGACAGTGTGCCGCGCTACTGCGTGACCGACTCCAATCCGTCGTTCGACAAGGGCGAGTTTGCCGAGCAGGTGCTGCAGGATGCGCTGCCGGCCATCCACAACAAGCAGATGCTGGCGCTGTCCTACCGCATCGAGAACACCCACCGCTCTATCGGTGCTCGCCTGTCCGGTGAGATCGCCCGTGTACACGGTGCCGCTGGCCTGCCGTTCGGCTGCCTGAAGGTGAAGTTCCATGGCTCCGCCGGTCAGAGCTTCGGCGTGTGGAACGCTTCCGGCCTGCACCTGGAGCTGGAAGGCGATGCCAACGATTACGTCGGCAAGGGCATGGCCGGTGGCCGTGTGGTGATCTACCCGCCGAAGGACGCCGCCTACAAGTCGGACGAATCCATCATCGTCGGTAACACCTGCCTGTACGGCGCCACCGGCGGCCAGCTGTTCGCGGCCGGCGTGGCGGGCGAGCGTTTCGCGGTGCGTAACTCCGGCGCCTTGGCCGTCATCGAAGGTGCGGGCGACCACTGCTGCGAATACATGACCGGCGGCAGCATCATCGTGCTGGGCGAGACTGGCTACAACTTCGGTGCCGGCATGACCGGCGGCTTCGCCTTCGTGTACGACCGGGCCGAGAAGTTTGCCTACCGCTACAACAACGAGCTGGTGGACATCCACCTGATCAATGGCGAAGCGATGGGCATGTACCGTGCCTACCTGCTGGAGAAGATTGCCAAGCACGTGGAACTGACCGGCTCCGAAACCGGCCGTGCCATGCTGGAGAACTTCGACGATTACGTCGATTACTTCTGGCTGGTGAAGCCGAAGGCCGCCAAGCTCGACAGCCTGCTGAAAGACTAAAGGGACGGGCGGCATGTCCGCCCCTTTACACAGAAATACCGATGTGCGGCCAACGTTGGCCGCATCATCAGAGGAACGGAATCATGGGTGACGTTTTCCAGTTCATGAAGCTCTCGCGCAACCCTGGCGACAAGGTAGAAGTCGCGGTGCGCAAGATCGAATTCAAAGAAATTTATACCCCGCTGCACACAGTGGATGCTGCCGAGCAGGCCGGGCGCTGCCTGTCCTGTGGCAACCCCTACTGCGAGTGGGAATGCCCGGTGCACAACTACATCCCCAACTGGCTGAAGCTGGTGAACGAGGGCAAGCTGTTCGAAGCAGCCGAAATGTCGCACAAGACCAACAGCCTGCCGGAGATCTGTGGCCGCGTCTGCCCGCAGGATCGCCTGTGCGAGGGGGCCTGCACCCTGGAGCAGGGCGGCTTCGGTGCCGTAACCATCGGTAGCATCGAGAAATTCATCACCGATGAAGCCTACAAGGCTGGCTGGCGCCCGGACATGTCCAAGGTGGTGTGGAGCGACAAGAAAGTCGCCATCATCGGTGCCGGCCCGGCCGGCCTTGGCTGTGCCGACGTGCTGGTGCGCAACGGCGTGCGCCCGGTGGTGTTCGACCGTTATGAGGAAATCGGCGGCCTGCTTACTTTCGGCATTCCGGAGTTCAAGCTGGAGAAGAGCGTGGTGCAGCGTCGCCGCGAAATCATGGAAGGCATGGGGGTAGAGTTCCGTCTCAACACCGAGATCGGCCGCGACATCCAGATCGAAGAGCTGCTCAGCCAGTACGACGCCGTGTTCATGGGCATGGGCGCCTACAAGTACATGAAAGGCGGCTTTGAAGGCGAAAGCCTGCCGGGCGTGCTGGAAGCGCTACCGTTCCTGATCAACAACGTGCGCCAGTGCCTGGACACCCTGCCGGCCGGCGAAGCCCCGGTGTCGATGGAAGGCAAACGCGTCGTGGTGCTGGGTGGTGGTGACACCGCCATGGACTGCAACCGCACCTCCATCCGCCAGGGCGCCAAGAAGGTAATCTGTGCCTACCGCCGCGACGAGGCCAACATGCCGGGTTCCAAGCGCGAAGTGAACAACGCGCGCGAGGAGGGTGTGGAATTCCTGTGGAATCGTCAGCCGATGGGCATCGAACAGGCCGCCGACGGCAGCCTGCGCCTGAAACTGGCGGAAACCCGCCTCGGTGCACCGGATGCCAAGGGGCGCCGCAACGCCGAGATCGTGCCGGGTAGCGAAGAAGTGATCGAATGCGACCACGTCATCATCGCCTTCGGCTTCCAGGTCGAAGCCGCTGATTGGTTCGAACGCCAGGGCATTGCCACTGCGGCCAACGGTCGTACCCTTGCCAGCAGTAATGGCGAGATCAAGTACCAGACCAGTAACCCGAAAATCTTCGCGGGCGGCGACCAGGTACGCGGTGCCGATCTGGTGGTGCGTGCGGTGTTCGAAGGTCGTCAGGCGGCGGAGGGGATGCTGAGCTACATGCAGGTGTGGTAGTTAAGGTTGCTGTTCCAAATAAAACCCACCTCATGGTGGGTTTTATTTTTTTGTATTATCTAGCATGGTTGGTAGCATGCTCAGACATTTTTTATTTAAATTACGGCGGCCCTTGTCAAAAAACCAACCCCATTTGTTGAAGTATTTTATGGTAGATATTATGTGATATTTGAGTAGCTTGGTTTTTTTGTATGAATCTTTTTGAAACTCATGACATACGGTCGCAACAGGTATGTAGCAAGTTCCGTAGTTATCTGCAAACCGTCTTGCTAAATCAACGTCTTCCATGTACATAAAAAACCGCTCATCAAAACCGTCTAGTGCTATTAGTGCAGTAGAGCGGCAGAACATAAAACAGCCAGAAAGAGATGGCGCAAAAAAAGGCTGATTAAAGTCCGCGTGTTGCAGTAAGTAGTGCGGGTCGGTAAATTTTGCGAGCGGAGGGAAGAAGCGTCTGGCAAAGAGATCAATTGGCGATGGTAATAGTTTGCACAGTTCCTGCCTACTGCCGTCAGGGTAGGCAATTTGTGGCATATATAACCCTGCAGGGTAGTTTTCCACTTCATCGAGAATAGCCTTTATTGTGCTTTTCCCAAAATTAATGTCGGGATTGCAGATTATGAAATAGTCACTTTTGTCAGCAAACTGCCGGATGGCCAAGTTGTGTGCACGACCAAATCCAATATTATATGGGGCTTTAATATAGTGGAATCGACTATCTCTAATGTCGTTGGCCCAGTCAGAACCTCCATTATCTACCAAAATGATTCTGCTGACCTCTGGCTGATTGGTCAGCGAGTCAAGGGTTTTGTTTAGATCTTGTGGAGTATGGCGAAATAAAACAATGGATGCGGTGACTGAGATCATCTTCATTGCAGTGGCCCCAATCGTCCGCGGATGGCATCAGTAATGCCCCGAGTCATCATTTTTATGTCTGTAATCTTGTTGTCAGAAAGAAGTGCCATTCCAAAAAAATAAAGCAATACTTTTTTTATTAGGTGACGCTGGTGCTGAATTTTGTCAAGAAGTACTCCGCGTAGCGCTAGGTGAAGCCCATTTCTGACGATGAAGTAATTTCTAAATGGGGAATGAATAGTGACTATTTTTTTACCTATTTTACGCGAACAATCACCTAGTTGATGGTTGATAGTTACATTGAAAGTTCCGTAGATAGAGAATCCGGCATTTATAGCTCTCCAACACCACTCCATATCAACCCAATCTATAAATAAATCTGGATTCATTAGACCGACTTGGTTGATGGCTTCTGTTGGAATTAATGTGCCTGAAGCAATTAGCTGAGAAACTTCAATTGCTCCTGATTTCAAGGATATTTGATGCAATTCGCCATTCTTGTATTTTACAAATGAAGGTGGGGTGTCCGGCTTATTTTCATCGTAATAGGCGGGGCCAATGGCGGCTACTTTTTCCCCTCTTGCTTGAAGTTCCTTTAGTTCACTTAGCATTTCTAAAAAAAAGTTGCTTGGGTAGACGGTGTCTTGATCGCTGAGTAAAATATAATCGGTATGATTTTTTAAGGCCAGTTGAATTCCAATGTTTTGAGCTTTTGCAATTCCATAATTTTCTTCAAGGCATATATAATTTATCCCGCTTGTGCTTGAGTGAAGTTGATAGGAAGTATTGTTGATTTTTTTTATTGGAGTGTTGTCAATGATAACTATTTCTAGTTTATTTTTTGTTAGGGAGTCGATGGTTAATTTTAATTGATAAGCATCAGGAAGATATGTTACCAGTATGGCGGTGCATTGCATTTTTTATGTTTCCGTGTTCGGGTGGTGTTGTTTCTATTTTCAGAACTGGACTTGCCTTAGACTTTCGAGGTTGAGCATTGACTGCGATTAACTCCATGCCGGGAAGTGCCTCTGTATCAGTGCTCACAAAAGCAGTTTGGCTAAGGTCTCTCACCATCAGTTTTATGCCTATTCGCATTCAACAGCAGGCAAAGAATTGTATTGTAATCCGACTGTACTGGTAAAATTCACTTTAGCCTTTTGTAAGGGGGGGGCGACCAAACCCTTAGGCTAGACCGCTGCCCTCGGTTTTTAGCAGCTCTAAGTTTGGTGACAATTAAGGTGCAAATTCCTAACATTTCTATGTCGATGCCGCAATGCACATTGCGTTATTAGCGACGGCTGTCGGTGCAATGCTTTCTAGGCTATCTTCGACTGTTATGGAGTGCCTTGGCGTCGCAACTGCTGTAGCTAAGTGGCTCTGGTTGGCTTATAACCACTCATGCCATCGTGCTCACAGATTTGGGCGAGCTACGGGGAGACTCCTTTACTTTTCATGCCGTGTATAAACTTCCCAATTGGTGCTGGGGGCTATGTTGTAGGGTGGCCCATTCGGTTAGGTGCTATTACTAGTCAAAGCCATTGAATAATAATTCCTACGACGCGGTAGGCTAAAAATCAAAAAACTTTCTCAACCTGCGCCATAGCATGATATACCTACCAATAAAAATGCGTAAATGGTTAATGAAGACTACATCGAGAAGGCCAAGTCGCTCAAAAAAACTAAGTTTGTATGCGTCAAATTTAAACAATTTAAATTGTATGTGTCGTCTATGTTTTTTTCCAGAATTGGAGTCTATCAAAAGTTTTTGATATAATTTAACAAAGTCAGCCTTTAGTAACGGATTTATATGGTCCGATGTAGAGATGCCGCCAAGTTGATATTTGATGACTGGTCTATCCATAAGGTGGATTCGAAAACCAGAACTTAATAATTTGATATAAAAAGGAAAGTCTTCGAGAAGATGATAGTTTTCATCAAATGAGTCAGTTATTTTAAATAATTCTCTATGGTAATATGTGCTGGCGCCACTTATTACATTTCCGTTCTTATACATGTAGCTGAGCAATTTCGACTGGTCTTCACTCATGAACAGTGGGTCAAGCCTCGCACTCGGAGCCCTATACAATTCCTTGGAGAAACCCTTTTCATAAATAACTCGTCGGCCAGTCACTACTAGGCACTGATTGTTATTGAAAAAATCAACAATTGAGTGGATTGTATACTCATCATAAAGGGCATCGTCCACTCCTAAAGGAATAATTATATCTCCGCATAAATTGGTAAGTACTGAATTTAAATGTTTAACAGTTCCCAGGTTTTGGTTTTGACGGAGAATTTTATGACGAATTTTTTTATTAGTTCTGGAGATTTCGTCTATGAGGTAATTTAGTTTTCTGCAATCAAAACAGGGGCTTGCGTCATCTGATATAATCAGCTCGACTTCTAGTTCGTCAGGGATTTTCTGTGAAAAAATACTTTGTAAAGCGGGTTTGATTAATTCTTGATTTTTGTATAATAAAATAAAAATCGACACTGTTCTGATCATCGCATTTCCTGGGCTATATGTAGAATCTCTTTAGATTTAATGAAACAAAAATGAAGTATAAGGTATAATTAATGGTGTAGGCGATGCATACGCCAATGGCGTTGAATTGGGTGGCGAGAATATAAGAAAAAAATACGAAAGTTGAAGAGAAAACCAGTTCAGATCCTATAAACCACTTTACGGCGCCACGCGAAATCATAGGATAAGCTACCAACCAGCTTGCAATTTTTATCACATCGCCAGTTAATTGAACTGCAAATAAATTTGAGGCTGGGCGGAAATCTTTTGTAAATAATGAAACAATGATCCATTCGCGCGATAAATAAATCAGCAGCCCAGCTAAAGCGACTAAAGGTACTATCAGCCTGCCAGTCACCCAGATTTCTCGCTTTATTTCATCCGGTGTACTCAAGGAGGATAGTTTAGGTAGATAGTATGTGCTCAATGCAACTGTGATAACACCAAGGTACACTTCTGAAATTTTGTATACCGCCTGCCATTGTCCAGCAGTGTCCCAGCCAGAATGGTCAACTAAAAATCTCCGTGCCAAGATCAAAGATAGCGGGCCGCAAATTGAGCTTGTCACTGCCATGGCAACATATGCGCCTATCTCGCGGAATTTCCTCATGTCAGGCCTGCCGAACCACAGTCGCCTGTGCATCCAAGGCTCATGCCGTACGAGCAGTAACAGCACTGCCCCTGATACCGCCGAGGTGACTGCTGCTGCCGCCAAAGCACCTGAAGTTGCGTAAGACCAGATCAAAATGAGCATTAATATTGTCGAACAAACGACCGAGATCATACCTGAAATGACATAGCGTCTATAATTTTGCATGCCATTCAGAACTGACGTAAACAATGTGCTCAATCCAGCAAGAGGTAAGACACATCCGGCTAAGATAATTACCCAATTGTATTGATATGTTGAAAACAATAAGCCGGACAATTGATATGAAAAAGCACAAACGAGGGGGATGGCTAATATCAGCATCACAATTAGCCAATGTATGCTGGCGCGCCACCAAGGTGCACAAAATTCGTGTCCGAGAGCTTGGTTTGCCGCTGTGTAGCGAACGACTCCATTGCTTACTGGTGCGCTCACTACACTAGTTAAGGCACCGACAAACCCCTGGACTTGCCCTAACATTGCTATACCTGCTGGTCCAGTTTGAACCGCTACTACCTTTGCAATCACAAATCCGCATGACATGCGCAATAGGGTCAGCAGGCCGCTAAAAAATGTAACAGACAATAACTTTTTCATGTTAATTCAGCCCGCACGGCGGCAATCACCTGTTCCACCTCGGTGTTACTAAGGGTGGGCCCCATCGGTAGGCTGAGTACTTGGTCATGCAAGCGTTCGGACAATGGAAAGGCACCACGATTCAACCCCAGCCAGGCATAGGCAGGCTGCAAATGTGGCGCGACTGGGTAATGAATCATGGTACCAATCCCCCGCTCAGCCAACGCCTGCTGCAGGACTGTGCGCTGTGTAGAGCGAACAACGAACAGATGCCACGCCGCCTCAATCTGCGCCGGTACCTGCGGCAGCATCAAGTCACATCCCTGCAAGCCAGTAAAATAGCGCGCTGCCACATCTCGTCTTCTCACCGTTTCTTGGTCCAGGTGTTGCAGCTTCACGCGCAAAAATGCCGCCTGCAATTCATCTAGGCGGCAGTTGAATCCACTAACTTCATTGTGATATTTGACTCGCGACCCGTAATTCGCTAACACTCGCACCTTGTCGGCCAGTTTGGCATCGTTAGTAGTTACTGCACCGGCATCGCCTAGAGCCCCGAGATTTTTGCCGGGATAAAAACTGAAACCGGCAGCATGACCCAGCGTTCCGACACGGCGACCTTTGTAACACGCACCATGTGCCTGAGCAGCATCTTCGATCACTTTCAAATCATGCTTTTCAGCCAGAGCCATGATCGGATCCATGTCAGCAGGCTGCCCATACAAGTGCACCACCAAAATGGCACGGGTACGTGGCGTGATCGCTTCAGCAATGCAGGCCGGGTCAATATTGAAGGTGTCCACGCAAGGCTCAACCGGGATGGGGGTCGCACCAGCATACGTTACGGCAAGCCATGTGGCGATATAGGTATTGGCCGGGACAATCACCTCATCGCCTTGACCAATCCCATAAGCTCGTAAAATCAGATGCAGGGCGTCCAGGCCATTACTCACACCCACTGCATGGGTGGCACCACAATATGCAGCAAACTCTTCTTCGAATGCTTTTACTTCTTCGCCAAGAATATACCAACCTGAATCTAGTACCTTAGCAAAGGCTGCCTTCAATTCATCTGCGTATTGCAGATTGATTGCTTTAAGATCAAGAAAATTGATCATTACAAATTCCACTCATAAAAATCAACAGCCAAACCGCGCGCTCCGAAGCCTTCCTTTTGGGCAATCAACCCCTGATTTAAATACTTGCCCGCATCTTCAGTTGATATGCCAAAGCTAAAGAAATTTTTCCCGTCTGAGGTTGCGCGATGAATCAGTGTCTCAAGCAAATAATCCATCGCCCCTATCTGTCTTGCAGTTTGCGACGCGGCCAAATACTGCGTATGCACAATCCTGCCAAAATCAAACAAACAGGCTGCGGTCAGTAATTCGCCATCAAGATAGACTCCATGCAAACGCAGCTTCTCCGGGAAACGGTTGGACAACAGCTGCAACTCGGCCGGGCTATGTACCGGAACAGCATTGTGCTTGACAAGTGCCGTACTTAAAAGCGCATGAAATACTTCCACATCATCTAACGGCATGCACACCAAGCTCCGTGCAGCTGCCTTTTTCAATAAATTCTTTCGTGAGTCGGATAGCTTTGGCCTGCTGATCAGATCAATCACGCTCGAAAGATCTCGGCGAATCAGTTTTGCCCCTTGGCGATGCAGAAAATAAATATCTTCCTCACAAAAATTGACTGAAAAGCACCATGGTACTTTCTTGTATATCACACTATGCATTCCCGCAGCACGATAGTGTGTTGCCATCACAGAAAAAGCAGATTCAATATCCGTACTTTTTGCGTTAACTGTGGTAATCAAACCACCATATGTCAGCCCTTGATGACTATACACAGTGCCGTCGCAACAATTGGCAGGAAACACGGCCAGCATGCTGTTGCCTCGATAAAATACCAAGGATGCATCGTGAAACCGGTCCGCATGATAATCCATGAAATCCCGCTCAAACATGAATAATGGGGTGCGGGATTTTTGTAAAAACTCGTTCCAGTCCGCCCGCATCTCCGGAGAGTATGGGCGGACCTGTATTGCATCTACCATCAAACACCCTTCACTTTTACGTACCAAGCAACGTGCTGGCAAGGCGTGCAACACCAAAGCCATCTACACCCATCTGGTTGCCGTTGTAAAACATCCAGGTTTCCCGCTCCCCAGCCAGCAATGCCGGATAGCATAAGGTTTGTGAGTCCCATCCGCTCTCAGACAGGGTAATGCCAAGCGGGGCTTGATCCTCCTCCCAAGTGATCCCATCGTAGCTACGAAAGGCGACCGGGAAATAGTCCCCTAAAACCGAACCTTTAGTGGCATACATCAAATAGTTACCATCAAGCAGGCGATAAACCTTCGGCCTACCAATGCGGTAGTCTGGATAATCACACTGGACGCAAATTTTAGAGTGACGCGGAATATTCAGCAGATCTTTTGTTTCGGTGTAGCAAATATGATAACGGGGGTAAGGAACACCATTGATCATTTCCCAGCCGTCTCCCTGGGCGAACCAGAGTCGCCAGATGCCGTTTTCAAACCTCGCGGTATGAATCGCACCGATAAATGCCTGACCATCTGCGCGCCCAAGCACAGGAGATTCACACAGGCGCATAAAGGTGTTTCCGCCATCCCTGGAAATAGCAACCCCAGAAAATGCTAGGAATTTGGCTTTTTTCACCAGCTGAAAGCCAACATAGAACAAATACACATCGTCTCCGGCCTGAACGACATCTCCCATGATCAGACCATTGTCGTCAAAGCAGCCATCACGACCAATATTCAATACGGGGTGTTCTGAAATGGCAGAGACAATCTGCGGATTTGCAGCAGCAACATCTACATAGCCGATGCGACTAATGCCATCGGTATCCCTAAAGCCTGCAAAGACACGGATGGTTTCCGCATTTAACCTGAATGGCTGAGGCGTAAGCGCAGAGTTGTTCCTCCACATTTCATTGGAATGTTGATCCGCCTGATACACCAGCCCAAGTTTTTCCCATATCATGATCAAATACCCGCTTCAAAGCTACTTTTCCCTGGGACAGCTCTAGCCGGGTTGCCCACATAAATTCGTTCTGCTTCTGTATCTTTGACGATCAATGACCCAGAGCCGACTAGGCAATGCGTTCCAATCTTTATGTTATCGTTTAATGTCGAATTGACACCAAGGAATGATCCGCTACCAATGTCGCAGTAACCAGAGACCACTACATGAGAAGTCAAGAAGCAATGATCATGAATCACTGTGCGATGCCCTATATGATTGCCGCTCCATAAAATGCAATTGTTGCCAATTCGCGTAAATGGTTGTATGACGTTGTTTTCGAAAATGAAAGTGTTTTCACCAATTACTGCGTTATGCCACGTAAAGGCACGCGAGCTGACATAACTGGCAAAACGAAACCCTAGTTGCTTCATCTCCAAATATAAACGCATGCGCAAACGATTCATGTCACTAGCTGGAATTCCAATAAAAGCAAGAAATTCGGATGCCGGGTATTTTTGTTCCACCTCTTCAAGAGCAGTCACTGGCAGCCCAAAAAGGGTGGTTTCCTTGATATATTCACGGTTTACACAAAAACCAACCACCTCATGCTCGGAATCATGCGTAAAATACTCATAGGCAATTTGCGCAAACTCACCGGCTCCTACAATGAACAACTTGCTCATGCCTGCCTCACTGTCTTTATGAAAATATCATAGTCACGAATATAATCACTCTCATCGTAATGCTGATCTGCTAGCACCAGCAATACGCAATCTTCGCTGAACTGATACATCTCACGCCAAATTAATGAATCAATAATCAAACCCTGAGTTGGGTCGTCCAGCAGTATATTGATTTTTTCTTTGCCATCATCCAGCAGAATACGGCAGGAGCCGCGTACCGCAATCAACATTTGTTTGAGTTTGTGATGTGCGTGCAAGCCACGCCTGATCTCGGGCTGGGTAGCAAACAAGTAATATACCCGGCGTATTTCAAACGGCACATTTTTAGCGTCTTCTAGTGCGACTAGAGCGCCTCGCGCATCACCGTGCGTCTGCAATTGTACTAGCTGAATTTTCATGCGAGCCTCCTTCGAGATGCGCAAAAAATGGCGCAGCCGCATCCTTGGCAGACAGTGACGGTTCTCCCCCCTCCAGTGGCCAGCCAATCGCTAGTTCGGGGTCGTTCCAGCGGATGGAGCCTTCACTGTGTGGAGCATAGTAATTGTTGGTCTTGTACAAAAACTCTGCTTCATCGGATAGCGTCAAGAAACCATGCGCAAATCCTTCCGGAATCCACAGCTGTCGTTTGTTTTCCGCTGACAAATTTACCCCAACCCACTGGCCGAAAGTCGGTGACGACTTGCGGATGTCCACAGCCACGTCGAAGACTTCGCCCACCACGCAGCGTACCAGCTTGACTTGTGCATGGGGCGCTAACTGGTAGTGCAGCCCGCGCAGTACTCCTTTAACTGAACGGGAGTGGTTGTCTTGTACGAAATCGACCTTGTGGCCAATGGCTTCCTCAAAGCGCTTCTGATTGAAACTTTCGAAGAAAACCCCCCGGTCGTCGCCAAATACGGCTGGTTCAATGATTTTGACGTCCGAAATTGCGGTATCGATAATTTTCATGAATAGGCTTGCTTTCTTACTTCAGCAGCTGCAGAAGGTATTGCCCGTAGGCATTTTTCTTCAGCGGTTGTGCCAGCTGTTCCAGTTGGTCTGCGTTAATCCATTGCTGAACATAGGCTATTTCTTCTAGGCAGGCTACTTT
Organism: Vogesella oryzagri; assembly: GCF_040148885.1. NCBI lineage: Bacteria > Pseudomonadati > Pseudomonadota > Betaproteobacteria > Neisseriales > Chromobacteriaceae > Vogesella > Vogesella oryzagri. The sequence goes on from NZ_JBEFLD010000010.1 coordinate 113,714, forward strand.
CAGTCCCTGTCGATTTTCTACGGTAGCAATAAACTGGCTGGCTTCCAACATGGATTCATGTGTACCAGTATCCAGCCAGGCATATCCCCGCCCCATTGTTTGTACGTCAAGCTGGCCTTGCTGTAGATAGCGGTTGTTAACATCGGTAATTTCCAGCTCGCCACGGATAGAGGGTTTTATTGACTTGGCAATATCCACTACCTGGTTGTCGTAGAAATACAGACCGGTTACCGCGTAATTGGACTTTGGCTTGGCGGGCTTTTCTTCTATGGACAGAGCCTTGCCCTGGCTGTCGAAGGCTACTACACCGTAGCGTTCTGGGTCGTGTACATGATAAGCAAATACACTCGCACCTTCCGCTTTGGTATTGGCCGCCTTCAGCAGTTTTGGGAAGTCATGGCCATGGAAAATGTTATCGCCAAGCACTAGTGCGGAAGGTGCGCCCGCCAGAAATGTTTCACCAATGATGAACGCTTGCGCGAGGCCATCGGGGCTGGGCTGCACTGCGTATTGCAGGTTGATGCCCCATTGGCTGCCGTCACCCAATAACTGCTCAAAGCGCGGGGTGTCTTGCGGGGTGGAGATAATCAGTATGTCCCGGATACCTGCCAGCATCAGCGTGCTTAGCGGGTAATAGATCATCGGCTTGTCATAGATGGGCAACAACTGCTTGCTCACTGCCAGGGTGGCTGGGTAAAGACGGGTGCCGCTGCCTCCGGCCAGTATTATGCCTTTGCTCTTCATAGTGGATCTCATTGGTCAACGTTGGCAGAGCTGTGAGAGTACATGTTGTACATCGTCTTGCTTGCTGGGTAATTGAATATCAAAAATTTCGCGAACTCTACTGAAATCCAGTCGCGAGTTGCTCGGATGAAATGAGGAAGGAGGAGGGGGCAGAAGATGAAGTGGGGCAATATTTAAATAAGATAATTTCAGAGGCATTTCGTTTGCTCCGGCTAATTGTGTCAGCACTCTTGGGTGATTAAACCAACGAACCCCTGGTCCTACTGAGCTGATAAAGGCCTCTTGTGGGACACTCTGGATGCTGACTAACGTTGCTCCTATACTGTTACATCCGCCTGCAAGATGGCCAGTATCAGTGCACAAACCTAGTCGGCTACGGTGTTGTAGTGCATCGCGTTTGCTAGTAAAGGGCAAGATTGCCTTCAGGAAACTGCCACTGTGAGCGCAAAATGTCCAGCTGGTGCGGAAAATGGCATGGTTCACCGCGAAAGGCGTTGGTGGCTTCTTAGTCTGCAAGCTTGTAGGCGCCGAACGGATTGTCGACTAGTTAAATCCACCTCCTGATAAGTCCGGCTTTCCTCCCCCACCAAATAATGCATAATCGATGTAGTAATGGATTAACATGGGCATGTTTCTATATTTATATCATGTCGTATGACTTGCGCATAATTATTGTCGAAATTTTAATTTAATGGCATAACTTTCATCCCTGCCCGCTGTGATGTAGATTGTAATGTTTATAATTTTGTCATTTGTGGGTGATCTAGAGGGTGCCGAATGGCCACGGTATCGCACAAGTCTTGGCCGGGACGACCGAGGAGAGTGGCTTGCTGGTCACAGTCAAGGGCTCTGCAGCTCAAAACTAGGTTAATCATTGCTTCCTGCGATCAGAGTCTGGATCATGTCTAGTCTCCATAATGGGTGCCCGGCCACTGTCGGTAGCTGCCAGTGGTTACTGCATCGGTCCATTCTTGGTTTGCTAGATACCAAGCTACCGTTTTGCGAATACCGGTGTCGAAGGTTTCGGTAGGCCTCCAGTCAAGCTCCCGCTCCAGTTTGCGAGCATCGATTGCGTAGCGGTGGTCATGCCCTGGGCGATCAGCGACAAAGGTAATTTGCTCCGTGTATGACCTACCATCATTGCGCGGCTGCAACTCATCGAGAATGGTACAGATGGTGCTAACCACATCTAGGTTGGTTTTTTCGTTGCTGCCTCCCACGTTGTAGGTCTCACCCACTTTGCCTGCTTCCAGTACGCGACGTATGGCTGAGCAGTGATCTTTTACGTAGAGCCAGTCGCGAATTTGCTGACCATCACCGTAAATGGGTAGCGGTTTGCTGGCAATAGCATTCAGAATGACGACTGGAATCAATTTTTCAGGGAAATGATATGGCCCATAATTATTACTGCAGTTAGTAGTTAATATTGGCAGGCCATAAGTATGATGCCAAGCTCTTACTAGGTGGTCAGATGCGGCCTTGCTGGCTGAGTAGGGGCTGTTGGGTTCGTAGCGATTAGTTTCGGTAAACGGTGCGCCATCTGGAGCTAGTGAGCCGTAAACCTCATCAGTGGAGATATGTAGAAAGCGAAAGGATGTCTTCTCATCTTTTGCAAGCCCGCTCCAGTGGCCTCGAACGGCTTCCAGTAGGTTGAACGTGCCGACAACATTGGTCTGGATAAATTCATCCGGTCCGTAGATGGAGCGATCGACGTGTGATTCGGCTGCAAAGTTGATGATGGCGCGGGGACGATGCTTGGCCAAGAGTGACGACAGTAGTGCACGGTTGCCAATGTCGGCACGAATAAAATGATGGCGTCCATCTCCTTCTATCGCGTTCAAAGTCTGCAGGTTGCCCGCGTAGGTGAGCTTATCGATATTGATGACGGCTTCGTTGTTAATAGACAGCCAGTCAAAGATGAAGTTGGCGCCAATGAAGCCAGCACCGCCAGTTACTAGAATCATGAATGAAACCTCCGGGTAGCTATCGGTTTAATTTTGTAAATTTCAGTAAAGTAGAGTCGAAGTTAGTCGAACTGGAGCTCTGAGTATATTGCATATGTTGTTATAAACTTGCTCATGGGGCATAGTCTTGCTCGCTACTTAAACTGCCAATTTTCTGATCATAACAATGGATTCGCTCCCAAATGCTGCAAATTCTCCTGATTGCCATGTTGGTTTCTTTCTTGGCGAGCTTTTTCCTTATCAAATACTCGCATCTGCATTCTAATTTTACTGCCGATTCTGACATTATCGGAGTGCAGAAATTTCACGTTGTACCTGTGCCACGCATTGGGGGGGTTCCCATCATGCTGGGCTTACTGGTAGGTTGTGCGCTATCTGGTTATCTTAATACGTCGATATGGGTTTTGCTGTTGCTGTTGTCTGCCCTGCCAGCATTCGGCTTTGGGCTGCTGGAGGATGTCACCAAGAAAATTGGGCCTTTGGAGCGCCTGTTAGCTACTTTTGTATCAGCAATGCTCGGTTGCTTTTTGATTCAGGCTATGCTGATTAGATTGGGTGTTCCAGCCATTGATCACATGTTGGCACACTACTGGTGGTTATCTTTACTTGTAACTATAGTTGCAGTGAGTGGAGTGGCTCATGCGTTCAATATCATTGACGGCTACAATGGTTTATCGGGGATGGTGTCAGTATTTATTTTTGCTGCTATAGCATATGTTTGCATAAAAGTCCATGACATTGTGCTTATGAGTGTTTGTATGGCTATGATAGGGGCAATTCTTGGCTTCTTGTTCTGGAATTTCCCGAGGGGGTTGATCTTTGCTGGCGATGGCGGCGCCTACTTGATTGGCTTTATGATCGCAGAGATTTCTGTACTACTCGTCTCTCGAAATGCGGAAGTGTCGCCGTGGTTTCCGCTACTTTGTGTAATCTATCCGGTATTTGAAACGCTGTTCTCCATCTATCGGCGCAAGTTTCTGCAGGGGAGAGGGGTGGTGGGAGCTGATGCGCTGCATTTACATCAAATGATCTACCGACGCCTAGTGCGCTGGATGGTTGGCTCCCATGAGACTCGCCATCTTATTCAGCGTAATAGTTTGACTTCTCCCTACCTCTGGCTGCTTTGCTCCTTTTCGGTGCTGCCAGCCATGCTTTTCTGGAACAGGACATGGGTGCTGTTGGTTTTTGTGATGCTGTTTGTGCTTGGGTATCTCTACCTGTACCGGCTTATTGTGCGCTTTCGGACTCCGCATTGGCTCACCTTACGCAAGGGTTAGCGCTCTGGCCCAATTCACGATCACACAATTTCTGTTTGTTCCCCTCTTGAAAGCTACTTACCTCGTCCCTATGATTAGCACTCGCAAGCTGGGAGTGCTAGTGATGCTTCCCAGCCTGTCCACAAGCTAGATAATCGTTTACATAGCTACTGATTCAGGAGAGATCAATGGCAATCCGTCCTCTGCACGACCGTGTTGTTATCAAACGCCTTGAAGCCGAAGAGAAGACTGCTTCCGGCATCGTTCTGCCGGGTGCCGCTGCCGAGAAACCGGACATGGGCGAAGTTGTGGCCGTGGGCCACGGCAAGATTCTGGAAAACGGCGACCGCCGTGCGCTGGAACTGAAAGTTGGTGACAAGGTGATCTTCGGCAAGTACTCCGGCCAGACCGTGAAGGTTGACGGCGAAGAGCTGCTGGTTATGCGCGAAGAAGACGTGATGGGCATCGTCGAGTAATCCGACCCGTTCACACATCGTTGAAACAGATTCTGGAGAATTTCAAGTATGGCAGCTAAAGACGTACGCTTTGGTGATTCCGCCCGCGCCAAGATGGTGGTGGGTGTCAATATTCTGGCCGATGCCGTAAAAGTGACCCTGGGCCCGAAAGGCCGCAACGTGGTACTTGACCGCTCCTTCGGCGCGCCGACCATCACCAAGGACGGTGTGTCGGTGGCCAAGGAAATCGAACTGAAAGACAAGTTCGAAAACATGGGAGCCCAGATGGTGAAGGAAGTGGCTTCCAAGACTTCCGATGTGGCTGGTGACGGTACCACTACTGCTACCGTGCTGGCCCAGGCCATCGTGCATGAAGGCATGAAGTTCGTGACCGCCGGCATGAACCCGATGGACCTGAAGCGTGGTATCGATAAGGCCGTGATCGCTCTGGTGGCAGAGATTGCCAAGATCGCCAAGCCGTGCGCTACCACCAAGGAAATCGCACAGGTTGGTTCTATTTCTGCCAACTCCGATACCGATATCGGTGAAATCATCGCCAACGCGATGGAAAAAGTAGGCAAGGAAGGCGTGATCACCGTTGAAGATGGCAAGAGCCTGAACAACGAGCTGGACGTGGTGGAAGGGATGCAGTTCGACCGCGGCTACCTGTCCCCGTACTTCATCAACAACCAGGAAAAACAGATTGCCGCACTGGACAACCCGTTCATCCTGCTGTTCGACAAGAAGATCTCCAACATCCGCGACCTGCTGCCGGTCCTGGAACAAGTGGCCAAGTCCGGCCGTCCGCTGCTGATCATCGCCGAAGACGTTGAAGGCGAAGCGCTGGCTACTCTGGTTGTGAACACCATCCGTGGCATCCTGAAAGTGGTGGCTGTGAAGGCCCCGGGCTTTGGTGATCGTCGCAAGGCCATGCTGCAGGATATCGCCATCCTGACTGGCGGTACCGTTATCGCTGAAGAAGTTGGCCTGTCGCTGGAAAAAGTGACGCTGGAGATGCTGGGCCAGGCCAAGCGTGTTGAAGTGGGTAAAGAAAACTCCATCATCATCGATGGCGCCGGCGATGCAGCCGCTATCCAGGCGCGCGTGACCGAAATCCGTCAGCAGATCGAAGCAGCGACTTCCGATTACGACCGTGAAAAACTGCAGGAGCGCGTGGCCAAGCTGGCTGGCGGTGTTGCCGTGATCAAGGTTGGTGCTGCCACTGAAGTGGAAATGAAAGAGAAGAAAGCCCGCGTGGAAGATGCGCTGCACGCGACCCGTGCCGCGGTTGAAGAAGGTGTGGTGCCAGGCGGTGGCGTTGCGCTGCTGCGCGCCCGCGCCACTATCCAGGCGGTTGAGACCATCAACGCCGATCAGGCTGCCGGTGTGAAGATCGTGCTGAAGGCGATCGAAGCCCCGCTGCGCCAGATCGTACAGAACGCCGGTGATGAGCCGTCGGTTGTTGTAAACAAAGTGATGGAAGGCAAAGGTAACTTCGGTTACAACGCCGCCTCTGGCGAATACGGCGACATGATCGAAATGGGCGTGCTGGATCCGGCCAAGGTAACCCGCTCCGCACTGCAGCATGCCGCCTCCGTGGCCGGCCTGATGCTGACCACCGACTGCATGATCGCTGAGCTGCCTGAAGACAAGCCGGCTGCCGGTATGCCGGATATGGGTGGCATGGGCGGCATGGGCGGTATGATGTAAGTAGCCCGCTCCATTACGAGCCAGAACCCCGCAGCCTGCTGCGGGGTTTTTCTTTGCGGCCAACCTTGCCAAGGTTGGCCGCATTGCTTGATTGCTCTGGCACAATGCGGACAGACGATAGCGAAAGGGAGCAGGTAATGGAGTTGCAGCAGCTGGTGTTGGCGCTTAACCAGAAACTGGAGCCGTGGCGTTTCAAGGATTACGCCCCGAACGGCTTGCAGGTGGAGGGGCGGGCGCAGGTGCAGCGGGTTGTTACCGGGGTTACGGCATCACAGGCGCTGCTGGATGAGGCGGTGCGCTTGCAGGCCGATGCCATCCTGGTGCATCACGGTTATTTCTGGAAAAGCGAACCGGCGCCGCTAACAGGTATCAAGCGTCAACGCATCGCGACGTTGCTGCAAAACGACATCAGTCTCCTGGCGTATCACTTGCCGCTGGATGCTCATCCGGAGCTGGGAAATAACTCCCAGCTGGCGCAAAAACTGGGTCTGCTCGCATGTCAGCCCTGTCCGGATGAGCCCTTGCTGTGGCACGGTGAGCTGCCGCAACCGTTAAGCGGTACGCAGTTGGCCGCACAGTTGGCGTCCAGCCTGGGGCGTGAGCCGCTATTGTTGGGCCCGGCCGAGCGTACTATCCGGCGGCTGGCATGGTGCACTGGCGGGGCTCAGGGCTACTTTGAGCAGGCCGTGGCACTGGGGGTGGATGCCTTTATTACCGGTGAGGTGTCCGAGCAGAACCTGCACCTGGCGCAGGAGTATGGCGTTACATTCCTTGCGGCAGGTCATCATGCGACGGAGCGCTATGGTGTAAAAGCCTTGGGTGAATGGCTGGCTGCGGAATACGCACTGGATGTCAGCTTTGTCGACCTGTTCAACCCGGTATGACGACAATCCCATGTTAGCAATGAGGCGATTTCTCGCATATGCGCTTCAAGTTCGGTGTTGGATTCGGGTAGAATCGTAAGGTTTCAAGTTTAGAGCTCGGTTTCCACGTTTGAGGATGACTGTAATGAGTGAACAACACGTTGATGCGGGGCGCCGTCGCTTTCTGACGGTGGCCACCAGCGCGGTTGGTGGTGTGGCGGCGGCCGGTGTGGCTGTGCCGTTTTTGATGAGCTTTGCGCCGTCTGAGCGTGCCAAGGCTGCTGGTGCCCCGGTCGAAGTAGATATCAGCAAGCTGGAGCCGGGTCAGAAGATCAACGTCGAGTGGCGCGGCAAGCCGGTATGGGTACTGTCGCGTACCCCGGAGCAGCTGAAGAATCTGGCCACTATCGAAGGCGATCTGCTGGATCCGTCCTCCGAGGGGTCCGAGCAGCCGGAATACTGCAAGAACAAGCACCGCTCCATCAAGCCGGAGGTTCTGGTCGCCGTGGGCATTTGTACCCACCTGGGCTGTTCCCCGACTCACCGCCCGGATATCGCACCCGCTGACCTGGGCCCGAAATGGGTGGGCGGTTTCTACTGTCCGTGTCACGGCTCCAAGTTCGACCTTGCCGCCCGCGTTTACAACGGCGTACCGGCACCGAAGAACCTGGTCATCCCGCCGCACAAATACCTGGCCGACACTCGCCTGTTGATCGGCGAAGACAAATAAGCGAGGGAGTGAACATGAGCAAAGGGCAAAAAATCCTGAACTGGGTAGACGATCGCTTCCCGCTGTCTTCGATGATGAAGGAGCACGTTACCGAGTACTACGCACCGAAGAACTTCAACTTCTGGTACTTCTTCGGCTCGCTGGCCATGTTGGTGCTGGTGATCCAGATCGTTACCGGTATCTTCCTGACCATGAACTACAAGCCGGATGCCACGCTTAATGGCGCAGGTATCCCGGTAGCGTTTGCTTCGGTTGAATACATCATGCGTGATGTGGCGGGCGGCTGGATTATCCGTTACATGCACTCTACCGGCGCCTCCATGTTCTTCGTGGTGGTGTATCTGCACATGTTCCGCGGCCTGATCTATGGCTCGTACAAGCAGCCGCGTGAGTTGGTATGGATTTTCGGCACGCTGATCTTCCTGCTGCTGATGGCAGAGGCCTTCATGGGTTACCTGCTGCCGTGGGGCCAGATGTCGTTCTGGGGCGCACAGGTGATCGTTAACCTGTTCGCTTCCATCCCGGTGATCGGTCCGGACCTGTCGGTGTTCATTCGTGGCGACTTCGTGGTGGGCGACGCGACCCTGAACCGCTTCTTCGCGCTGCACGTGATCGCCATTCCGCTGATCCTGCTGGCGCTGGTGGTGGCGCACTTGATCGCACTGCATGAAGTGGGCTCCAACAACCCGGACGGCGTCGAGATCAAGAAGCTGAAGGGCGAAGACGGCAAGCCGCTGGATGGTATCCCGTTCCATCCGTACTACACCGTGAAGGATATTCTGGGTGTGGCCGTGTTCCTGATCGTGTTCTCCGGCATCGTGTTCTTTGCACCGGAAATGGGCGGCTACTTCCTGGAGCACCCTAACTTCGACCAGGCTGACCCGCTGAAGACCCCGCCGCACATTGCGCCGGTTTGGTACTTCACCCCGTTCTACGCCATTCTGCGTGCCATTCCATCGTTTGCTGGTACGCAAGTGTGGGGTGTGCTAGCCATGGGGGCGGCGGTAGTGCTGATTGCCTTCCTGCCGTGGCTGGACAAGTCGCCGGTGAAGTCGATTCGTTACCGTGGTCCGAAGTTCAAGTTCATGCTGGTGCTGTTCATCATTGCCTTCATCGGTCTGGGTATTCTGGGTGCTGCCCCGTCTACCAACGTACGTACCGTGGTGGCACAGCTGCTCTCCATCATTTACTTCGCCTTCTTCCTGGGCATGCCGTTCTACACCAAGAACGACGTTGGCAGCACGCCGGTTCCGACCCGCGTGACCATGAGTACTCCGGCACGCCAGGTTCGTTTCCTGGTGCTGGTGGTAGTCACCGTGGTAGCTGCAACCCTGTTTGCGAAATTTATCTGATAGAGGGGGCACTATGAACAAGACTATCCGTCAATTGATTGCTGCTGCTGCCCTCGTCCTGCCGGCATTTGGTGCATTCGCATCTTCTGAAGGTCCGGCCCTGGAAAAGGCGCCGATCAATATTCAGGACACCGAAAGCCTGCAGCGCGGTGCACAGACCTTCGTCAACTACTGTCTGTCCTGCCATTCGGCCAGCGCCATGCGCTACAACCGTCTGACGGACATCGGCCTGTCCGAAGAGCAGATCAAGAGCAACCTGATGTTTGCCACCGATAAAATCGGAGAGCAGATGAATGTTGCCATGGACAAGAAGGATGCCAAGGCCTGGTTTGGCGCTACGCCGCCGGACTTGTCCGTGATTGCCCGCTCGCGTGGCGCCGACTACCTGTACGGCTATCTGCGTGGCTTCTACCGTGACGACACCCGTCCGACCGGCTGGAACAACTTGGTATTCGACAAGGTGGGCATGCCGCACATCCTGTGGCAATGGCAGGGCGAGCAGGTCCTCAAGACCGAGAAGAATGCCGAAGGTCATGAAGAGCATTCACTGCAACTGGTCAAGGCCGGCACGCTGACCAAGCTGGAAAACGGCAAGGCCAATACTGCAGAGTTCGACAAGCGCATGGCTGATCTGACCAACTTCCTGGTTTACATGGCTGAGCCGGCACAGGTTAAGCGTCAACAGATTGGCTACGTGGTGCTGATGTACCTGTTCCTGCTGCTGTTGCCGTTTGCTTACTTCCTGAAGAAAGCCTACTGGAAAGAAATCCACTAAAACATAGTGGGTTCTTCCTGAGAAAAAGCGGTGCGAAAGCGCCGCTTTTTCTTTTGTAATCATAGGTTTATGTAATTTTATTCGCTATTTGATGGGCGAAAGTGCTAAAATTGCCTGTTATTTCATCAATTGCCGCCAAAAGGAAGTCAGTCCGCCATGATGACACTCTATTCCGGAACCACTTGTCCGTTCAGCCAGCGTTGCCGCATCGTGTTGTACGAAAAGGGCATGGATTTCGAGATCATTGACGTGGACGTGCTGAACAAGCCGGAAGACCTCGCCGTGATGAACCCGTACAACGAGGTACCGGTACTGGTCGAGCGCGACCTGATCCTGCATGAGTCCAACATCATCAATGAATATATTGATGAACGTTTCCCGCACCCGCAGCTGATGCCGGCCGATCCGGTAATGCGTGCCCGTGCCCGCCTGTTCCTGTTCCGTTTCGAGCAGGAGTTGTTTGTGAACGTAAAAACCATGGAAGCAGGCGCGACCGGTAAGGAAGCCGCCAAGGCACGCGAGGCGATTCGTGATGGTCTGATCACCATTGCCCCGATCTTTGCCAAACAGAAGTTTATGCTGGGCGATGATTTTTCGATGATCGACGTGGCTATCGCCCCGCTGATGTGGCGCCTGGAGCACTACGGTATCGACTTGGGCAAGAATGCCGCACCGATCCTGAAATATGCCGAACGCCTGTTCCAGCGCCAGTCTTTCATCGATTCGCTGACACCGGCCGAAAAGGCCATGCGCAAGTAAGAGGCGGCCATGACAGTCAGTACCCGGCCTTATCTCCTTCGTGCCATTCACCAGTGGTGTACCGACCAGGGGCAAACCCCTTACATGGTGGTATGGGTGGATGAAAACGTGCAGGTCCCGATGGAGTTTGTGAAGAACAACGAAATCGTGTTGAACGTGGCCTACGGCGCAACGCAGAACCTGCAACTCGATAACGACTGGATTTCCTTTGCTGCCCGCTTTGGTGGCGTATCCCGGGAAATCTGGGTGCCGGTCGGTAATGTGCTCTCTATTTTCTCGCGGGAGTCTGGCGAGGGCATGGGGTTTGAGCTGGAGGCGCTGTCGCAACCGGCCAAGCCGCCGGTAGTCGCAACCGAGCCAGAACCGGCAAGTGAAGAGGTCGGCAAGGGGGCAAAGGTTATTACTTTTCCGGGCCGGCGCTGAGGTCTTGCCGGAGTTGTGCGGTTTATGCTCCAGCATTGGCACCCCATCGTGAGCACTTCGGTGCGGACGTTGGGGTGTTTTTGCGTGCGGTCCATAACTGTGTTGGTCGCAGCCTGATAACCGGGCAAGGCCCTGTTGTCGTGGCGGCATCGAAATAAAAAGGCCACCCTTAGGTGGCCGTTTTTATTGCCGTGGCGACAGGGCTATTGTGCTGCCGAGGCATCCACGGGGGCGCTTGCTACCGGGGCAGAAGCTACTGGTACCGCTGCATCCGGGCCGACCAGATCATCAATGTTCTCTTCCGGAGCCGGACTGCTAGCGTCTGGCTGTACGGTCGGTTGAAAGCCAACCTGCCGGTTGCGGTACTGCAGATAGGCGTCACGCATATAGCTGTACGGATCCAGTGCCGCCTGCTGTAGTGTGTCCTCTACGCCCAGCAGTTGCTCCCGCTGGCTGACCCCCTTGAGCACCGTGGCGGCCGTGGATTGCGATTCGGTATGGAACACCAGGTCGTGCTGGTTGGCCACGGTGAAGTTGGCCGCAGTGCCCAAGCCATCGCGCACGGTGGAGGGACCAAGGAGCGGCAGCACCAGATAGTTGCTGCTCTTCCAACCATAGTGCGCCATGGTGTCGCCGAGCGAGGCCGGGTCGCGCTGCAGCCCCATCGGGGTGGCGATATCGATCAAACCGAACAGACCGAAGGTGCTGTTGAACGATACGCGCATGAGGTCGGTAAGCGTCTTGCGTGGCTGCAGCTGCAGGCCGTGGTTCAGCATGCTGTACACGTCTTGCAGGTTGTTGAAGAAGTTACCGACACCGGTACGCACCGGCTGCGGGGTGATGGCACGATAGCCTTCCGCCACCGGCTTCATCACATAGCGATCAGCCTTGTCGTTGAACTGGAATACCGCCCGGTTCATCGGCTCCAGCGGGTCCTGCGGGTGGCTGGGGGAGGTGGCACAGGCTGCCAGCAACACACTGGCGCTCAGCAGTACAGTAAGTCGCTGTTTCATGGGGCGTCTCCTGGCATGCCCAGCAGCTCGGCAATACCATACAGGCGTGCCTGGCTTGCCAGGCTGGCCGGCAGGTGTTGCAGTAATAGCACCCCGCCGCGTTGCTGTTGCTGGCGCACGGCACCCAGCAGCATGGCCAGCGCGGCGGCGTCGGCTTTCTCGACCGCGGACAGGTCCAGACTCAGCTGGTCGCCTTGCATGGCCTGCAGCAGCTGGGGCTGGATGCTGGCAACGGTGTCCATGTCGAGCACGCCTTGCAGGGCCAGTTGTCCGGTGGTAACGGTAATCAGGCTCATGCCGGCTTTACGCCCTCGTTCTTGTCTTTCAGCTGCTTGATCAGGCCGTCGATGCCGTTCTTGCGGATTTCTTCACCGAACTGGGTGCGATACACGGTGACCAAGCTGGCACCTTCCACGCTGACGTTGAAAATCTTCCAGCCTTGGTTGCCCTTGTACAGGGTGTAGTCAATGCTGACATTTTTCTTGTCGGCATTGCCCGGCAGGGTCACTTCCGATTTCACCACCGCTTCACGGCCGCCGTTATTGAACTGGGCATTCGGCTTGACGTCGATCTGGGCGGTTTTGAAACGCACCATGGTGGAAGAGTAGGTGCGTACCAGCAGGGTCTTGAACTGGGTAGCCAGCTGTTCTTGCTGTGCCGGGTTGGCCGCACGCCAATCCTTGCCGACTGCCAGCGCGGTCATGCGGGTGAAGTCGATCAGCGGGATGACCATGCTTTCCACCTGCTCGCGCACCTGGCGGGTGTTCTTGCCGTTTTCCTTCTTCAGGATGTCCAGCGCCTTTTGCGAGGTGTCCTGCACCAGGCCCACTGGTTCGTCGGCAGCCAGTGCCGGCGCGGCGAGGCCCAGCAACAGCATCAGGGAGGTAAGCAGTTTTTTCATGATGTGCGTCTTTCTTTTATATATGCGAAGAATTATTGACTCTGGCTGGCGTCGCTGCCGCCTGCTGCCGGTTTGTCGGCAAAACTGGTCATGAACTTGCCTATCAGCTGCTCCAGCACCATGGCGGAGGAGGTAATGCTGATATGGTCACCCGTTTTCAGGTTATCCGGGTCGCCGCCTTGGGTCAGGCCGATGTACTGCTCGCCCAGCAGGCCCGCGGTCAGAATCTCGGCACTGGTGTCGCGGCTGAACTGGTACTTGCCGTCCAGGGTGAGCGTGACGTTGGCCACGTAGCGTTTGGTGTCCAGCGCGATATTGCTGACGCGGCCAACCAGTACGCCGGATGACTTCACCGGGGCTTTCACTTTCAATCCGCCGATATTGTCGAACTCGGCGGTGAGGGTATAGGTGTTGCTGTCACTTTGCGGGGTGAGATTGGCGACTTTCAAGGACAGGAAAGTGATCGCCGCAATGCCGATCGCAACGAACAGGCCAACCCACAAATCAATGGTAGAACGTTTCATCAGTGTTGATTCCTAGAACATGAAGGCCGTCAGGACGAAGTCCAGCGCCAGGATGACCAGCGCCGAGGTCACCACGGTACGCGTGGTGGCGGAGGACACGCCGCTGGCCGTTGGTGTGGCGTCGTAGCCTTCGAATACGGCAATCAGCGTCACTGCCATGCCGAAGAACAGGCTCTTGATCAGGCCGTTGATGATGTCGTAGTGCAGATCGACGTTGTTCTGCATTTGCGACCAGAAAGTGCCTTCATCCAGGCCGATCATCACTACCCCGACCAGATAACCGCCAAAGATGCCCATCACGTTGAAGATGGCGGCCAGGATCGGCATGGAGATCACGCCGGCCCAGAAGCGTGGCGCCACCACGCGGGCGATGGGGTTGACTGCCATCACGCTCATGGCTTCCAGCTGCTCGGTGGCCTTCATCAGGCCGATCTCGGCGGTCATTGCCGAGCCGGAGCGGCTGGCGAACAGCAGCGCCGCCAGCACCGGGCCCAGCTCGCGCAGCAGCGACAGCGCCACCAGCGCGCCCAGCGCATCGGAGGAGCCGAAGCGCGCCAGCGTGTTGTAGCCCTGCAGTCCCAGCACCATGCCGACGAACAGCCCGGACACCACGATGATGATCAGCGACAGTACGCCGGCGAAATACACCTCGCGGATGGTCAGCTGCAGGCGCAGCAGGCTCTGCCCGGAGTTGAGCAGGATGGCCAGCAGGAAGCGGCTGGCAAAACCCAGCCGCCAGATGGCGTTGACGGTCAGCTCGCCCAGGTGACGGAACGGAGACAGCAGTTTTTCCATCATGCTTTCTCCTGCAGACCAAAGGATTGCGCCAGCGACTCGCTGGCCGGGTAGGCGAAGTGCACCGGGCCGTCCGGCTCGCCGGCCACAAACTGTGCCAGCCACGGCGATTCGGCGTGGCGTACCTGCTCTGGCGAGCCCTCGGCCACGATGCGGCCGTTGGCGACGAAGTAGACGTAGTCGACGATGTCCAGCGACTTGTGCACGTCGTGGGTGACCATGATCGAGGTGGTGCCCAGCGCGTCGCTGAGTTTCTTGATCAACAGCGCAATGGTGCCCAGCGAGATCGGGTCCAGGCCGGTGAACGGCTCGTCGTACAGCATCAGCTGCGGATCCAGTGCGATGGCGCGTGCCAGCGCGATGCGGCGCGCCATGCCGCCGGACAGCTCGGCCGGCATCAGCCGTTCGGTGCCGCGCAGGCCGACCGCGGACAGCTTGAGCAGCACCAGGTCGCGGATCACGCTTTCCGGCAGGCGGGTGAGTTCGCGCAGCGGAAACGCCACGTTGTCGAAGACGGAGAGGTCGGTGAACAGCGCGCCAAACTGGAACAGCATGCCCATGCGGCGGCGGTGCTGATACAGCTCGGCATTGTTCATGCGGCCAACGTTGCGGCCGTCGACCAGCACTTCGCCGTGCTGGGCGCGGATCTGGCCGGAAATCAGGCGCAGCAGCGTGGTTTTACCGCTGCCGCTGCCACCCATGATGGCAACCAGCTTGCCGCGCGGAATCGACAGCGAGACATCCTGCAGGATGGGGCGGTCGTTGTAGGCGAAGCCGACGTTGCGAAGGGTGATGAAACTGTCGGAAGACACATTCAGTCCTGTGGGTAACAGAAAAACAGGGAGCCGTAGTCACGACTCCCTGTTTGCATTTTATCCGTCTTGTGTGCGGTGCGCCAAATGCCAGCGCGCTAGTTTTGTGGAAAAAATGTTACCGGTAGTGACAAATTCCCGAAAAAACCGCCAACGGATCAGTTAATTGTGTCGCGCAGCTTACACGCCACGCAGCAGGTCGTTGATGCTGGTCTTGCTGCGGGTCTGCGCATCGACCTTTTTCACGATCACTGCGCAGTACAGGCTGTGGCTGCCATCCTTGGACGGCAGGCTGCCGGAAACCACCACCGAGCCCGGCGGTACCTTGCCGTAATGCACTTCGCCGGTTTCGCGGTCGTAGATCTTGGTGGACTGGCCGATGAACACGCCCATGGAGATCACCGAGCCTTCGCCGACGATCACGCCTTCCACTACTTCGGAGCGTGCGCCGATGAAGCAGTTGTCCTCGATGATGGTCGGGTTGGCCTGCAGCGGCTCCAGCACGCCACCGATGCCCACGCCGCCGGACAGGTGCACGTTCTTGCCGATCTGGGCGCAGCTGCCCACGGTGGCCCAGGTATCCACCATGGTGCCTTCATCGACGTAGGCGCCGATATTCACAAACGACGGCATCAGTACGGTGTTCTTGGCCACGAAGCTGCCTTTGCGCGCCACGGCGCCCGGCACGGCGCGGAAGCCGGCGTCGCGGAACTGTTGCTCGTTCCAGTCGCCGAATTTGGTGTCGACCTTGTCGAAGTAGCGGCTCACGCCGTCGTCCATTACCGCGTTGTCGCGGATGCGGAACGACAGCAGCACGGCCTTCTTCGCCCACTGGTTGACCACCCACTCACCGTCAATCTTCTCGGCCACGCGCAGCTGGCCGTTGTCCAGCTCGGCAATGACCTGCTCGATGGCGGCTTTCAGTTCCGCGGAAACGGTAGCCGGGGTGATGTTGGCGCGGTCTTCGAACGCGGCTTCGATGATGGGCTGGATCGGGTGCATGTGGTTCAGTCCTTTACTTATATGAATTGTCGTCATGGGGGTATCCGGTTGGGTTAGCGGGCAAACCGCTCGATGCGTTCGGCGGCGGCCACGCATTCGGCCAATGGCGCCACCAGTGCCAGCCGCACGCGGCCGGCGCCCGGGTTGACGCCGTGGGCATCGCGCGCCAGGAAGCTGCCGGGCAGCACGGTAATGTGTTCGCGGGCAAACAGCTCGCGGGCGAAGGCGACATCGTCACCGCCCGGCACTTCTGCCCACAGGTAAAAACCGGCATCCGGGCGGCTTACCGGCAATCGCTTGCCGATGCGCGCGGTAATGGCATCGAACTTGGCGGCGTAGGCGGCGCGGTTGTCCACCACGTGCGCCTCGTCGTTCCAAGCGGCGATGCTGGCCTCCTGCACGGTCTGGCTCATGGCGCTGCCGTGGTAGGTGCGGTATAGCAGGAATTTTTCCAGGATGCGGGCATCGCCGGCGACGAAGCCGGAGCGCAGCCCCGGCGCATTGGAGCGCTTGGACAGGCTGGTGAACATTACCAGCCGCTCATGGCCACGGCCCAACAGGCGCGCCGCTTCCAGCCCGCCCAGCGGCGGGGTGTCAAAATAGATCTCCGAGTAGCACTCGTCACTGGCGATCACGAAGCCATAGCGGTCGGACAGCGCGAACAGCTGACGCCAGTCGTCCAGCGACATCACCGCGCCGGTGGGGTTGCCCGGGCTGCACACGATCACCACTTGGGTACGGCGCCAGATGTCTTCGCTCACGCTATCCCAGTCCGGCTGGAAACGGTTGGCTGCCACACAGTTCACGTAATGCGGAACTGCCCCAGCGAGCAGTGCGGCGCCCTCGTAAATCTGGTAGAACGGGTTGGGCGAGATCAGTACCGGTTTGTCATCGCCGCGCGGGTCGATCACCGCCTGCACGAAGGAGAACAGTGCCTCGCGGCTGCCGCATACCGGCAGCACTTCGCGTACCGGGTCCACCGTCACCTGATAGCGGCGTGCCAGCCAGTCGGCGCAGCTGCGGCGCAGCGCTTCGCTGCCCAGCGTGGCAGGGTAGGCGGCCAGACCGTCCAGGGCGCCGATCAGTGCCTGTTTCACCACTTCCGGCGTCGGGTGTTTCGGCTCGCCTATCGACAGATTGATGTGCGGCTTGTCGGCCGGCGGCGTCACGCCGGCGAGCAATTGGCGCAGGCGTTGGAACGGGTACGGGTGCAGCAACTCAAGATGCGGATTCAACGCGGACTTCCTCGCGGGATTTGCGGTGCAACAAAAACAGCAATAGTAAGAAAATACAATGGATTTTGTAAAACAAAAGCTGCTCGCAGTCAGCTGTGCCATTACCACGGCGCTGGTGTGGGGATTGATGTGGTACCCGTTCCGCCACCTGCACGGCGCCGGTTTTTCCACCGCGGCGACATCGCTGGCAGTGTACGTGGTCGCCACCGTGGCCGGGGTGATCATTTATCGCGAGGTGTTCCGCCGCCAGGCGCGCTTCGAGTTCATCCTGTTGCCGCTGGCCCTGCTCTATGGCTGGTGCAATTTTGCCTACACCTGGGCGGTGGCGGAAGGCGAGGTGATGCGCGTACTGCTGCTGTTCTATCTGTCGCCGCTGTGGAGCGCGCTGTTCTCGCGGCTGCTGCTGCACGAGCGGCTCAGCCGCATCGGCTGGCTGGTGGTGGCGATGTCGCTGAGCGGGCTGGTGGTGATCCTGTACCGCCCCGGCCTGTTTGCCGGCGACTTCTTCTCCAGCCGCGCCGACTGGCTGGCGCTGTCCGGTGGCATCAGCTTTGCGCTGGGCAATGTGCTGTCGAAGAAGGCGCATGCGCTGCCGGTGGCGCTGAAGTCGGCGATGGTGTGGCTGGGCGTGGCCAGCTGCGGGCTGGCCTCGCTGCTGTGGCGCGGCCAACTTGGCAGCGAGCTGGCGCTGCTGGCGCAGCCGGATGTGCTGCTGATCGTGCTGTTGCTGGGCGGCACGCTGCTGGCCACCAGCATCATCTCCATGCACGGGCTGTCGATTCTGCCGGCCACGCAGGTCATGACGCTGATGTTGCTGGAACTGGTATTTGCCGCCATCTCCGCCTACTTCCTCGCCGGCGAGGCGATGAAGCCGCAGGAGTGGATCGGCGGCTTGCTGATCGCCAGTGCCAGTCTGATGTCCGGGCATCTCATCGCCAAGCCCAAGCCTGCGGCCTAGGATCGATTGCAGTCAGATGGTGTGTCGTCGGCCAGGAGCCGCCCCGCGTGGGCGGCTTTGGCATGGTGGCTTGCAACTTTGCCGCGGCTGGCCAATAATCGCTTTAATATTTCAACGATTATCAAAATATGGAAACGAAACTCGCCGTCAAGATGTTGGCCGCACTGGCGCAGGAAACCCGCCTGGCGGCGTTTCGCCAACTGGTGGAGGCCGGCCCGGCCGGCCGCGCCGCCGGCGAGCTGGCGTCCGCGCTGGATTGCGCGCCGGCCACCTTGTCCTTTCATCTGAAAGAGCTGGCCAACGCCGGGCTGATCGAAGGCCGCCAGGATGGGCGCTATGTGATCTATGCGGCCAACTTTGCCGCCATGAACGGCCTGCTGGGCTATCTCACCGAAAACTGCTGCCGCGTCTCGCCCGCCGCCGGCTGCGGCTGCTGAACAGGAGAACTGTCATGAAACGTCTGCATATTCACGTGTCGGTGGACGAACTGGCCACCAGCGTGCGCTTCTACAACGCGCTGTTCGGCACCGAACCGACGGTATTGAAACACGACTACGCCAAGTGGCTGCTGGACGACCCGCGCGTCAACTTTGCCATCAGCCAGCGCGGCGCCAAGGCCGGGCTGGATCACCTCGGCATCCAGGCCGAGAACGGCGACGAGCTGGCCGAGCTGAAGCAGCGCATCGACGCTGCCGGCATGGCGGCGCTGACGGAAGAGGGCACCACCTGCTGCTACGCCAAATCGGACAAGCACTGGGTGCAGGACCCGTCCGGCATCGCCTGGGAGAGCTACCACACGCTGGACAGCGCGCCGACCTACCACGACGCGCCAGCTGCCGCTGCGGCCAACCCGGACAGCTGCTGCGCGCCGGCCCCAGCGGTGCTGGCGAGCGCCGATGCCTGTTGCACCCCGGCCGCCAGCAGCGCCGATACCGGCAGCTGCTGTGCCCCGGCGCCGCAGAAGGTGCAGCTGATCGCACGCAAGAACATCGAAGCCATCGTATCCAAGGAAAGGAAGTCCCGTGACTGACAAGGTCTACAACGTACTGATCCTGTGCACCGGCAACTCAGCGCGCAGCATTCTCGGCGAGGCGCTGATCAACCACCTGGGCCAGGGCCACTTCAAGGGTTACAGCGCCGGCAGCCAGCCGACTGGCAAGGTCAACCCGTATGCGCTCAAGACCTTGCAAAAGCACGGACTCACCAGCGAGGGCTACCGCAGCAAGAGCTGGGACGAGTTCGCCGTGGCGGGCGCGCCGCAGATGGACTTCGTGTTCACCGTGTGTGGCAATGCCGACGGCGAGACCTGCCCGCTGTGGCCGGGCCATCCGATGCGTGCGCACTGGGGGGTGGACGACCCGGCCGGCGTCGGCAGCAACGACGAAGAAGCGATGGCGGCGTTTGCCAAGGCGTTCATGATCCTCAAGCGTCGCGTCGAGCTGTTCATGTCGCTGCCGGTGGACAAGCTGGATGCGCTGGCGCTGAAACAGAAACTGGTGGAGATCGGCGAGCAATGAGCGTTCAGGACACCATCGCCCAGCCGGGGCCGCAGGGCGGCATCGGCTTTTTCGAGCGCAACCTCACCTGGTGGGTGCTGGGCTGCATCGTGGTCGGCATCGTCGCCGGTCAGCTGGCACCGGCCGCCTTCCAGGCGCTGGGCGGCATGAAAGTGGCCGAGGTCAACCTGCCGGTGGCGGTGCTGATCTGGCTGATGATCATCCCGATGCTGGTGAAAGTGGATTTTGCCGCCATGGGCGAGGTGATGCGCCACGCGCGCGGCATCGGCGTGACGCTGGCGATCAACTGGCTGGTGAAGCCGTTCTCGATGGCGCTGCTGGGCTGGCTGTTCATCCGTCACCTGTTTGCGCCGTACCTGCCGGCGGCGCAGATCGACAGCTACATCGCCGGGTTGATCCTGCTGGCGGCGGCGCCGTGCACGGCGATGGTGTTCGTGTGGAGCGGGCTGTGCCGCGGCGATGCCAAGTTCACCCTCAGCCAGGTGGCGATCAACGATGTGATCATGCTGTTCGCCTTCGCGCCCATCGTCGGGCTGCTGCTGGGACTGTCCAGCATCAGCGTGCCGTGGGACACGCTGGCGGTGTCGGTGCTGCTGTTCATTGTGGTGCCGGTGATCCTCAGCCAGCTCGTGCGCCGCGTGCTGCTGGCGCAGGGCGGCGAGTCAAGGTTGGCCGCAGTGATGGCGAAGATCGGCCCGCTGTCGCTGGGCTCACTGTTGCTGACGCTGGTGTTGCTGTTCGCCTTCCAGGGGCCGCAGATCATTGCCCAGCCGCTGGTGATCGCGCTGCTGGCGGTGCCGATCCTGATCCAGGTGTATTTCAATTCCATGCTGGCCTACTGGCTGAACAAGCAGCTGAAAGTGGCGCACTGCGTGGCCGGGCCGTCGGCGCTGATCGGCGCCAGCAACTTCTTCGAGCTGGCGGTAGCCACCGCCATCGCGCTGTTCGGCTTCGAGAGCGGCGCGGCGCTGGCGACGGTGGTGGGGGTGCTGATCGAGGTGCCGGTGATGCTGTCGGTGGTGGCCATCGTCAACCGCAGCCAGCGCTGGTACCACGCGGCGTAAGCGTTGCGGCAATAACAACAGCCGACCCTGTGGTCGGCTGTTTTGCGTGCTGGCGCGGCTTACAGCACCGCGCGGAAGCGGCGCAGGATGCGCTGGTACTCGCCCGATTGCCGCAGCATGGTCATGCCCAGATTGAACTCAGTCTGCAGCATGCCGCCGTCCGGATGGCGCTTGCTGAAGCCGATGTACAGCGGCATCACCTCCACCGCCGGTTCCTGCCAGCACAGCCGGGGCGTGGTCTTGTCCAGTTGCTGCTCTTGCAGGTAGCGGCCAACCTCGCGGTCCATCAGCGCCAACTCCAGCCGGTTGGCGGCCAGTTTTTTCAGGTTGATCAGGTCGTCGTCGGCGTCGATGCCACGCAGTCCGGCCTGCTCGAAGGTGTCCGGGTTCTTGTAGCCGCGCACGGTGCCGATGCGGTAGTGCTGCAGGCCGGGCAGCGAGGAGACATCGAATTGCTTGTCGCAGCGCGCGTAGAAGCCGACCGTGGTGCTGAACAGCGGCAGGCTGTAGAACAGCCGCTCGGCGCGCTCGGCGGAATACCACAACGCCAGCACGCCGGCAAAGCGGCCTTCCTGTGCGCCGGCCAGCGCGCGCGCCCACGGGCGGAACTCCACCCGCAGATCAAGCCCGCGCTGGGCAAAGGCGGCCCGCGCCAGTGCCACCATTACCCCGTCTTGCGGCTGGGCGGTGGTGGTGTAGGGCGGGAACTCGGTGGCGGTCAGCACTACCTGGCGCGCTGCCAGGCAGGCCGAGCTGGCCAGCAGTAAAAGCAGGATCAGCGATTTCATGGCAAATGGAAGCTCAGGCAGCGTTCAGCATAGGCAACTCTCGCGCCGCTTGCCGCGGGCGGACAATCATTCTTCCCACGGCCACCAGGCCGGCGGTGGCTGCAGCAGTTTTTCCGGGTACTGCGCAAACAGGTTGGCCGCCAGCCGCTGCGGCTGCTGCACGCCGTGCTCTTCCAGCCATTCGTCCAGCGCATCGCTCTGCTCGCGCCGCCCCAGCAGCCGGTACAGCAGCACCCAGTCCTCGGCGTAGCACCACGGCAGGCCGTCGACCTGCTGCCGCGCGCCGGCATCGAACGGCCAGCGGTAGCTGCCCTTGTCCAGTTTGATGGTCAGCTCGGCCACCAGGTCGACGCACAGGCCGCCGCCCACGTCGAAGCGGGCAAATTGTGGCGAGTTGAACGGCGGATGCGGCGGCGGCGTGATGTCGCTGCCGTGCGTGGCCAGCTCCGCCCGCACCGCGGCAAAGTCGGCGGCGGTGGTGACCAGGTTCAGGTCGCGCGGCTGTTCCACCAGCCCCAGCTGTTGCAGCAGGGTGCTGCCGCCAATGGCCCAGCAGCGGCCGGCCAGCGCCGGCGCCAGCGCGCGGGCAAATTCCAGTGGTGTGCTCATGGCTTAGTAGTGCGGGGGAATGTCGTCGCGCAGCGAGCCTTGCTCGTCCTGCTGGTTGCCGGCCTGCTGCAGGCGGTACAGGTGGCGCAGCTGTTCCTGCAGCAGGTCGAGCTGCTGCTGCTGGCGCAC
Source organism: Vogesella oryzagri (assembly GCF_040148885.1). NCBI lineage: Bacteria > Pseudomonadati > Pseudomonadota > Betaproteobacteria > Neisseriales > Chromobacteriaceae > Vogesella > Vogesella oryzagri. The sequence goes on from NZ_JBEFLD010000010.1 coordinate 136,092, forward strand.
CACGGTCAGGTTGAGCGCATCCAGCTGCTCGTCCTGCAGCGCGACCTTGATTTCCAGTTCGGTAAGGCGGGATTCCATATCGATTCCTTGCGTGGTCAGCGCGCATTGTAGGGCAATGTTGGCCGCAAGGCTGCGGCCAACATGTACAGGTTTACAGCACCAGCGCGGCGACCCAGCCGGCGGCCAGCAGCGGCAAGTTGTAGTGCAGGAAGGTAGGCAGCACCGTGTCGCGCATGTGGTCGTGCTGGCCGTCCACATTCAACCCGGCGCTGGGGCCGAGGGTGGAGTCGGACGCCGGCGAACCGGCATCGCCCAGCGCGCCGGCGGTGCCGATGATGGACACCGTGGCCAGCGGCGAGAAACCCAGCTGCAGGCACAGCGGCACATAGATGGCGGTGAGGATCGGCACGGTGGAAAACGATGAGCCGATGCCCAGCGTCACTAGTAGCCCCACCAGCAGCATCACGAACGCCGCTGCGGCCTGGCTGTGGCCGAACCACTCGGCGGAGGCCGCCACCAGCGGGCCGATCTGCCCGGAGGCCTGCAGCACCTCGGCAAAGCCCTGCGCGGCGATCATGATGAAGCCGATCATCGCCATCATCTTCATGCCCTCGCCGAACACATTGTCGGCCTCGTGCCAGCGCACCACGCCGCTGGCGAGGAACAGCAGAAAGCCGGCCAGCGCGCCCAGCAGCATGGAGTCGCTGTACAGCTGCACCGCAAACGCCGCCGTGATGGCCACGCCGGCGGTCCACAGCGCGCGCGGGCGGATCTTGCTGCGGGTGCGCTCCACGTTTTCGATGCGGCCAACGTCGTAGTGGCGTGGCTTGCGGTAGCTGACGAACACCGCCAGCAGCAGGCCCAGCAGCATGCCGGCGGCCGGAATCGCCATCGCCTGCATCACGTTGACGCCGCGCACGTCCATGCCGGCCTTGGCGATATTGCCCAGCAGGATCTGCTGCAGAAAGATGTCGCCAAAACCGACCGGGAACAGCATGTACGGTGTCACCAGGCCAAAGGTGATCACGCAGGCCACCAGGCGGCGATCCAGCTGCAGCCGCGCCATCACGTACAGCAAGGGCGGCACCAGCAGCGGGATGAAGGCAATGTGGATCGGCACCAAGTTCTGGCTCATCACGCTGACCACGGCCAGCAGCAGGATCAGCAGCCATTTCAGCCGGCTCTTGCCGCTGCCGTGCTGCACTTGGCGCACGGCGACATCGGCCAGCGCATGCGGCAGGCCGGACTTGGCAATGGCGACGGCAAAGGCGCCCAGCAGCGCGTAGGACAGCGCCACCGAAGCGCCATTGGCAATGCCCTTGTTGAAGGCGGCCAGCGTCTGCGCCAGATCCATGCCGGCCAGCAGGCCGCCGGTGAGCGAGGCCAGCAGCAGGCTGATGACGACATGGACACGCGCCAGCGACAAGGCCAGCATCAGGAGAATGGCAACGGGAATGGCGAACATTTGTATAGACAAAGTAATGATTTGCAAGGAAAAAAAGGGCGCGAGAATAACGGCAGACGGCGGGCTTGTCGAGCGGGGCGCGGCAGGGGCGGCATGAAGCCGCCCGCCGTGGCGGCGGGCGGGGTGGGGCGGGGCTTAGACCTGGAAGCGGGCGACCATTTTCTCCATGTCCGCCACCACGTCCTTCATCACGCTGGAGGTGGCGGCGGCATGGTGCGCGATGTGGGTGACGTTCTCGGCGTGGTTGACCACATCCTCGATGCGCTGCGCCACCTCGGTGGAGGCAATCGACTGCTGCCGCAGCGCGGCGCTCAGCTCGCCGACGATGCCGGCCACCTGCTGCGACAGCTGGCGCAGCTGTGCCAGGGTGTCGCCGGCCAGCTGGGCGTTGCTCATGCTGTCGTTGGTCAGACTGACGCTATTGCCCACCTCCTGCACCACTTCGCCGGTGGCGCGCTGGATGGCGGCCACCATCTGCACGATCTCGCTGGTGGACTGCGCGGTGCGCTCCGACAGCTTGCGCACCTCGTCGGCCACCACGGCGAAGCCGCGGCCGTGCTCGCCGGCGCGCGCCGCCTCGATGGCGGCGTTCAGCGCCAGCAGGTTGGTCTGGTCGGCAATGTCGCGGATCACTGCCACGATGCTGGAGATGCGCGCCGATTCCTGCTGCAGCTGGGCAATGCGCTCGGCGGCCGACATCACCACGCGCGCCACCTGGCCGATCTGCCCGATCAGCCCCTGCAGCACATCATGGCCCTGGCTGGCCTGTAGGTCGGAGCTGTGGGTCAGCTCGGCGGCTTCCACCGTGCTGTCGGCCACGTGGCTGATGGAGGTGGTCAGCTGCTCGGCGTTGGCGGCGATGCCGGCAGCGGCCTCGCCCTGCAGGTTGACGGCCTGCTCCATGCGCTGCACCGAGTCGTTGAGATCCAGCGATGACTGCCGCAGCGAGTCGGCATTGCGGCGGGTGCCCTGCATGGTCTCGCGCAGCGCCAGCTGCATGTCCGCCATCGCCTGGATCAGCTTGCCGACTTCGTCGCGGCTGCCGGCCGGCAGCTCGCTGCGCAGGTCGCCGCCGGCGATGCGCCGCGCCGCGGCCACGGTGTCCGCCAGCCGGCCGGCGATGCGCCTGGCCATCAGCAGCGACAGCAGCAGCGCCAGGCCCAGCCCCAGCAGCAGCGCGATCAGGCCGTTGCGGATGCTGCTCTGCGCCGCCGTCTGTGCCCGCTCACCGGCCACCTGGGCGTTGGCGGCATTGAGCTTGCTCAGCGCGTCGGTCTGGTCGCGCAGGAAGTTGGCGCGCTTCACCCACTCGCCCTTGCGCAGCGCCTGCGCCGCGTCTTCCTGGCCGCTGCCGCGCAGCGCAATCGCCTGGCCCACCGCCGCGCGATAGTCGGCCGCCGCTTGCACCGCCTGCTGGTAGACCTGGCGTTCCTCCTCGCTGCCGATCAGCGGTTCGTAAGCCTTGAATGCCTTACCCAGTGAGCCATCCAGCTCGTCCATCGACTTGCTCAGCTTGGCCTGTTCCTCCGGCTGGCTGGCCAGCATGTATTCCAGGCTGCGCACCCGGTAGCGCAGCCGCAGCTGGCTGATGTCGCCTACCGCCTGGATGGACGGCAGCGCGGTTTCGGTGATGGCGCGCGTATCCTGGCTGATATCGCGGATCTGCCACAGGCAGTACAGGATGGCGAGCACCAGAATGCCGCCGCTGCCCAGAAAGTTGACCAGGAACTTGGCGCGCAGTCCCAGATTGTCGAGAAATCGCATGTGCCTCTCCTTTGTGTGCGGCATGGTGCAGCCAGTATAGGCAGCACCATGGCATGGTGCCGGCAGAGGCAGAGGCAGGGCGGGCAAAGGTTGGCCGCAAATGACAATGCCGCCGGGAGGCCGGCGGCATTGGGGGACGGGCGGGACGCGCTTACTGTGGCAGCACGCGGGCGGTGCCGTTGCCGCTGAGGATCTTCACGCGCTGACCGACGCTGATCGGCACATCGGCTTCCTGCACGATGGAGATGGTGCGGCCCTTGTCTGTCTGTACCGTCAGCTCGTAGGCATCCTTGGTGGCGCCGCGCTGCATGGACTGGGCAGTCATGCCGCCGACCATGGCGCCGATCACCGCCCCGGCGGCCGAGCCGCGGCCCTGGCCGATGCTGCTGCCGGCAATGCCGCCCAGTGCGGTGCCGCCCAGGGTCAGCAGATCATTCTTGTCGCCTTCCATTTTCACGGTTTTCACGTCCAGCACTTTGCCGTATTCCACTTCGTGGACCTGGCGCATGTCGGACTTGCTGTACACGGCGGCGGAATCGGAGCTGTACATGCTGGCGCAGCCTCCCAGCAGGGCAACAGACAGCAGGGTCAGGGTGGTGGCGGCAAGACAGGGGCGCATGGTGGTGTTCCTGTAGAAATTGGCAGGCGGTAATTTGACCATATTCGCGGCGTGCAGGTTGCGCAATCTGCGTGACACTTTGTGACCGAATGTGATCACGCTAGTCGGCGGCAAACAGCTGGGAAAATTGCGCCATCAGCAGCTCGCGCAGGTAGCGGTGCAGCGGGTTGCCATCGTTGCGGCGGTGCCAGACCAGGTCGATGCGGATGCGGACATCGGCCGGCAGCGGCACGCTGCGGATATCGCCCTGCTGGCGGAACAGCGGCAGGTACAAGGTGGGCTGGATCGACAGCAGCGGCGCCTGCTGCAGGATGTGGCCGATGGCCATCAGGCTGGCCGACAGCGCCACGATATGGCGGCTCAGCCCATGCTGCGCAAACAGGTGGTCCACCACCCCGGCGGCGGTGCCGCGATAGCTGCTGACCACCTGTTCCACTGCGGCCAGATCGGCCAGCGTCGGTGCCGGCGGCAGGCTCAGCCGGCTGGGGGCGTATACCGCGCTGAAGTCGGTTTCGCGCAGCGTCAGTCGGCTGTGCCAGTCGTGCAGCGGCAGCGGCGCGGCGGTCAGCAGCAGGTCCACTTCGTCGTTGTCCAGGGCCGCCAGTTGCTGGTCGATCTCCAGTAGTTGCGAGCGCAGCTGCACGCCCGGCGCCTGCTGGCGCAGGGTGGCGATCAGCGACGGATACAGCATGGCCTCCATGCCGTCCGGCGCCGCCAGGCGGAAACTGGCGTTGGCCGCCGCCGGGTCGAAGGCCGCCGGTGCCGCCAGCAGCTGCCGCGCCTGCTGCAACCAGTCACGCACCGCCGGCGCCAGCTGCTGCGCGCGGGCGGTGGGTTGCATGCGGTTGCCGCTGCGCACGAACAGCGGATCGTCCAGCAGCAGCCGCAGCCGCGCCAGCGCATGGCTCATCGCCGGCTGCCCCAGGTAGAGGCGGGCGGCGGCGCGGCTGACATGGCGCTCCTGCATCAGCGCATCGAATGCCACCAGCAGGTTGAGGTCCAGCCGCCGCAGCTCGTCGTGGTTGAAATCGAATTCATTCATGATCTGTATGTTAACAATCGATTTCCCTGATAGTAAGGGGCTGCCGATAATGACTGTCTTGTTGTTGTCGGTCGTTCATCATCATGTCTGCTCCCTCGCTGTTTGCGCCGCCTTATACCCGGCATCACCTCGCCATTGCCCTGATCGTGCTGCTGGAATATCTGCAGAGCGTGATGGTGGCGTTCGGCTCCCACGCCGTCAGCCTGGGGGTGGGCGCCACGCCGCAGCAGTTCAGCCTGGCGGCTGCCTGCTATGCCGCGGTGGCGGTGCTGATGATTCTCAGCCATCGCTGGTGGGTGCAGCGGCTGGGTTATCGCAGCATGTTGCGCTGGTCGCTGCTGGCCTTTGGCGGCGGCGCGCTGCTGTGTGCGCTGGCCAGCACGCCGGCGGCCTTCATCGCCGCGCGGATGGTGCAGGCGCTGGGCGGGGCGGCATTCTTCACCGCGTCGCGGGTGCAGATCATGCATTACCGCGGCCCGCAGCGGCTGCAGGCGATGCTGTTCCTGCCGGGCGGCATCATGCTCGGCTCCGGGCTGGCGCCGATGCTGGCGGCGCTGCTGTTGTCGCTGACCGGCTGGCAGGCCCTGTTCCTGGTCATGCTGCCGCTGGTGTTGCTGACCGACTATCTGGTGCGCCGCGCGGTGCCGGAGCACGAGCCGGTGGAAAACGAGCGCCCGGACCGGCTGCACCCGTGGGCGATTGCCTTGCTGGCGGCCGGGGTGTTCCTGCTGCAGTTCGTGCTGGAGCGCGCCCGCTTCGAATTGTGGACCCACGGCGCGTTGCTGTGGGCGCTGGGTGGCGTGGCCTGCCTGCTGCTGTTGCTGTATCTGCGCCATGAATGGCGCCGCCGCTCGCCGCTGGTGCCATTCCGCCGTTTTACCAGCGAGCGCTACCTGTGGGGCATGGCGGTGTATGGCGTCGGCTACCTGGTGGTGTCCGGCTGCGGCTATGTGCTGCCGCTGTACATGGCGCAGGGGCTGGGCATGGATCAGTTGCACAGCGGGCTGTGGCTGGGCTTGACCGGCCTGCTGGCGCTGCCGTTCGCCATCCTGCACCTGCAGCTGATGCTGCGCTGGCCGGATGTGCGCCGCTACCTGTTTGCCGGCGCCTTGCTACTGGCGGCGGCGGCGCTGTTGTTGGCCAGCATCACGCACGACAGTCCGGGCTGGTTGCTGCCGGCCGGACTGTTCCTGCTGCACAGCCTGTTCATGCCGTTTTTCCTCGGCACCACCGCGGCGGCGACCTTCAGCCAGGTGGACGAGACGGTGTTCAGCCACGCCTACCAGGTCAAGAACGCCATGCGCGAGGTGGCCAATGCGGTGGGGCTGTCGTGGGGCGTGATCATCATGCAGCAACGCAGCATGGCGCACGCGGCGGAGCGGCCGGCGGCGGAATCGGCGCAGCTGGTGTTGCAGTCCGGCCATGATTTCTTCTGGCTGCTGGCGCTGATGGCGGTGGTGCTGGCCTTGCTGCTGCGCCTGCAGCGGCGCTTCGTGTAGTCATGAAAAATGCGGCCAACGTTGGCCGCATTTTTTATCGTGGCTGCGCCGGTGGCATCAGTCCATCAGCCGGGCGGCAAACTCGGCCGGAATCGCCGGGCGGCCACGCTCGTTGATGGCGGTACCGATGATCAGCCCTTCCAGCACCACCTTCTGGTCGGCGCGGCGAATCACCTGCTGGCGGAAGCCGAAGCGCACCTTCGATACCGGCTCGAACGCCACCGTCACCGCGAACTGGTCGCCGCTGGTCAGCGACGCCTTGTAGTCCAGTTCCGAGCGCACCACCACCAGGTTGATGTTCTGCCGCGCCAGCTCGGCGAAGTCGATGCCTTTTTCCAGCAGAAACTCGTGGCGGGCGTGCTCCAGGTAGTTGAAGTACACCCCGTTATTGACGATGCCCTGCATATCGCATTCGTAATCACGCACCTTGAATTCAACGGCAAAAACAGACATCAGCGGCTCCATCGGCTGGTTACTGGATAAGTCGCGGGCGGCTGGCCGCCCGCATCACGGGGAGGGGAGTGTAGCGCAGCCGGGCGGTGGCCGGCGGCACAAGGTTGGCCGCATCAGCCTTGCGGCCGCAGCGCCTTGATCACGTACAAGTCGAAGCGGGTGGATTTGCCGTCCAGCACCACCGACGGCTTGACGCCTTCGATGGCCGCGCCGCGTTGCGGCCGCTTCACCACCACGCGCACGGTGGCGGCGGCGATGGCGGCGGCCAGCAGCTCGCTGCTGTCCAGGTCGTCGCCGATCACCTGCTGGAACGCCTGCATGCCTTTCTTGGCGGCGGCGCTTTTCTTGTCGGTATCCGGGAACATCGGATCGACGAACACCACTTCCGGACGCTGCTCGGCCGGCAGCTCCGCCTGTGCCGCCAGCCAGCGTTTGGCATCGGCGTGCACCAGCGTCATGCGGCTGGCGATGTCCATGGTGTCCGGGTGCCAGCGCGCCCGCTCCAGCGCATCGAACAGCAGCGCGGCCGCCACCGGCGAGCGCTCCAGCAGGGTGACTTCGCAACCCAGCGTCGCCAGCACGAAGCTGTCGCCACCGAGGCCGGCGGTAGCGTCCACCACCCGCGGCAAATCCTTGGCCCCTTTCAGACCGATGGCCTTGGCCACCGGTTGGCCGCGGCCGCCGCCCTGTTCGCGGCGATGGCGCGCGGCGCCCTCGACGAATTCGGCATACACCGCGCCATGCTTGCCGCTGGTTAGCAGCTCCAGCCGTTCCGGCCCCAGTTCCAGCCAGTAGCCCTCGGTCGGGCGCTGTTTCACCAGCGGCAGGGCAAAACGTTCGGCCAGTTGTTGCGCGCTGTCGCGCCGCGCCGGTTCGGCGCAGTAGAGCGGGGTAGCAGTCATGATGCGGTGTCCTTGCAAGTGGCGGCGAAGATACGGCAACACCGCGCCGGCGGCAATGCTCTGGCAATGGTGATGTCAATTGCATAGCATGGCGTAATGGAAAAACTCGCTGCCTTTTGCCTGGGGCTGGTGCTGTGTGTCTGGTTGCCATCGGTACCGGACTGGCATCTGCTGCTGGCGCTGATCATTGCCAGCTGGCCGCTGTGGTGGCGCCGGCGGCTGCCGCTGTTGCTGCTATCGCTGCTGGCCGGCATGGCTTATGCCGGCTGGCACATCGAGCAGCGTCTGGCCGCACGTTTGCCGGCCGCGCTGGAGGGTGTCGCGATGTCGGTGCCCGGCACGGTGCGCGGTTTGGCCACCACCGGCGAGTATGGCGTGCGCTTCCGTTTTGCGCCGGATGCGGGGCCGCCGGCATTGCCGCCGTTGCTGGAGCTGAACGATTACGCCCGGCGCGACTGGCCGCCGGGCAGCCGCTGGCAATTGCTGCTGCGCCTGCGCCAGCCGCACGGTGCGGCCAACGTGGCCGGCTTCGACGCCAGCCGCTGGTACTGGAGCGAGGGCGTGCTGGCTACCGGCAGCGTCGGCAAGCGGCGACAGGCGTTGCCGGCCGCCAGCGGTTTCTGGCCGTGGCTGGATGCCACGCGGCAGCGGGTGGTGACGCGGCTGAGCGCGGCGATCGGGCCGGGACGCGATGCCGCACTGGTGGCGGCGCTGGCGGTGGGGGCGCAGCAGGGTATCGAGCGGCGCGAATGGCAGGCGCTGGCGGCAACGGGATTAACGCACGCGGTGAGCGTGTCCGGCCTGCACATCACCCTGCTGGCCGGGCTGGTGTTGTGGCTGCTGCGGCGGCTGTTGCAACGTTGGCCGCAGTGCCAGCCGCAACGGCTGGCCTTGTTGGCGGCCATGCTGGCGGCGCTGGCCTACGCCTTGCTGGCCGGCTTTTCAGTGCCGACCCAGCGCACGGTGTGGATGCTGGCCACCAGCACGCTGGCGTTGTGGGGCTGGCGCAGCCTGTCGCCGTGGCAGATCTGGCTGGCGGCGCTAGCGGTGGTGTTGCTGCTGGATCCGTTCGCGGCGCTGGCGGCGGGCTTCTGGTTGTCGTTCGGTCTGGTCGGCGCGCTGCTGGCGGGCGAGGTCGGCCGCCGTCGCCGTCCCGGGTACTTGCCCGCCATGCTGGCGGCGCAATGGCGGGTGACGCTGGCATCGCTGTTGCCGCTGGCGTGGCTGTTCGGGCAGTGGCCGCTGCTGTCGCCGCTGGCCAATGTGCTCGGCATTCCGCTGGTGTCGCTGCTGCTGACGCCGTTGGCACTGCTGGCCGCCGCGCTGCCGTGGGGCGGGTTGGCCCAGCTGGCCGGCTGGGTGGCCGCCGGCTTCTGGGGCTGGGTGGACTGGCTGGCGGCCGGGCCGCAGTGGTGGTTCCCCGCACTGCCGTGGCCGCTGCTGCCGGCGGCGCTGCTGGGCACGCTGTGCCTGTTGTTGCCGCTGACGCGCAGCCTGCAACTGGCGGGCGTGCTGCTGTTGCTGCCGCTGCTGCTGTATCGCGTGCCGCGCCCGCTGCCGGGCGAGCTGCAGGTGGAGGTGATCGACGTGGGGCAGGGGCTGGCGGTGCTGCTGCAAACGGCGCACCACGATCTGCTGTTCGATACTGGCGCCGGCGATGCCGGGCGCACGCTGCTGCCGGTGCTGCGCGCACTGGGGGCGACGCGGCCGGCGCTGATGCTGTCACACCACGATGCCGATCACGACGGCGCTGCCGAAGGGGTCGTGGCGGCCCTGCCGCTGGCGGCGCTGTGGCGCGGCCAGCCGGGCAGCGTGCCGCAACAGGCGGCCACGCCATGTCGCGCCGGGCAGAGCTGGGCGTGGGACGGCGTGCGCTTCGATGTATTGTGGCCGCGGCCGGAGACGGCGGGCGATGACAACAGCCATAGCTGCGTGTTGCGGGTGGCCACGCGGCGGCAGGCGATCCTGCTCAGCGGCGATGCGCCACAGGCGGTGGAGGAAATGTTGGTGGCGCGTTACGGTGCGGCGCTACGCAGCCAGGTACTGGTGCTGGGGCATCACGGCAGCCGCAGCGCCACGGCCGACGCATGGCTGGATACGGTGCAGCCGCAGCATGCCATCATCAGCGCCGGCTACCGCAACCGCTATCGCCACCCGCATCCGCTGGTGCTGGCAAGGTTGGCCGCACGGCCGATCCAGCTGTGGCGCACCGACTGGCACGGCGGGTTGCAGTTGCGGCTGGGGGCGGACAACGCGGTGGCGCCGCGGCGAGCGGTGCGCTACTGGGAGCCGCCGCTGTCGTCCGCCGCAGCCGGCAGATAACTGATGGCAGACACCACGTTGCCGCGTTCGCGGTATTCCAGCTCGTCGAACGACAGCCGGCGCGCGATCATGATGCCGCGGCCGTGGCTGGCCAGCAGTTCGCCCGGCTCGCGAGTCAGAAAGTGCTGCCAGTCGAAGCCGTCGCCCTGATCGCGAATCTCGAACTGCAGCTGTCGCGGGCTGCGCGTCAGGCTGACGTGGATCTTGCGCTGCCCCAGCACCGGATCGGCCAGGCGCCGCTCCAGCTCGTGTTCCCATTGTTCCTGCCGCTGCAGCCGGGTTTTTTCCTCGTAGCTCACCCCCAGGTTGCCATGCTCGATGGCATTGACGATCAGCTCGAACAGGCCGGTGGCGACCTTTTCCGGTTCCGGGCTGGTCTTGGCCAGCAGCGCGGTGACGTGACGGGCCTCGTGCGGGGTGCGGAAGCTGAAATCGGCGCGGTCCAGGTGTTGCAGCGCGCCGATCTGCTGGTTGGCCAGCTCGCGGAAGTACTGGTGGCGATCCCAGTGCACGGCGGCGGCGGCCACCACCGCCAGCAGCATGTCGCGCGAGAACGGCTTGGTCAGGTAGTAGAACGCGCCAGAAGACAGCCCTTCCTGCACGCTGGCCGCCGCGCCCACCGCGGTCTGCATGATCACCGGCAGGAACGCCAGCCGCGGGGTGGCTTTCATGCGGCGCAGCAGCTCGAAGCCGCTGATGCCGGGCATCATCTTGTCCAGCAGTACCGCGGCGTACTGTTCGCCATCGCGTTGCAGGATCTGCCAGGCATCCTCGCCGTTGTCGACGGCAACGGTCTGGTAGCCGGCATCTTCCAGCAGCTCGCCCAGCAGCTCCAGGTTGAATGGCTCGTCGTCCACCAGTAACACGCGTTTGGCCATGGTCAGTTCTCCTTGTGCGGGCCTTGTTGCCGGCGCGGCAGGCTGAAGCTGAACACGGCGCCGCCGCCACTGGCATTGTGCACGCTGATTTCGCCGCCGTGGGCATGAATGATTTCGCGGCAGATGGCCAGCCCGAGGCCAGTGCCGCCGGCGCCGGTCTTGGTCAGGCTGCTCTGGATGAATTTGTCGAAGATGCGCTCGCGCTCGTCTTCCGGCACGCCCGGACCATAGTCGCGCACCTCCAGCCGTACCGGCGCCTCGCTTTCCGGGCCGCTCTGGATGTCCAGCGTCACCCGCGCGCCGTGCGGGCTGAACTTGATGGCGTTGGACAGCAGGTTGCGCACCACCTGGCCGATGCGGAACGGGTCCATGTCCACCTCTACCGCGTAGGGTTGCGGCACAAACAGCAGGGTGATGGCCTGCTGGTCGGCCAGGCCTTTCAGCTCGTCCAGGCAGTCGCGCACCACCTGTTGCAGGTCGCTGCGCTGCATCTGGTATTCCATGCGGCCAACCTCCATTTTCGACAGGTCCAGCAGTTCGTTCAGCAGCGACAGCAGGCGGCTGCCGCTGTTGTGGATGCGTTCGAAATAGCGCTGCAGGCGCGGGGCGGCCACCGCGGCATCCTGTTGCTGGCCCATTTCGGCAAAGCCCAGGATGGCATGCAGCGGGGTGCGCAGCTCGTGCGACATATTGGCAAGAAAGTCGGTCTTGGCGCGGCTGGTTTCTTCCGCCAGGTCGCGCGCGCGGCGCAGCGCCTCCTCGGTGTTGCGCTGTGCGGAGATGTCCTGGTACAGCCACACCGAGCCCAGCGCCGGCTGGCCCGGCTTCACCGCGCGGCCATACATGCGCACCCACAGGCTGCCGCCGTTGCCGTGCACCAGGCAGACATCGTCCTGCGACACGGTGCCGGTATTCAGCGCCGGGTAGATACTGCGGCCGGTGCGCTGGAAGTGTTCGTCGCTGTCGTACAGCAGGCGGGTGGATTGCTCGGCGATGTCTTCCTCGCGGTAGTGGAACAGCGCCAGGAACGCCTTGTTCACCTGCTTGAAATGGCGGTCGACGATATAGGCCATCGCCATCGGGCTGGCGTCCAGCAGCGCGGACAGCTGGCGCGACTGGGTTTCCACCTGTTCCGCCAGGGTATCGGTCAGCCGCAGCAGCGCGGCTTCGCGCTCCTTGCGCGCGGCGATATTGCGGCACACCACCAGGTAGAACGGCGTGGCATTTGCCGGCTGGATCAGGCTGAGCGACAGCTCCACCTGCAGCATGAAGGCCTGGTCGCAGATCAGCAGTGCTTCGAAGGGGTGGCCCAGCAGCGGGGCGACATGGTCGGCAAAGCGGCTGTGCAGCGGCGGGTACAGCTCGCTGATCAGCGCGCCGGCCGGCAGTTGCAGCAGCGCGTCCGGCGGCTGGCCAATCAGGTGGGCGGCTTCCGGGTTGACTTGCAGTACCTGGCCTTCGCGGCTGAGCAGAATCACGCCGTCGCTCTGCTGCGCCAGCAGGCTGCGGTAGCGGTCTTCGATTTCCTGCAGCGGTTTCAGCCGCTGCTGCTGGCGCTCCAGCTGGGTTTTCAGCCCGAGATTGCTTTCCTGCAGCCGGCCGATCATGCCGCTCTGGTAGTGCAGGGTCTGGCGGCCCTGCCGGGCCAGCTGGCGCGCGGTGGCGGCCAGCAGCGCCAGCGCGATCAGCATCAGCGTGCCGGCGAGCAGGTGGCTATGGCTGGCGCTGTCTTCCACCGGCAGCAGTTCGAAGGTGAGCTGCTGGCCGCCGATGATGCGGCTGGCGCGCAGCAGCGGCAGCGCCGGCAGCGGCAGGCTGGGGTGGCTGTCGGCCAGCAGCGGGTGGCGGCGATCCTGGATCAGGATGCGCAGTCGCAGCTGCTCGGCGGCTTCACCCTGGCTGTTGCCGCTCAGCAGCTGTTCCGGGCTGAGGCCGATAGCCAGCAGCAGTGGCTGCGGCCGGGCCTTGGCGGTGAAAAACAGCACCAGCCGCTGGCTGCTGCCGGTATGCAGCTGCGCCAAGGCGGGCAGGCCGTCGGCGGCGGCGCGCAGCAGGGTGGTCAGCACCTCCGGTTGCGCGCCCAGATCCAGGTGCAGCGGCAGCGCCTGGCTATCGTCCGGGTATTGCTGGGCAACCGGGAAGTACATGGCGCGCTTGGCGGCCGGTTCCAGGCGGGTGCCATTGAACTGGCGCAGTAGCAGGCCCTGGTTCAGCTCGATGCTGTCGCGCTGGCGCGGGTCCACCCGCTGGATCACGGCCAGAAAATCAAAGGCGCTATTGGACGACAGTACGTAGGGAGCATAGCGGGCAAAGCTGCCGTTGCTGGTGTTGCCGCTGCTTTCCGTGCTCAGCAGCAGCTCGGTGGCGGTCTGGCCACTTTGCAGCAGCTGCTGCAAGCGCTGGTTCAGCTCGGCGAGATGTTGCGCCGCTTGCGACAGCTGGTGGCTACGACGGCTGTTGTCTTCGGCCTGTTGCTGCAGCAGCATGGCCAGCAGCCATAGCCCGCCCGCCAGCAGCACGCTGGTCAGCAGCAGGGGGGCGGGCTTGAGCCGGGCTTTCATCGGCGGGGCTGGCGAGCGTCCGCAGCGGCCGCTCAGTGTTGCGCCAGGTTGGCGTACAGCTGGCTGAATTCCTGCGCCAGTTTGTGTCTGGGGTCGAGGAACACCATCGGCAGGCTGCGCTCATGCGATTCGCGAATCTTCACCGACGCCGACAGCGGCGGGTGCAGCACCGGATGGCCGGCGTCCCGCAGCTCCTGCACCATGCGCACCGGCAGGCTGGCGCGGGGCTGGAACTGGTTGACCACGATGCCTTCGATCTGCAGTTCCGGGTTGTGGTCGGCGCGGATTTCGGCGGCGCTGTCCAGCAGCCCCAGCAGGGCCTGGCGCGAGAAGGTGTCGCAATCGAACGGGATCAGGCAGCGGTTGGCCGCAATCAGCGCCGAGCGGGTGTAGAAGTTGAGGGCCGGCGGGGTGTCGATCCAGATCTCATCGTATTCGGCTTCCAGCTGCAGCAGGGTTTCGCGCAGCTTGAACATCTTGTAGCGCGCCTCCAGCTTGACCATCAGCTCTGACAGCTCCGGGTGCGACGCCATCAGGTGCAGGTTGTCGTGCCGGGTGGGGGCGATGAAATCCTGCGGTTTCTTTTCAAACAGGCTGATATTCAGCATCTGGTTGAAAAAGTTGGCCGCGTTGGCCTCGGGCACCGTGCTGCTGCCGGTCAGGTAGTGGCTGGCGTTGCCCTGTGGATCCAGGTCCAGCAACAGCACCTTGCGGCCGGCCTTGGCAGCGGCGGCGGCCAGGTTGACGGTAATGGTGGATTTGCCCACCCCACCTTTCTGATTGAATACCACCCGTCGCATGATCACCCTTTTCAAGTTGGCCGCAGCCCGGTTGTTGCTCAGGCGGCGATAGCCTGTTTGCAGACGTAATCCAGCTGCTGGAAGGAGGCCGACTGGCGCACCACCGGCATCGGCCGAATTTCGCTGTCATTATAAGTGCGGCTGAGGATTTCCCGGCCGTTTTCGTCCAGCAGCTGCATGGCCGCCAGCCGGAAAGTCGAGGCGACGCAGTCCACTTCCCAGCTATTGATCGATTGCTTGTGCTGCGGCGTGTTGAGGAAGTTTTCCTTCTTCGGATTGAAGATGGTCTTGCGGTCGCGGAACAGCGTCAGCGTGCCTTTGCGGCGGATGCTGAGCTTGTCGATCTCGTGCAGGATGTTGCCATTGGGCGATACGCCCAGAATCACCCACTCCGCGTTGGCCACCACCGGTGGCCGTGCCTGCGGTGTCTGGCGCGGCGGCAGCTGGATCACGCCCTTGCCGGCGCTGGTCTTGCCGCCGACGCTGCTGGTGCTGGCGCAGCCGGTCAGGGCCAGCAGGGCAAGGGCAAACAGGATATAAGGCTTCATGGTCAGGCTCTGGCTGCATAAACAGCGCAAGTCTCGCATATAGGGCGGCTTCACAGTAGTGTTTCTCCGTTAAAACCCGCGGCCTGCCGCCATGTCAGGCAGGCTGGGCGGTGCTTGCCGGGCGGGGATGGCGCGCGGCGCCGTTGCCGGACACGGGGCCGGCGGTTTTTGCGTACAATGGCGCCCTTCACGCGGAAAACCCGATGCAGGACGCACTCTCCCTTCTCCAGACTACTTTTGGCTACCCGGCGTTCCGGGGCATGCAGGCCGACATCATCGACCATGTCGCCGGCGGCGGTAACGCGCTGGTGCTGATGCCTACCGGTGGCGGCAAAAGCCTGTGCTACCAGATTCCGGCGTTGTTGCGCCCCGGCCTTGCGCTGGTGGTGTCGCCGTTGATCGCACTGATGCAGGATCAGGTCGCCACGCTGCGCGAAGCGGGGGTGGCGGCGGCATGCCTGAATTCCGCCACCACGCCGGATGAGGCGCGTGCCATCGCCCACTTCGCCCGCGAGGGCGCGCTGGATCTGCTGTATGTGGCGCCGGAGCGGCTGCTGTCGCCGCGCTTCCTGGAGTTTCTCGCCAGCCTGCCGCAGATCGCGCTGTTCGCGGTGGACGAGGCGCATTGCGTCAGCCAGTGGGGGCATGACTTCCGCCCGGAATACCAGCAACTGGGGCAGCTGTTCCAGCGTTGGCCACAGGTGCCGCGTATCGCGCTCACCGCCACCGCCGACGCCGAAACCCGCGCCGACATGCTGCATTTCCTGCAGCTGCAGGATGCGCGCCAGTTCGTCACCAGTTTCGACCGCCCCAATCTGTTCTATCAGGTGGTGGAAAAGGACAGCGCCAAGAAGCAGCTGCTGGCCTTCATCGAGAATGATTTCCCTGCCGCCTCCGGCATCGTCTACTGCCTGTCGCGCAAGCGGGTGGACGATACCGCGCAATGGCTGGGCGAAAACGGCATCCGCGCGCTGCCTTACCACGCCGGCATGAGCCACGAGGAGCGCGATCGCAACCAGCGCACCTTCCTGCGCGACGACGGCATCGTAATGGTGGCCACCATCGCCTTCGGCATGGGCATCGACAAACCGGACGTGCGCTTCGTCGCCCATATCGACCTGCCCAAGAGCCCGGAGAACTTCTACCAGGAATCCGGCCGCGCCGGCCGCGACGGCCTGCCGGCCACCAGCTGGCTGTGCTACGGCCTCAACGACATGGTGCAGCTGACGCAGATGATTGAGGGCGGCGACAGCCCGGCGCAGCAGAAGCAAGTGGAGCTGACCAAGCTGGACGCCATGCTCGGTTACTGCGAAACCGCCAGCTGTCGTCGGCAGCAGATTCTGGCCTACTTCGGCGAGACGGCGCCGGCATGTGGCCAGTGCGACAACTGCCTGCGCCCGCCGGCTACCTTCGACGCCACCACGGTGGTGCAGAAGCTGCTGTCCTGCATCTACCGTTGCGGCCAACGTTACCCGGCCGGCCACATCATTGATGTGCTGCTGGGGCGTCCCAACCAGCATGTGCAGCAGGCCGGCCACGATCAGCTGTCCACCTTCGGCATCGGCAAAGAGCTGAATCAGAAGGCCTGGCGCTCGGTGATCCGCCAGCTGGTGGCGCGCAAGCTGCTGCAGGTGGACGTAGTGCGCGGCCAGTCGTTGCTGCTCACCGATGCCTGCCGCAGCATTCTCAAGGGCACCGAGCAGATCGAACTGCGTCCGCTGGCCGAGGCGCGCCAGCGCCAGAGCGTGCACGGCGAGCGCTGGCTGCGCACCGAGCGCGAAGAGCGCTTGTGGTCGGCGCTGCGGCGCTGGCGCAAGGCCACCGCCGACGAACACAATGTGCCGGCCTACGCGGTATGTAACGACCGCACCTTGCAGGAGCTGGTGCAGCAGCGGCCGGCAACGTTGGCCGCATTGAAAAAAGTGTATGGCCTGGGCGAGCTGAAAGTGGCGCGCTACGGTGAGGCGCTGCTGGGGCTGGTGCAGGAGCAGGGCGACAGCTGAGGGTGATCGGGGCGCGGCGTTCAGTTACAATCTTGCGACATCGAATTTCGGAGAAACGTCATGCCCGTGAATCTCAAGCCTGTAGATAACAGCAAGCTCGCCCCCATCGCCGGTGTCGATCTGGCCTATGCCGAAGCCGGCATCAAGAAGCCGGGTCGCAAGGACGTACTGGTGATTCGTCTGGATAAGGGCAACACCGTGGCTGGCGTGTTCACCCAGAACCGTTTCTGTGCCGCCCCGGTGCAGCTGTGCAAGCAGCACCTGGATGCCGGCGTGCAGATTCGCGCGCTGGTGGTGAATACCGGTAATGCCAACGCCGGTACCGGCGAATCCGGTCGCCAGCATGCCCGCGCGGTGTGCGAGGCACTGGCCGCCGAGCTGGACTGCCTGCCGGAACAGATTCTGCCGTTCTCCACCGGGGTGATCCTGGAGCCGCTGCCGGTGGACAAGATCACCAGCGCGCTGCCGCAGCGCAAGACCGCCAGCTGGGCCGATGCCGCCGAAGCCATCATGACCACCGACGTGGCGCCCAAGGCCACCAGCCGCACCATCCAGATCGACGGCCAGACGGTGAACATCACCGGTATCGCCAAGGGCGCCGGCATGATCCACCCGAACATGGCCACCATGCTCGGCTTCATCGCCACCGACGCGCCGGTGACCCGCCCGCTGCTGAACCAGCTGGTGAAAGAAGTGGCCGACCTCAGCTTTAATAGCATCACCATCGACGGCGACACCTCCACCAACGATAGCTTCATGCTGATCTCTACCGGGCAGGGCAGCGCTGCTCGCATCGACAGCGCCACCTCCGCCGCTTACGAGCAGCTGAAGGCTGCGGTGCTGGAAGTGGCCATCGAACTGGCGCAGGCCATCGTGCGTGACGGCGAAGGCGCCACCAAGTTCATTACCGTACAGGTGGAAGGCGGTCGTACCGTCGCCGAGTGCAAGGCAGTCGGCTACGCCATCGGTCGCTCGCCGCTGGTGAAAACCGCGTTTTTTGCCTCCGATCCGAACCTGGGCCGCCTGCTGGCCGCCATCGGTTACGCCGGCATTGCCGACTTGGATGTTGATCGTCTGGAGATGTATCTGGACGACGTGCTGGTGGCCAAGGACGGCGGCCGCAATCCGGACTACAAGGAGGAAGACGGCCAACGTGTCATGAAGCAGGCCGAGATTACCGTGCGCGTGGTGTTGGGCCGTGGCCTATCCAATGCCACCGTGTGGACCTGCGACTTCTCCTATGACTATGTGAAGATCAACGCCGACTATCGCAGCTAGTTTGTCTGCCGCCGTCAGCCGGGTGCTGATACATGAACAAGGGCCGCTAATGCGGCCCTTTGTTTTTATATTGGCTATAAGCAATAAAAAATGGCAGAAATAGCTGAAATGGCACATCTGGCATTGTCATTGCGGCCTGTTTTGCTGGTTTTACCTTGATTGCTGATTGGTTAATTATGATTTTCATATGGAATTTTTCTTTTATTTCATGGTGTTGCGTTATATTTGCTTGAAATGTGATGGTTTTTTTAAAAAAACGTGTTGACGGGGTTAAATCGACTGCGTATAGTTCGCTCCATCAGCTGACGACGCAACGAAGCGAAGTCAGCACCGCTCTTTAACAAAACGAATAACCGATAGGTGTAAGTGCCTGGCGAGCCAGACACTTGCACTGCAAGAGAAAGTGACACGGATGTCAGTGGTAACAC
>NZ_JBEFLD010000009.1:0-186786 GCF_040148885.1 Vogesella oryzagri
CGGGCGTGCTGCTGTGGCAGTCGCCGGACGAGCTGCTGCTGATCACCCGCCGCGCCGAGCTGACCCAAAGGTTGGCCGCTTTCGATGCCGCCTTTGCCGGCCTGTTCGCCCAGGCGGTGGACAACAGTGGCGGGCTGACCTGCCTGTCGCTGTCAGGTGCCGAGCACGTCACCGTGCTGCGCCACATGGGGGTGTACGACTTCGAATCGATCGCCGTGGGCCAGGTGGTGAACACCGTGCTGGGCAAAGCGGGTGGCATGGTGTTGCGGCTGGAGAACGACGGGGTGTTTCTGGTGATTCGTCGCAGCTTTGCCGACTACCTGTGGCTGCTGCTGCGCAAGGTGGCGACACCGTACCGCTTTGCGGTGACCAAGCTGCCGGAATCGGCCAGCCACCCGCTGCTGCGGCTGGTGGACAAGCAGCACGCCACCCCGGCTCGCAAGGCCGTGACTGCCTGATCTGTCACTGTTAATTCTGTCTCGGCGGTGCGCCTGACGCCCCGCTGCGGCCAACTCATGCTCAAAGGAAACGCCATCATGTCATTGCATCAAGACAGCGTCGTTATTGACGGCCTGATTATCGCCAAGTGGGAGCGCTCGGTCTTCGAAGACATGCGCAAGGGCGGCCTGACCGCGGCCAACTGTACCGTGTCGGTATGGGAAGGCTTTGCCGATACCGTGAGCAACATCGCCGAGATGAAGCAGAAAATCCGCCAGTACGACGAAATCCTGTCGCTGGTGCGCACCACCGACGACATCCGCAAGGCCAAGGCCGACGGCAAGACCGGCATCATCCTGGGCTTCCAGAACGCGCATGCCTTCGAAGACAACATCGGCTACATCGAGGCTTTCGCCGATATGGGCGTGCGCGTGGTGCAGCTGTGCTACAACACGCAGAACCTGATCGGCACCGGCTGCTACGAGCGTGATGGCGGTCTGTCCGGCTTTGGCCGCGAGGTGATTGCCGAGATGAACCGCACCGGCATCATGGTTGACCTGTCGCACGTCGGCGGCAACACCTCGAAAGAGGCGATCCTGGAATCCAAGAAGCCGGTGTGCTACTCGCACTGCCTGCCGTCCGGCCTGAAAGAGCACCCGCGTAACAAGAGCGACGAGGAGCTGAAGTTCATTGCCGACCACGGCGGCTTCATCGGCGTGACCATGTTCCCACCGTTCCTCAAGCGCGGTATCGAAGCCACCGTCGACGACTACGTGGAAGCGATGGACTACGTGATCAATCTGGTGGGCGAAGACTGCGTCGGCTTCGGCACCGACTTTACCCAGGGCTACGACAAGGGCTTCTTCGACTGGATCACCCACGACAAGGGCCGCTATCGCCGCCTGACCAGCTTTGGCACCATCCTCAACCCGGAAGGCATCCGCACCATCGGCGAAACGCCCAATCTGACCGCTGCCATGGAAAAGGCCGGCTGGAGCGAAAGCAAGATGCGCAAGGTGCTGGGGGAAAACTGGCTGCGGGTATTTGGCGAGGTATGGGGGGCGTAAATCCAATTCAGCCCGGCATGTAAGGCATGCCGGGTTTTTTGTTGTCGGCAGTTTTGTCCCCACCTACAGGAGTTGCTGATGAATCGTTTCAAACGCCTTACCGTTTCCCTGTCACTGCTGCTGGCCGCCGCCGGTAGCCAAGCCACCGAACTGGCGCATTGGCCGGCAGATGCCGCCAGTCGGCTCAATGGCCTGATCAGCAAGCATGCCAACAAGGGCGAGTACGCGGTGTTCGACATGGACAACACCAGTTACCGCTATGACCTGGAAGAATCGTTGCTGCCCTATCTGGAAATGAAGGGCGTGCTGACCCGCGACAAGCTGGACCCGTCGCTGAAGCTGCTGCCGTTCAAGGACGGTCCGGGCTTCAGGGAGAGCCTCAACAGCTACTACTACCGCTTGTGCGAGGTGGACGATCTGGTGTGCTACCCGTGGGTGGCGCAGGTGTTCTCCGGTTTCACGCTGAAAGAGCTGAAGGGCTACGTCGACGAGCTGATGGCCTACGACAAGCCGATCCCGATCAAGTACTACAACGGCGAGCAGGTAGTGGAGGGCACGGTCAACCGGCCACGCATCTACACCGGCATGCAGGAGCTGTACAACAAGCTGCAGGAAAACGGCATCGAGGTGTATGTGATGACCGCCGCCAGCGAGGAGCTGGTGCGCATGGTGGCCAGCGATCCGAAGTATGGCTACAACGTCAAGCCGCAGAACGTGATCGGGGTGAACCTGCTGCTGAAAGATCGTGCCAGCGGCGCGCTGACCACTTCGCGGCTGCAGATCAAGAAGGGCAAGTACGACGCTGCGGCCAACCTGGGGCTGGAGCTGACGCCGTTCCTGATGAACCCGATGACCTGGTATGAAGGCAAGCTCGGCAGCATCGTCGGCTGGATCGACCAGTGGCGCAAACCGGTGCTGGTGGCGGGCGATACGCCGATTTCCGATGGCTACATGCTGCTTAACAGTACCGATATCGACAAGGGCGGCATGCGGGTGTGGGTGAACCGCAAGGCCAAGTACATGCCGGCAATGCAATCGTGGTGGGAAAAATCCGCCCAGCAGCAAAAGGCACTGGGTCAGGCGGTAACCGCCGACAAGAACTGGCTGGTGGTGAAGCCGGAAGAGATTCAATAAGAAGTGCCATTCAGGTGCTCGCAATGGGCAGTTTCTCGTGATTACCTACATAACAGGCTGAGGAATAGAGATGAACACAAATAGCAAGTACTTCACCCGTATGACGTTGCTGGCAGCCGCCGTGGCTTGTAGTGCCGGCGCTTATGCTGCTGACAAGCCGACGATCAAGATTGGTTATGTGGAAGGCTGGTCCGACAGCGTGGCCACTACCCAGGTGGCGGCCAACATCATCAAGACCAAGCTCGGTTACCCGGTAGAGCTGGTGCCGGTAGCGGCCGGCATCATGTGGCAGGGCGTGGCGCGTGGCGATCTGGATGCCACGCTGTCGGCCTGGCTGCCGGCCACCCATGGTGACTACTACCAGAAGCTGAAGGACAAGGTGGTGATCGCCGGTACCAACTATCCGGGTGCCAAGATCGGCCTGATCGTGCCGGAATACGTGCCGGCCAAGACCATTACCGACCTTAATAAGTACAAGGAGGTGTTTCAGGGTCGCATCGTCGGCATTGATGCCGGCGCCGGGGTGATGAAGCGCACCGAGGTGGCGATCAAGGATTACGGCCTGGATGTGAAGCTGATGCCTAGCTCCGGCCCGGGTATGGCGTCCGAGCTGGCTCGTGCCATCAATGCCAAGCGCCCGATCGCGGTAACCGGCTGGATTCCGCACTGGATGTTTGCCAAGTGGCGCCTGCGCTTCCTGGAAGACCCGAAAAAGGTCTACGGCGAAGAGGAGCATGTTGATACCGTGGTGAACCCGGGCCTGGCGGCCAAGGCACCGGCCGTGGCCAGCTTCCTGAAGAAATTCAGCTGGAAGGCGGAAGAGGTGGGTAACGTGATGCTGGACGTGGAAAACGGCATCAAGCCGGCCGCTGCGGCCGAAAAATGGGTAGCCGGCAACAGCGCCCGTGTGGCTGGCTGGCTGTAAGCCACCCCGCTAACGCAGTACAAAGCCCCGGTAGCGCAAGCTGCCGGGGCTTTTTGTCGCCAAAGGTTGGCCGCAATCAGCGCGCGTGCTGGCCGCGGCGCTGCTTCTTCATCTGGTACATCATGTCGTCGGCGTGGCTGAGCAGCTGCTGTCCGTTGCTGCCGTGTTCCGGGAAGTGGGCGACGCCGACGCTGACATGGACTTGCAGCGCGCAGGCATTGACGTCGATCGGCGTGGCAAACGCCTGCTGGATTTTCTCCGCCACCAGGCTGGCATGTTCCGGCCGCAGGTGGTTTTCGATCAGCACGATGAACTCGTCGCCGCCAATGCGCGCCACCGAGTCCGAACCGCGCACGCACTGGCTCAAGCGGCTGGCCACCGCCTGCAGCAGCAGGTCGCCGGTGGTGTGGCCCAGGCTGTCGTTGATGTGCTTGAAGTTGTCCAGGTCCAGATACAGCAGTGCCACCCGGCTGTTGTGGCGGATCGCCTTGGTCAGCGCGTTTTGCAGCTTGTCGTTCAGCAGCGCGCGGTTGGGCAGCCCGGTGAGGGCATCATGCTGGGCCAGATGCTGTAGGCGGCTGTGCAGCTGCTTGCGCTCGATGGCGGTGGCGATCTGGGTAGAGACGTATTGCAGCAGCTCCTGATGCTGCAGGGTATAGCTCATGCTGGCGTGGTAGCTTTTCAGAATCAGCACGCCGGTCACGCCCATGCTGGCGCACAGCGGCACGCCCAGCCAGCTTTGCAGCAGGGGGTCGTCCAGCTCCGCGGCGCATTCCGGCTGATTCAACTGCCGCTGCCACAGCAAAGGTTGGCCGCTGGTGATGACCTGATTGCCCAGCGCACACAGGTCCGGCGGCGTCAGCGGCGCGTCTGCCGGGCGCGTATCTACCTGGTAGGGCACGCTCAGCTGCTGGCTGGCGGCATCGTAGAGGGCCACCGCGAAATTCTGCGCCGGCAACAGCTCGCCAATGATCTGGTGGATTTGCTGATACAGCGCCGGCAGATTCTCGGCGGCATGCGCGGCTTCGGAGATGGCAAACAGCGCCGCCTGCATCGATTCCGCCCGCTTGCGTTCGGTGACATCGCGCGCCACGGCAATGCGCATCTGGTTCGATTCGGACCAGCGGGCCGACCACATGATGTGCACCACCTTGCCATCCTTGCGGATATAGCGGTTTTCAAAATGCGGGTTGGGCTGGCCGGCCATGATCTTGCCGGCGGCGGCAAGCGTGCGCTCACGGTCGGCGGGATGGATGAAGGCCAGCATGGAGTGGCCCACCATCTCCTCCGGCGTGTAGCCGAAGATCTGCTCGCCGGCGGCGCTGACAAACACAAAGCGGCCGTCGCTATCCACCGCGCACACGGCATCCAGCAGCAGCTCCATGAAGGAGGCTGGATTCAGCTGCTTGTTCATTGCCATGGTGGAAATCCTGCGTGGTGATTTGTTTGCCGTGCGGCAGCGAGACATGCCTTATCGACCCGGGCACTTTCACTACGACAATACAATACCCGACGGGCATTGTCTGCCAGGAAATGGTGTGCGGCCAACGTTCTGACACCAGCCCAGCTGGCGTGTCTGCCGTGCGGTGCCGCCGCGCAGCCCGGCTGTGGCTGGCGCACAGCGGCCAGTCAGCGCTGCCACGTGTGGCCGCCTGTCATCTCCCTTGTTTCATCTCGCCCGCGTGGCCGCGCTGGTTGCGGGGCGCCGTGGGCGGCTGACTGCCGGGCTGCCGGCGGGCTTCATGTCGGCATACTATCCAGAAAGGATTTTCTGCGCTGTTGTGCCATTGGGTATTGGTGGTAAGCAAATTCATGCTTGCATTGATAATTAAATATGCGTACCAGTTATTTTTACGGCATTAATAAGCACGAGGCAGACTACAGGGTAGCATGAAATTAATGGCGGAAAAAATTGGCTGCACTATAAAGAAGCCAAGCTAAATATGCAGCATGCGCAATCTATTTGAAACCATGATGGACAGCTGCATTGCTTTCCCAAACTTTATGTTTGCAGGGAGTGTTGCGTGTCATTTTTTTCTGTTTTTTCTGATCGTGGCAGCAGGCATGCCGGCTTTACCTTGCTAGAACTGCTGGTGGTGCTGGTCATCATTGGCTTGCTGGCCGGCTATGTTGCGCCGCGCTATTTTGCGCAAGTTGGCAAGGCCGAGGTAAAAACGGCACGGGCGCAAATAGATGCGTTTGAAAAGGCGCTGGATCAATACCGCCTTGATACCGGGCATTATCCTTCCAGTGAGCAGGGTTTGACTGCGCTGTTTGGCAAGCCGACCGACGAGCCAAACTGGCAGGGGCCGTATCTGAAAAAGGCCGCGCCGCAGGATCCGTGGGGGCGTAATTATATTTATCGCTACCCCGGTGAACACGCCGATTTTGACTTGTTCAGCTATGGCAAAGATGGGCAACTGGGGGGCAGCGGCGAGGAAGCCGATATCGGAAACTGGTAGCGCAGCCATGCAATTCGAAATCAAGGCAGTCGATAGAATCGGCAAAATACAGTTGCTGACACTGGATGCGGCAAGCGACGATGATGCGCTGCGGCAGGCCGATGCCCAGGGCTATGCGGTATTGACCATAAAACGCCAGTCAGGTAGCAGTTTATTATCTGGCAAGAAACATACCGGTTTTCAATTGAATCTGTTTACCCAGGAGTTATTGGCACTGTTGGCCGCCGGTCTGGTATTGGTCGAGGCGATTGAAACGCTGAATGAAAAAGAGCAGCGTGCAGAATCCAGACAAATATTGCTGCAGATTGTCGGCCTATTGAAAGAAGGCAAGTCTTTTTCCGATGCCTTACAGTTTTATCCCGCTATATTTCCTGCCCTGTATATTGCCACCGTGCGTGCCAGTGAAAAAACCGGTGATTTGCAGCAGGCCCTGAAACGCTATGCCGCCTACCAGGAGCAAGCGGACCTGGTGAAGAAAAAACTGGTCAATGCCTCGATCTATCCCGCCTTGCTGATCTTGATGGGGTCGCTGGTTTTCCTGTTTCTGCTGGGCTATGTGGTGCCGCGGTTTTCTCGGGTGTATGAGGCGGTCGGCAGTGAGCTGCCGCTTTTCTCCCGCCTGCTGCTGCAGTGGGGGCAGTTTATCGAAGGACATGCGCTGACGTTGCTGCTGCTGGTGCTGGCCGCTCTGGTGCTGCTCGTCCAGCTGCTGAGCCGTCCGGGCGTGCGTCGCTGGCTGCTGGATCGCCTGTGGCAGCTGCCGGTGCTGGGCGTGCACATGCACTTGTATCAGCTGGCCCGCTTCTATCGCATGCTCGGCATGCTGCTGGTCAGCGGGATTCCGGTGGTGCCGGCGCTGGGCATGGTGGCGGGGCTGCTGCAGTTTTCGATGAGTGACCGCCTGCAGCAGGTGGCGGCCCAGATTGCGGAAGGCAAGCCGTTGTCGCAAGCCATGCATGGCAACGACCTGACCACGCCGGTGGTATTGCGCATGTTGCGGGTAGGGGAAAAAAGCGGGCAGATGGGCGCAATGATGGAGCACATCGCCAAGTTCTATGAAGACGAGATTGCCATGACCGTCGAGCGCTTTACGCGCTTGTTCGAGCCGGTGCTGATGGCATTTATCGGTTTGCTGATCGGTGCGGTAGTGGTGCTGATGTACCTGCCGATTTTCGAGCTGGCTGGGAGCATACGATGAGCCAGGACGCCTTACTGCCGGGTCGCACCCTCGTGTTGACGGATGCCCAGCTGCGCGAATCGCGCGAGCTGGCCCGGCTGCACAACCGGCCACTGATTTCCATTCTGGAGGAGCGCTCTGGCTTGTCGCCGGAGGCGTTCGTGGCGTCGTTGGCGCAGACCTTTCACTACCCGGTGCGCAGTATGGAGGATTTGCAGTCGCTGACACCGGCGTTCGAAATCGTGCCGTATCTGGAGGCCGCGCAGCACGAGTGCATGCTGTGCCGGACCGAGAACGGAGCGCTGCAACTGCTGTTTGTCGATCCGTTCGATGCGGACTTCCGCGCCTGGGCCAACTGCGCGGTGCCGGCTGCGGCCAACTGGTGCCTGGTGCACCATGCCGACCTTGCCGCCTTCTTGCTGCGCTCGGAGGAATCCTGGCGCGCGGTGGATCTGCTGCTTGGCCACGATGGCAATGCCCAGGTGGCGACCACGGCGATCGAGGATATCTCCTACAAGTCCATCAGCGAGGACACTAGCCAGGTGGTCAAGCTGGTGCACTCGGTGATTTACGACGCCTTGAAGATGGGCGCCAGCGACATTCACCTGGAGGCCGAAGCCGGCGGGCTGGCGATGAAATACCGGGTGGACGGGGTGTTGCTGCCGGCCGGTAGCCTGCGCGGGGCGGATCTGGCCGAGCAGATGGTGTCGCGGGTCAAGGTGATGTCGGAGCTGGACATCACCGAACGGCGCATTCCGCAGGACGGCCGCTTCAAGATCGCCATGCAGGGCCGCGAGGTGGATTTCCGCGTCTCCATCATGCCTAGCCTGCTGGGCGAGGATGCGGTGCTGCGCATCCTGGACCGGCAGGCGCTGACCGACCAGCTGCATGAATTGCGGCTGGACAGCCTGGGTTTCGATCAAGGGCTGATCGGCGAGATGCGCCGCTACATCTGCGAGCCTTACGGCATGGTGCTGGTCACCGGGCCGACCGGTAGCGGCAAGACCACCACGCTGTACGCCGCCGTCACCGAGATCAACTCCGGCCGCGACAAGATCATCACCATCGAAGAGCCGGTGGAATACCAGCTGCCCGGCGTGTTGCAGATTCAGGTCAACGAGAAAAAGGGCCTGTCCTTTGCCCGCGGGCTGCGCTCCATTCTGCGCCATGACCCGGACAAGATCCTGGTGGGCGAAATCCGCGATACCGAAACCGCGCAGATTGCGGTGCAGGCGGCGCTGACCGGGCACCTGGTGTTCACCACCGTGCACGCCAACAACGTGTTCGATGTCATTGGCCGCTTCGTGCACATGGGGGTGGAACCCTACAGCTTTGTTTCCGCGCTGAACTGCATTTTTGCCCAGCGGCTGGTGCGGCTTAACTGCCCGCATTGCTCACACCCGGAGCAGCCATCGGCGGCACTGTTGGCCGCATCCGGTATCACCGCGGAGCAGACCGCCGTGGCCAACTTCCGTGCCGGCAGCGGCTGCGGTCACTGCCGTGGCACCGGTTTCAAGGGCCGCAAGGCGATCGGGGAGATGCTGCGGCTGACGGATGAGATTCGCGAATTGATCGTGATGCGGGAACCGATCCGCACCATCAAGGAAGCGGCGCGGCGCAACGGGACGCGCTTCTTGCGGGAGGCTGCCATGGATATGGTGGTCCGCGGCGAGACCACATTACAGGAAGTCAATCGTGTTACTTTCGTGGCATGACCGGCTAGTGCTGGCAATCACCCCCGAGCAACTGGTGTTGCGCCATGCCCGGGCCGGGTGGCGTCCGCAGCTGAGCGACATCACGGTAAGCGCCGACGCGGATGCCACCCCCGGCTGGCAAGCGCTGTTGCCGCAGCTGGAGCAACTGCTGCGCAGCCGACAGTGGCAGCGGCCGGTGCTGAGCGTGGTGCTGTCCAATCGGCTGGCACGCTATCAATTGCTGCCGTGGAGCGACGAGCTGCACGGGCCGGCAGAGTGGCTGGCGCTGGCGCGGCACAATTACCGCCAGGTGTTTGGCGAGTTGGCCGCCGGCTGGCGCTATCGCCTGTCCGGCAATGGCTATGGCCGCGCGGTGCTGGCGTGCGCCATCGACGAGGCGCTGCTTACCAGTCTGCAGGGGCTTTGCGACAAGCTGGCTATCCGCCTGCAGCTGGTGCAGCCCTATCTCATGGTGGCCTTCAATCTGTGGCGCAAACAGCTGAACGTGCAGGATGGTGGCCTGCTGCTGGCCGAGCCGGGGCTACTGAGTCTGGCCAGTTTCCGCCATGCCAGCTGGCAGAGCTTGCTGTTTGAAACCCTGCCGGCCGAGCAGCCGGGCGCGGCGTCGCTGGCGCTGCATCGCATGCTGCTGCAGCTGGAACAGTCGCAGCTGCCGAGCGAGCTGGCCACCTTTACCCCCGGCTATGCCATCGCGCCGACGCGGCCAAGTCCACGCCTGCGCCCGCTGCAGCTACCCGCCGAGGCCGGTCATCCAGGTTCGGCGTTGGCCGCATGCTATGGCCTGGCGTCGAGCGGAGGAGGGAGATGATGCGCGCCCTCGAACTAGACTTCGTACAGGCCCGGCGTGTGCGGCCGGGACGCGTGCTGTTGCTGCTGCTGGCCGTGGCGGCGGTAGCGCTGACCGGTTGGCATTACCGGCAGCAGACGGCCAATCTGCAGCAGTTCCAGGCACTGGCCAACCATAACCAGCAGGCATTGCAGCGGATAAGCCCGGTGAGCGAGCGCAAGCTCGACCCGGCGCTGCAGAAGCAGATCGTGCAGGCCAATGCCACCTGGGACGAGCTGGCACAGCCGTGGGACGCCTTGTTCGCCGAGCTGGAAGCCGCGGCCAACAAGCAGGTTGCCTTGCTGGCGCTGGAGGTGGACGGCAAGAAACGGCTGTTGCGCATCACCGCCGAGGTCAAGCAGCGGCAGGCGCTGCTGGACTACATGTCGCGGCTGGAAAAACTGCCGGGCGTCAGCGACGTGGCGCTGCAGGAGCACCACATCAATCTGCAGGACAAGGAGCTACCGATCCGCTTCACGCTGCAGGCCAAGTGGGAGCTGGCATCATGATCGCCGCCCGCTGGCGCTACTTGCTGGCGCAGACCGACCAGGCACTGTGGGTGCTGCTGCTGGTGCTGCTGGGCTGCGGGCTGTTCTATGTCACCGTCAGCCGGCCGCTGCAAGCGCAGCTGACGGCGACGCAGCAGCAAATCCAGCTGCAGCGGCAGGCGTTGGCCAAGCTGCGCTATCAGCAGGCGCACCCGGTAGCCAGTCCGCAGCTGCGGCTCAGCCAGTTTTATCGTTCCTTCCCAGTGCAGGGGCAGGCGGAGCAGTGGCTGCAGAAAGTCTATGCCGCGGCCGATGCACAGCAACTGCAGCTGCCGCGCGGAGAGTACAAGGTGCAGCCCCTGCCGGGCAGCCAGCTGCTGCGCTACGAAATCGCCCTGCCGCTGCGCGGCAACTATCGCCAGTTGCGGCAGTTCCTGTCGCGGGCAATGGCGGACAACCCGGCGCTGCTGCTGGATGACCTGCGCTTCAAGCGCGACAACATCGGGCAGGAGCAGCTGGATGCCACCATGCATCTGGCTGTACTGATGAGGGGGGAATGAGCATGCTGACCCCACGCCAACGCGTCTTGCTGCTGGTTTCCGCCCTGGTGGTGACGCTGGGGCTGGTCGTGATGGCGCCGGATGACGGCGCACAGGCCCCGCTGGCGGTGGTTAGCAGCGAGCGGGTGCGTGTGACCAAGGCCGCCGCCCCGCCGCAGGCAGAGCTGCGCGCGCTGTCATTGGCGAGCCTGCCGCGGCAGGTGCCGCAGGATGGCTCTGCGGCCAACCTGTTTCCACAGCAGACATGGTACGTGCCGCCGCCACCGCCAAAACCCGCACCACCCAGCCCGCCTGCCTTGCCGTTTACCTATATCGGCAAGCTGGTCGATGGTGACCAGGTGACCGTCTTTGTCAGCAACGGCGATCGCAATCTGGTGTTGAAGAACCATGATGTCGTCGACGGGACCTACCGGGTGGAAGCCATCACCCCGCCCGTCATGCGGCTCACCTATTTGCCGCTCCAGATGCAGCAAACCCTGGATATAGGAGGCGCAAATTGAAACGCTTAATCGTGTTGCTCCCCACCGTGCTGCTGCTGTGGGCTTGTGCCAGTAACAAGGAGTTCATGGAAGGCAAGCAGCTGCTGCTGGATGGCCATGTCGAGGAAGGCCTGGCCCGTCTTGAGCGGGTGGTCAAGGCCGAGCCGGGTAACGCCGAGTACAAGAGCTACCTGTTTACCCAGCGCGAGCGGGCCATCAACCAGTGGCTGGCAGCAGCCAACAGCGCCCAAGTGAGCGGGCAGCTGGACGATGCCGAGCAGCTGTTCCAGCGCGTGCTGCGGCTGGATGCGCAGAACCAGCGGGCGCAGGATGGGCTGGAGGCGCTGTCGCTCAGCCGCCGTCATGTGCAGCTGCTGGCCGATGCGCAGCAGCAGATGGAAAAAGGCGATCGCGCCGCCGCCCTGGCCACGGTGCAGCGGGTGCTGTCCGAAAACCCGCGCCAGCGCGATGCGCGGGTGTTGCAGCGCAAGCTGTACGATCAGCAGGCCGCACCCTCGCTGCTCAGCCCACAGTTGCAGGCCGCCATGTCGCGGCCCATCACGCTGGAGTTCCGTGATGCGGCACTCAAGGCGGTATTCGAGGTGATCTCGCGCACCGCCGGCATCAATTTTGTGTTCGACAAGGATGTGCGCCCGGATCTGCGCGCCACCATCTTTGTGCGCAATACCCGTATTGAGGATGCCGTGCAGTTGCTGCTGGTCACCAATCAGCTTAGCCAGCGGGTGCTCAGCGACAACACCGTCATGATCTACCCCAATAACCCGGCCAAGCTGAAGGACTATCAGGAGCTGGTGATCCGCAGTTTCTTCCTGGCCAATGCCGAGGCCAAGGATGCGGCCAACCTGATCCGCGCGCTGGTCAAGACCCGCGATGTGTATGTGGACGACAAACGCAACCTGGTGGTGATGCGGGATACCCCGGAAGCGGTGCAACTGGCAGAGAAACTGCTGGCCACCCAGGATCTGGCCGAGCCGGAAGCGATTCTGGAGGTCGAGGTGCTGGAGGTGAATCGCGCCCGGCTGCAGAACCTGGGTATCGAGTGGCCGGCGCAGATCGGCTACGGCTTGCTGGATAAGGGCAGCACCACCTCGTCGACCACCGGCGGCGTCATCGTGTCCTCCTCCACGCCCGGCGGCAGCCTGTCCAGCGGCATGATCGACCTGCGCGCCAATCCGCTGGGCTTGACCACCTTCATTCCCAATCCGGCCATTCTGCTGCGGCTGCGGGCACAGGACAGCAACGCCAACGTGCTGGCCAATCCGCGCATCCGGGTGAAAAACCACGAGAAAGCCAAGATCCACATCGGCGACAAGGTGCCGGTGTTTACCAGCACCGCGGTGGTGAACGCCGGTATCGCGCAGTCGGTGTCCTATCTGGACGTGGGGGTGAAACTGGAAGTACAGCCCAGTATCGGGCTGGATGACGACGTCACCATCGATGTCGGCCTGGAGGTCAGCAGTATCGTCAAGCAAGTGGATTTTGGCAGCAGTACGGCGTACCAGATCGGCTCGCGGGCGGCGGACACCGTGCTACGGCTGCGCGATGGCGAGACACAGGTACTGGCCGGGCTGATTCAGGATGAGGACCGCAGCTCGATCACCAAGGTGCCGGGGCTGGGCGATCTGCCACTGCTTGGCCGGCTGTTTTCCAGCAATAACGACAACCGTTCCAAAACGGAAATCGTGCTGCTGATTACCCCGCATATCGTGCACAACCTGGCGGTGCCGGACCCGCGCTTTACCCAGTTCCGGGCCGGGACGGAAAGTACGGTGGGTGGTGGCGTATCCGGCGGCAGCGCACCGCCGGCCACCATCGTCGCCACGCCGGCCATTGTGCCGCCACCACCGGCGCCGAGCATGGTGCCGGTGCCGGGGATCGTGCCCTTCCGCTCGACGCCGGCCGTGCCGCCGTCTGGCGCGCCACCGGGCGGGAGTACACCGCCAGTTCAGTGAGGGCATGGCCATGCTTTCCCGTCGGATGCAGGGTTTCACTCTGATAGAACTGGTGGTGACGGTTGCCATCATCGCTTTGCTGGCCAGCGTGGCGCTGCCGCTGGCCGAGCTGACGGTGCAGCGGCAGAAGGAGCAGGCGCTGCAGCAGGCGTTGCGGCAGTTAAGAGAGGCCATTGATGCTTATAAGGCAGCGGTGGATCAGGGCAAGATTCCCCGCGCGGCGGACGAAAGCGGTTATCCGAAGACCCTGGCGGTACTGACGGATGGCGTGGTCGACCCCAAGGATCCGGAAGGCAAGCGCCGCTTCTATTTCCTGCGCCGTATCCCCCGCGACCCGATGGCCAGCAACGAGCAGGCGCCGGTCGACAGCTGGGGACTGCGTAGCTACGCCAGCCCGGCGGATAATCCCGAGGAGGGCGAAGATGTCTATGATGTTTACTCGTTGTCGCAAGGCGTCGGGCTCAACGGCATCCCCTACCGGCAGTGGTAACGGCCGCAGACGGCGCTGGTCAGCCGGCTTTACCCTGATCGAGCT
Source organism: Vogesella oryzagri (assembly GCF_040148885.1). Classification (NCBI taxonomy): domain Bacteria; kingdom Pseudomonadati; phylum Pseudomonadota; class Betaproteobacteria; order Neisseriales; family Chromobacteriaceae; genus Vogesella; species Vogesella oryzagri. Next base: position 13,780 of record NZ_JBEFLD010000009.1, read on the forward strand.
GATTGTGGTGATGGTGATCATCTCGCTGTTGCTCACCATCGCGGTTCCCCGCTACCTGGATAGCGTGGCCAGGGCGCGCGAGGCGGTGCTGCTGAGCGATCTGTCTACCATGCGCGATGCCATCGACAAATACTATGGCGACCGGGCGCGCTACCCGGACAGCCTGCAAGCGCTGGTTACCGATCGCTACTTACGCAAACTGCCGGCCGATCCGTTTACCGATACCGAAACCAGCTGGGTGGTGGTCCCACCGGACGACCCCAGCAAGGGCGGGGTCTACGATGTTCGTAGCGGCGCGGAAGGGGAGACCCGTGATGGCACGCCGCTGCGCGAGCTGTAGCCATTCGGCGCGACGCCGCCCGGCCTGGCCGCGTCGGCAGCATGGCTTCAGCTATCTGGGGTTGCTGGCGGTGCTGCTGGTGCTGGGCTGGTGGTTGGCCGCAAGCGGGCAGATCTGGTCAACCGTAGTGCAGCGGCAACGTGAGAGAGAGCTGCTGTTTATCGGCAATCAGTTCCGGCAGGCTATCGCGCAATACTATGAACAGTCGCCGGGTGGGGCCAAACGTTTCCCGCCCACGCTGGCGGCGCTGTTGCAAGACCCGCGTTTTCCATTCACTCGCCGCTATTTGCGCCGCGTCTATCCCGATCCATTTACCGCCAAGGCCGAATGGGGGCTTATCCGCGCCCCGGATGAAGGCATTGCCGGGGTGTATAGCCTGGCGGCAGGCAAGCCGCTGAAGCGGGATAATTTTTCGCCGCAAGACCGCGATTTTGCCCAGGCCGACAGCTACGCTGATTGGCGCTTTGTTTATCGATTGGTAGCGGCCTCCCCCGGTGCTGTCAGCGACAGTTCCGGCGCGCCGGAACAGGCGGCGTCTCAGCCTGCCGCGGAGGCGCCTTCTATCCCATCCCCACCATCCGAGGCGGGCAGTGACACGGGTGAACTCTCGCCCGAGTAACTATCTACTTGCAGAATATCGCTATATTAATTCGCCTTTTATTTTTGCAATCTGAATAGCCGCCGCCGATTTGGCGGCTATTTTTTTTGCCAAAATCTGACTGTTAAGCAATGATTGCAAGTTTTTGCCAAAACCATCCATTGATATTTTGATTGTAACTGTACTGGTGAAGTATTTTTCTAATTTATATGCAGTATGATATACGATGCTTTTTATTTTTAGAATAAATGGATGTAATCCTGGAGATAATGGGTGGCACTATTTTTGTGACGGTGTGTGTCAGGTGTGTATTAGTTTGTTGACGGTGTGGTGTTGTAAAAAATAACACGTTAAGTGAGTGATTTTGCTGGATTATTCTTTTTGAAAAATGTTGAATAAATAAATATACAAACAGTATTTATTGTATGTACTAATTTTGTCATAAAATATTTTGCCTATTTTTTTTGAAATCAGGATGTGTATAGTAAGGGCTAGATCCTAAACGAAGCGCTACGAATTCAAGAAAAACCGGGTCCGGTTTGATATGAATTCTGGTTAATAGGCGCCGAGGGTTGAGCTGAAAGCTTTGTTATCAATTTTGGAATCTAATAAACAATATATTTAAAATAGCCGCAGCGCATTTTCTGCTTTTAGAGCTTTAAACCAAATGATCTCGTCTTAAATGGGCCGGATGCTTGGAAAAGTTGCAGAAAAATGCGCAAGCCAGCGCCTCACCGGCACATGGCAACGGCGGCAAGCAGGTTCCAGGGCATTTGTGAAAGGAAGTAGTCGATGTTTACCCGCACCCAGGCCACCGGCCAGAAGTCAGGTCAGATTTTTCAGCTCGCACTGCTGCTGCCATTGATGGCAGCCGTGGGCGGCTTTACGCCGGTACACGCGGCAGTGCCGCCGCAGGCGCAACAGGCGTTGCAGGCCGCAGGCAAAGTGGAGCTGGAAGGTGAATTGGAAGTGCTGCATGTACACAATGCAGACAAGACAAGCGGCTATCGCTATTTCCTGCATACCGACAAAGGCCGTGTCGAAATGAAGTTCAAAGGCAAGGGGCCACGGCAGCCCAGTGGTGCCCGCTTGAAGGTAAAGGGCAGCCAGAGCGGCAATGTGCTGGCGCTGGATTCATCCACCTCTGGCAGCGTGCAGGTATTGGCATCGCCGGAGCCCAACACCTTTGGTACCCAAAACACTGCGGTATTGCTGGTGAATTTCCAGGACAACCAGACCCAGCCCTATACCAAGGACCAGGCAAACACAGTGGTGTTTGGCGAGGGCAATAGCTTTATCAAGGAAAACTCGTCGCAGCAGACCTCGATCAGTGGCAGCGTATTTGGCTGGATCACCATGCCGATTGCCCAGACTTGCGATTACATGGTGATTCGCGATGCGGCGCTGCAAGCGGCGACCAATGCCGGCGTGAATATCTCCGCCTATAGCCGCCACGTGATTGTGATGCCGAAAAACAGCACCTGCGCCTGGGCTGGCCTGGGCACCGTAGGCGGCAGCCCGTCTACTGCCTGGATGAATGGCAACCTGACTCGTAAACCGTTTACCCATGAATTCGGCCATAACCTGGGGATGTGGCATTCGCATTCGCTGGAATGTGGTGCCACCACGCTGGGCAGTAGCTGCACGCGCAGCGAATATGGTGACTGGTTCGATACCATGGGTGCTGGTTTGGCTGTGCATTACAACGCCTTCCAGAAAGAACGTCTGGGCTGGCTGAATTACGGTGTGTCGCCGGCTATCGCCACGGTGGAAAGCGGCAGTGCTACCGTCATGATCCAGCCCTATGCGGCTACCGGCAATGGCACCAAGGCAGTGAAGCTGCTGAAGTCAGTTAATGCCACTACCGGACAAAAAAGCTGGTACTACCTGGAGTATCGCCAGGCCATCAACTTGGATACGCCCTTGGAAAATAGTCCGGGTATAACTGGTGGTGTACTGGTGCACATGGCCACCGAAGGGGACGGCGACAGCAGCGATCTGCTGGACATGACCCCGGCTAGTAATACCAACCTTTCCTATGAGTGGAGCGATGCATCGCTGGCCGTGGGTAAGACCTACACCGATGCCAATGGTGTCAGCATGACCGTGCTGTCTGCCGACGGTACCGGTGCCGCCGTGAGCGTCAGCACCACCGGCCAGACTGCACCCGTGCCCAGCTGCGTGCGGGCCAACCCGACCGTAACGCTGACTAGCAGCCAGAGCGGGACGGTAACGCCGGGCGGTGCGGCCAACTACACCCTGAGTGTCACCAATGCCGATGGTAGCGCCTGCAGCAGCAGCACCTTCAACCTGGCATCGGTAGTGCCGGCCGGCTGGAGTGGCAGCCTGGGTGCCGCCTCGCTGACCCTGGCCGCAGGTGCCAGCGGTAGCACCACCCTGACCGTGACTTCGTCCAGCACGGCCACCAACGGTAGCTACAGCATTAGCACCAATGCCAGTAATGCCACGCAGTCCGGTTACCAGGGGGCGGCCAGCGCCAGCTTCAGCGTGCAGGCCACGACTACCAGCGGTGGCACCACCACCAACCTGGCCCCGGTTGCTGTGAGCGATAGCGCCGCCACCCGCATCGGTACTGCCGTCACCATTACCGTGCTGGGCAACGACTACGATCCGGAAGGCAAGGCGCTGGCCGTCACCGCCGTGACCACCCCCAGCAAGGGCAAGGTAAGCATCAACAGCAATGGCACGTTGACCTACACCCCGAACAGCAAGGCCAAAGGTGGCGACAGCTTCAGCTACACCATCAGCGATGGGGTCAACAAAGCCAGCACCAGCGTGGCAGTACAGATCAGCACCAGGTAACAAGCGTATGAATGCCCTGTTGTGCCCGGCAAGTTTGCCGGGCATTTTTTTTGCTGCGCCACCCCGCGTGGAGGGGCGCAGCAGGGGGTGGAGGGGGGCGGTGGCGCGTGACGGCACTGCTTGCCACGAAGCGATGGCTGCATTGGCCAACTCGCGCGAGTCGGGTTGGTTAGTCCAGCAATTCGATGCCTCGCAGCTGCAGTTGTGTGTTGCGGGCAAACGGGGCACCGGTGCCGCGCAGGGTGATGGCGGCACAGTTGGCCGCATCCAGTGCCAGCGGAACGCTTGGTGCGGGCAGGGGCGAGGCCAGCGTTATTTGCTGTGGAGTGCCAAAGATGTGCGGGTCGAACAGGATGGTGGCGGATTTGCCCATGGCTTCGACCAGGCTGAGGGCGCCACGCAGCGAGCAGTCACCCCGCGTGCCACTGCAGGCGGCGGCAGGACTGTCGGCAAGGGTGTTCACCATCAAGCGTGGGTAGGCCTGTACTTCGAAGGCTCCGATATCAACGATGCCCGCCACAATGCGGGGGTCACCGTTGCCGCGCTGATCCCATTCCAGTGGTTGATCCTGTTCGTCGAGTGCCGCCGCGTTGCTGCCCAGGTTGATGGCCGGGCTGCCGCCACCCAGCGGCAGGGTGGGGGTAGGGCCATTGTAATAACCCAGCGCTTCCAGCCGTGGCTCCTGCTGGCTGACAGGTTGGCCGCACCCCTGGTGTTTCATGATCAGATTGTTGTCGCTGGCCGGGTGCAGTGCGCCTAGCAGAACACAGTCGGTTTCGCTCTGGCTGTTGGCCAGCAGGGTGTTGCGCAGCCATAGCCCGCCAAGGCTATGAAGCGCCCCTCCGGTCTGCGCGGCATTGTCGGCAAAGGTGCTGTTGCCCACCACTAACTCCCCGCCGGATTGCGCGATGCCGCCACCGTGGCGAGCGGCCCCATTGCGGTAAAACGTGCTGTTGATGATGTGGCTCCGGCCGGCGGTCTGCAAAATTGCGCCGCCATCCTCGCTCGCATGATTTTGCAAAAAGCTCACGCCGTTTACCCGTAGCTGGCCACTGCTCAGAATGGCCGCGCCTGCCGGCGCCTGGCCATCGGCCAGTGTCAGGTCTGTTATGGCGACCTTGCCGTCCGCTGCGACTTCCAGCAGGCGAAAGCGCTTGGCGCCGCTGATGATGATGCCGCCGCTTTGCCACAGCTGGCTTGGCTGCTGTCCTTGCAGGGTCAGTTCACCATGCAATACCGGTAAAGGGGAGCGCAGTGTGATGGTGGCCGGTGCGGCCAACGTTTCGAGTTCAAAGCGCACAAGATGCGAGCCCGGCTGTTGCCGGCTGTCCAGGATGGCCTGGCGCAGCGAGCCCGGGCCGCTGTCCTGCACATTCAGCACTCGATGCAGTAGCGGCTGGGGGGGCTCGTTCCCCCAGACCAACGGGGCGATCAGGCAACACAGCAGGGCGGCGCTGGTGGCCGCTAGCTGACGTAATGGAAGCAACATGGCCGCTCTCCCATCGGGGATGAAAAAGGCCGGTCCGAGGACCGGCCTGACTGGTTGGTGACCAGTTGTGGCGACTACGCTCAGTTGCAGTCGGCCACCGGGATGTCAGCATGCTGACGAGAAGAACGCGGGTCGGCATGTTTGACCACCGTACCATCGGCGTCGATGATGGCAGTGTTGTCGCCAGAGCCGTTGTAATCACCCAGCAGACCTTTCAGGCGCAGGATGTTGTTACGGTCACACACGGTGCTGCTGTTATTGTCATAGCAGTAGCTCAGTGCTTGTTGCTCGGCTTTTACGATGTCCAGACCCGACTTCGGATCAATCGGCAGTGATTTGCCGTTATCCAGCGCAGTGTTGAGGATGGCGGCAAGCAACTGGAAGGATGCCAGTTCCGTGGCCTGACACAGCTGGCTACGTTTCGTGCCGTTGCTGTTCTTGGCCGGGCTGGCCCAGAAGATGCCCATTACCTCGCTGCACTCTTCGACGTTCCTCCAACCAAGGCTGATACTGCCCGACAGATGGTCGTAGAACACATGGCAGGTGTAGCCAGTGTCGAAGCCATGAGTCTGCCAGAAGCCCGGGGTGCGAGTGGCGCCACCTTGTACTACAGAGCAACTTGAGCTTGCGCTGTGGTTGATCACGTTAGGCAAGCCATACTGCGTCGGCAGGGTTGCGGTGGCATCAACCGTGTTGTTTACGCTCGTGCCGGTGGCGATCATGCTGCCTTGTGCAAGGTAGCAGCCGTCAGAGGCATTGTTGTCATACACGCAGTTGTTGTTCACCACGGTGCCCAAGGCGATATTGCTCAGGTCGATACCAGTTGCCGCATCTTTCAGGGCCAGTACCAGCGGGATATCGCCGGTATTCAGCACCTTGATGTCGAAGTTGGCACTAGCACCAGCCGGAACCGGCTCGCTAACGCAGGACTTGCTGACCGTGTAGGCTGGATGCACCAGATCAACTTCGTGCGATGCCTCGGCAAAAGCTGCATTGGCAAACGCATCAACCAGAGTAACTTTAACCGTATTCTTCAGCGGATCAGCATCACCTGCCTGGATGGCGCGCGAGGCAGTAAAGGTGCAACTGTCGCCGGTATTGCCGGCTGCCGCCAGTTGATCGGTACCACAACCGGTAACCGCTTTCATGTCATCCAGCAGGTCACCCAGCACGTTGTCGCTGAGTGAGGTTACTGTGGTTGGCACATTGCTTTCGCTGGTTACCTTGAAGGTGTAAGTGACGGTATCACCCACCTTGGCGTATTGCGGACCTGTTTTTTTGATCGTCACGCCCACGAATGCCGGTGTAATGACGACCTTGGCACTTGCCTGCTTGCTCAGCACGTTCGGCCAGTTTTGTGGTGAGCAGGTGGCCACCGCAGTATTGGTACACTCTACTAGCCCGTCCAGCCGTAGTGCACACCAGCTTAGTTTGATGTTGTCGAACAGGAATTGCGGTGTCAGCTCCTTGCTGCCGTTTGGCACCAGTCCGGTCACCGTTTCGTTGATACCCAGCATGGCGTCGGTGATGGTGCAATTGAGCAGTGGCGTATCGTCCGAGCTGGTGTTGGTCAGCTTGATCTTATAGTTCACTGTTTGGCCTTGCAGTATCGCAGTTGGGTCGGCTGTCTTGGTCAGGGTAATCGACGGCTGGAACAGGTTGACCTCGTGCCCGGACGTTGCCGTCAGGGAGGTGCCTGTCAGGTTCGCTTTCTCCCGGTAGATTGCGGTTGCCGTATTGGGCAGAGGATCAGGATCCCCGGCTTGTACGGTACGACGCAGGGTAACGGTACAGGTGGCACCACCGACCAGGCTGGCACCGCAGGTATTGCCAAGCACATAGCTGTTGCTCTGGTCTACACCACCGGTGGTGATGGCGCCCAGTACGCTATCGCTAATGCTTTGTTTGTACAGGGTTTGTATGCCTGTGTTGGTGATGGTGATGGTGTAATCGACCGGATCGCTGACTTTCGACAGCGTGTCGCCCGTTTTTTCAACCTTCATACCGCAGACGTTGAATTGCCCCATGGCAAAGTCTTTCAACTCGGCACTCAGCGAGTGGGACGAGCGGGTTTCCGCCATGAAGGTGCTGAAGCAGCCCAAATCCAGTCCCAGGGCTGTCAGGTCGATACCGCCTTCAAACAGTGCTGCCGTTTGGTAGCTGTGCTGGCCATCCTTGTTGGTGTAACCCCAGGGTGGTGTTTCACCGGCGATATTGTTGATGACAGCACAGGCCTGATCGCCAGTGCCTACCAGCGAGCAGTCGGCTCCACTCTTGTCGGCCACCAGTGTCATGGTCGGTACGCCAGTGGCACTTACGGCACTGACTTTATAAATGGTGATGTTGCCAACATCGCCACCACCGACAAAGTCCACCAGGACCAGGATGTCGCCTACCGCATGCACGCCTTTAAAAGCTGGTTTCACTCCCAGGCTGATCGGGTTGCGGAAGAACCAGAACCCCATCTCGGCATCGCCACTGGTATCGAGGCGATCGGCACCAAAGTAGAAAATGATGTGATCGTCAGCGGCCTTGTAGGCGGCGGCAAACGCATGGGCAATATCGTCTTTGTCAGGGACGACATCATTGGCGTTGTTGTACTCCCAGGATTTGTTGGCATTTAGCGTGGTGTCGATAGCTTCCTCATCTTTGGAGCCGCCACCGGTAAAAAAGCTGGTTTCTGCAGCGCCAGTTGGATCTTCAACGAAGGCACGGGCAAAGGCATGGTCGGTGCCAGCGTAGACATTGGCCCAGTCATCCGGCATGCCAGCGGGGTTGTCCGCTACGTTGGCCGCACCGCAGTTGACCACGGTGTCCACGCCTTTCTCTTGTACGGTACAGGTTGTGGGTTGATCGAGTTCAAACAGGTTGTCGTCGTGAACTGCCCAGACCGGGCTGGCTGCCAGGCTGGCCAGAATGATTGCCAGAATGGCGGGGGCACGTCGTATCAGTGCCAATAGCCTGCTCTGGACGCCGGATTGAGGTGGTGCCGTACACCTGCTGTCTGTCGTGGGACAGGCAGCAGGGGTGTCCGGCATCCCTGTGACTAGATGACTCATTTTGCACCTCCAGATACTTAAGAGGCGGTTCCTGCCAGGAATCGCTCGCCGATTCCCCTGTGATAAATCTAGCTAAATGAAAGAGTGGCAACGCTAATCGTTATGCTTATTGTGGTTGTGCCGTTTGGGAGGCAAGGTCAACGACGGAGCAGTGAAATGTCGGTTCACGAGTCCGATCGGGACAGCTCGATTTTAGGTTTTTCAGACATCTAATTCAACTAATAATTTAAAGTAATGTAAATGAGTGTGATATATAGCTAGGTATGCAAGTGGCCAATGACAACTATTTTCAACATTACTTTTAATTGAAAGTGTTCAAAGCATCTGCAGGCTTCTATTACTAGTACGGGGTTAATGCTGTTGGCCCGGCCAGGCCGGTAATTGCCTGCCAGATAGGCCAAAAATGCCGGTCCCGCGCTATTGCCGGCTTACCCGTGCAGCACCAGACCGCTTGGCTATAGTGTGGAAGTAACTCTGTAGAGGAGGGTGCATGATGAAGCGCGAGGGCAGCTGGAAACTATTGCTGATGGCCGCGGCGATGGTGGTTGGCTTTGCCGGTGTGGTACAGGCCGACGAAGCGCAGGTGGCGACGCAGTTGGAGCAGCGCTTTCCCGGCATGAAGGCCGAGCAGGTGCGCAAGGCGCCAATGCCTGGCTGGTATGAGATATTCAGCAGCGGCCAGTTGTTCTACGTGGACGATGGTGTGAACTTTGTGCTGCAGGGTGCGGTGATCGATGCCAAGACACGGCAGAACCTGACCGCCATGCAATTGGCCAAGCTGACAGTGTTGCCGTTCGACAAGCTGCCGTTCGAGCAGGCGATCAAGATCGTCAAGGGCGACGGCAAGCGCAAGATGGCGGTGTTCGAGGACCCGCATTGCCCGTATTGCAAGCAACTGGAGGGCGAGCTGCTGTCGGTCAACAACGTTACCGTCTACGTGTTCCTGTTCCCTATCGAGCAGCTGCATCCGGGCGCCACGTTGAAATCGCGGCAGATATGGTGTGCCAGCGACCCGGCCAAGGCATGGTTGGCCGCAGTTAATGATGGCGTGGCCCCTGGCGGCACCGGCGACTGTGCCAATCCGGTGGCGAACCTGGAAGCACTGGCACGCAAGCACCGCATTACCGGCACCCCCACCATGTTTTTTGAGAACAACGAGCGCGTAGCGGGCGCTGTGCCGGCGGCGCGTATTGAGGCCTTGCTGAACGCGGCGGCCAGCCGCTGAGTCATTTTCGCCACTAGTTTCGATCTCCTGTCTTTTTGCGGGCCGGGTGTTTGCCAACACCCGGCCCGCAGTCTTTTGCGCCGGCCGGCTGGCTCCCGACGGGCGGCTACGGTGGTCTTCGCATTCAATACTGTTCCCCGCGGGTTTTGAAAAAATCAAAGCTTCGTCATGGCAATTTGGCATACAAGCCTTGCTGTGGCTGGCTATTTTTTTTACCCTGTGAATCTTGGTTATTTTTTACCTGTTTTAAATTTATTTTCTTTGGGTTTTATTTGAAATCTTCATTGCCATATTAATATCTCATGATGAATATTAATTGCCAGCGTTAAGCTGTTTGGCAAGTGATTTAATATCACCTATTGACACAGGCGTATGAATTTAAACGGTAAATTAATATATTGTACCTGTATGAATTTTTTTCAAAATGGCAGTAATGCAGCGTTGCAATTCATATTTTCCTCTGTATATTCTGGCCTTGGGTGTAAAGAAATTGTTGGAAACAAAATTGCGCTGGACGAGAGGGTTGTTTTGAATCTGGGACGGGTTGTTACGGGTCAGTAATTTTAAACAAAACACTAATTGTCTAAAAAGCGCTTTGCTTGATAAATATCGGGCAAATCACCGGGCTGATGGATATCGGGTCGGTTGCGCAGGCAGCGACAAGGTGGTTTCCGGGCGTGTAAAGGAGCAAGTCAGTGCGTAATTCTCAATTTTCGTGCGGCCAACGTATGGCCAAGTGGGCCGCTTTGCTGGCCGGTTTGTTGCTGGCCGGCCAGGCGGCATCGCTGCAGGCGGCGGTACCCGCTGCAAAGGTTACTGCCGTACAGGCGCAGGCCGGCACCGCGGCAGCGGTGGAGCTGGAAGGTGAGCTGGAGGTGCAGCACGAGGATGATTTCGAGAACAAGAAGAGCCGTACCCGGCATTTCCTGAAGACCGAGTCTGGAGAGCGATATGAGCTCCATTTCAAGGGCGATAAGCCACATCACCCCAGCGGCACCAAGTTGCGTGTCAGGGGGGCTAAGAGTGGTTCCATTCTCTATCTGGACTCCAGCAGCAGCGTTCAGGTTATGGCTCTGGCCTCACCCTCTACCTTGGGCGAACACAAAGTATTGGTAATGATGGTTAACTTCCAGGACAACGCTACCCAGCCCTTTACGCTTGCCGACGCGAGCAGCGTAGTGTTCACCCAGACTAATAACTTCATGCGTGAAAATTCGTCCCAGCAGACTTGGATTTCTGGTAACGCATACGGCTGGTATACGCTTCCTATTACGAGTACTTGTGATTCATTTCAAATCATCTCGCATGGGGAGCAGGCTGCGACGGCTGCGGGGATTAACTTGGCAAACTATTCCCATCATGTTTATGTGATGCCTAAAAACATGTCTTGCGGTTGGTCTGGGAGTGGGACGATGGGGGGGGTGCCTGCAAATATCGTGATTAATGGGAGCCTGGAGGCAAAGGTTGTTGCTCATGAGTTTGGTCATAACTTAGGGCTTGATCATTCTCATGGTTTGAATTGTGGTACAGGTACAATTGGCTCATCTTGCACCAGTATTGAATATGGTGATGCAGCTGATGTTATGGGAAATACTGGGGCGGGCCATTTCAATGCATTCCAGAAGGAGCGGTTGGGCTGGCTGAACAATGGCACAATGCCTACCATTACCACTGTGCAAAATAGCGGTAGTTACACTTTGGAACCCTATGAAACCGCTAGTGGTAATCCCAAGGCACTAAAGGTTCTCAAAAGTGTTGACTCTGTTACAGGAGTACGCACTTGGTATTACATTGAGTACCGTCAAGCGATTGGTTTTGATGCTTATCTTGCAACGTTACCGATCAGTAATTATATGACTGGGGTAGTGATTCGAACTGGATCAGAGTCTGGTTCTGGCACAAGCTTTCTGCTTGACATGACTCCTAATAGCGACTCAACTTCATGGGATTGGTACGACGCGGCTTTGACTTCTGGAGTGAGTTTTAGTGATTCGACGGCCGGTGTAACTATTACAACGACGTGGACAAATGGCGCCGGTGCTGGGGTCGATATACAGCTGGCTAATTCAACGTCCTGTACGCATGCGAATCCGTCAGTGGTGATGTCAAGTTCGCAAAATTCTTTGGTGGCAGTTGGTACTGTGGTGGCGTACACGGTTGCGCTCACCAACAACGACAGCAGTGCCTGCGCTGCATCAACCTTCAACCTGCAGCCGAACGTGCCGGCCGGTTGGAGCGGTACTCTTGGAAGCCCTGCCCTGACTGTCAGCCCGGGGGGCGCCAGCTCTACGACGCTCTCCGTAGCCTCCGCCTCTACTGCCGTGGCGGGTACATACAGCGTTGGGGTAACTGCTACCAATAATAGTGCTAGCAGCGCTAGTGCCTCGGCTAGCTACACGATTGCTTCTGCGACTAGTGCGAATTTGTCAACCTCGGTTATGACCGATAAGGCGAGCTATAACAAGGGCAGTACGGTGCAGATTACCAGCACGGTTATGTTGAACAGCAAGCCAGTTACCAATGCTAGTGTGGCTTTCAGTGTAACCAAACCAAACGGAACGGTGGTCAGCCAGTCGATAATTACCGATAGCAAAGGCCAAGCGGTGTATCAGATGCGTCTTAGTAAACAGAAAGACCCAGCGGGGATGTACCAGGTCAAAGGCATTGCTAGTAGTAGTGGCAGTTCCGCTAGTGCCAGTACGAGTTTCTTAGTACAATAAAGTGTTGCAAGCCGGATGACATGAAAGTGTACCATCCGGCTTGCCGTTTTCTGGATAATAAAATGGCGCTCGGAGGTGCCGCGCGCCATTTTTTCAAGAGAAAATGTTACTACATTCGGTGGAGGATTAATTGCACAGCGGGCAGGTTGCTGTGATCGTTGCTTTTTGATCCTCTTGGAGAGCCGGGTTTGTGCCAATTGCCGTTACCGTGTCACTAAACTGTGCCGTTGAGGGGTCAGTGATACCGCCATTGGCTTGGCTGGGAGTGTACGAACCAGAGTAAGGAACAACCCCGGTTGAGACGCAGTTGTCGGTGGTAGGTTGAACCAATACCTGGGATGGTAGGGACGAGCTATCGGCTCCGTTCTTTGGCGCATCCGTGATAGTTACTTTAAGTGGAACATCACCCTGCACGCAGGCATAGCCAGAGTAATTAACTTTAACCACCACTTGGCCATTGACTACGTCAAGGACAGTAGAGCAGTCCTTGGTAATGACCAGTTTAGGATTCAGTTGCAATGGTGAGCACTTCACTGAAGCTGGGTCGGCGACAATTGTGGTGCTGCCGAATACCGTTTTAGCCGTTACCGTATTCACTGGAGGGTTGTCATCCGTAAAGAACGTATCGGTGAACGAAACAGTACCGTTTACTGCTAGTGGGGATGCAAGGGTTTGAGATTTTGTTTGATCATCCGACGTGTCGCCAGGTGTTCCGACATCATCCACGATTGTGATCACGCTTCCAGTGGGTAGACTACCTGAACCTTCATTTTTGACGGTCGCTGTGTAGGTCGCCAAGTAAAACTTGGATGTGTTGTCCTGTGAAGTGGTAAGGCGAGTTACACTGCAAGACTTGCTAACCGAGATCTTGCAAGTCTGGAAGGAGTGCAGCACAAAATCCTTAAGTTGTGCAGTTTCTGACTGTGAACTCCGTGTTTCAGCCATGAAGGCGGAGAAGCACACATCAGTGCCTAACGTTTCGGTAACATCGATGCCGCCTTCAAAGAAGCTGATTGGCGGGAAAGTGCCCGGCGATCCGGATTTCGGTGTATAGCCCCAAGGGGCTGTTTGGTCGCTGCTGTTAAAAGAGGCGCAATAAGTGTGGTTGGATGGCAGCCCCGAATCTCCACATTGAGCAACTGATGTTCCTGGCCCCCCGGCAAGCCGCTGCAAAGTCCCTCCCTTGATATCGCCACCTGTCCCGACCCATTTGAGGACTTCGATGTTACCAACGGCGCCACCTTGGGTGACATTGACCAGAATGAGCAGATCTCCTACCTGATGTACGCCGTTAAACGTACCACCAGACTTAGGAGCGACCTTATCCTTGAAGAACCAGAAGCCCAATTGCGCATCACCGTCGTTGGAAGAGCGATCCAGACCGAAATAGAAAATCAGATGGTTGTTATGGGCCGGGTCGATATAGGCTGCGGCATAAGCGTTGGTGATGTTGTCCTTGTCCGGGACGCTACCATCCGTGAATCTCCATTGTGAAACATCGCTGACGTCTTTTGATCCACCCGTGGTAAAGATGGATTGTGGGGCAGGATCTGGTACCAAGCCGGTACGGGCGATGGCAGGGCCGCTATATGTGCCTGCGTTGACCGTCGACCAGTCTTCGCCTGTAGTGGATTCATCTACCGCGTTAGCGTTTTTCTCAAGCTCAAAGAGTCCCAAAGTGTCGATTGCATAGGTTGGCGTTATGCCACTCATCATGACGGCCATACACAATCCTGCTGCCGTCAAGAAATTTCGTAATGTAAAGGTTCTCACGATAACCTCCTCTGAATTGCTCAAAGGCGGTTCCTGCTAAGGAATCGCACGCATGATTCCCCTCTCCTGCGAAATACTCCGCCAAGATGACCTATCGCTATTACTTTTTATTCGGGTGCGGAATCATCAAGCGAAACACCGGCCTGCTGCCTGGCGGGTTGGTGATCATGGCACTCCCCCACAGCGATATCACTACAGCCGATCTTTACCTCCTCCCTTTGTGACGGCGGGATTTCGTATGCTCCATGCTAGTATTTGCTGACAAGTAATTCAAAGAAATATTTAAAATATAGTAGTGGCAATAATGGGGTGTAATGCTGCTCCAGCCAGCATGTTTGGGGAGGAATTTGGGGTAGTGGAGGGTTAGGGTTGCTGTTGATTGCGGCTGTAGTGGCCTAGCACGCGCGGGATGTAATTACGGGTTTCCTGATAGGGCGGCACGGTGTTGTTGTAGCGCATGACGGCCTGTTCGCCAGCGTTATAGGCGGCCAGGGCCAGGTGCAGGTTGTTCTGGAAGCGCGTCATCAAGTCGCGCAGGTACAAGGCGCCGGCACGCATGTTCTGCTCCGGGTCGAGCGGATCCGCCACGCCGTAGCGCAAGGCGGTGGCCGGCATCAGCTGCATCAGCCCCATCGCGCCTTTGGGGGACACTGCCTGGGGGTTGTAGCCGGATTCTGTGGCCACTACCGCGTGCAGCAGTGCGGCGTCCATGCTCAGTGCCTGGGCGGTACGGTCCACCAGCTCGCCCCAGCGCAGGCGCAGCTGCTGGCTGTCAGCCTGGCGCCGGCTACGGGTGCTCGCTTGCGCAGGCTCGCGGGGGCCGCGCTGCAGCAGACGGTAACGCCAGTCCTGCGGCACATTGCTCAAGTGCACCACGCCTTCGCTGTCGGTAAAGCTATAGATGTCACCGCCAGCGCCCAGCGCCATGCCGCTACACACCAGGCTGAGCAGCGCGAGTACCGCGGGCTTGGCCAGCCGGAAACTGTGGCGGGGCGGGGGCAGGGTATCCATGTCCATTTCCCGTCAGTACAGGCCCCGGCGGAAGCGGTAGCCCTTGTAGCGCAGGATGACGCCATCCGGCTGGATACGCTCCAGCGTCATGCCGGCAATGATGTCGTCGCCGGTATGGCGCGCACGATCGTTGATGATGGCCAGGTGCTCGCCATTGTCCGGCGACAGCGACAGGCCGGACACCACCACGTTCTTGTCCACCTCTTGCCGCAGTGCTGCCGGCAGTTCGCTGATATCCAGAATGCGATCGCGGTTGGCTGCGGTGCTGTCGGTGGCGGCAACCTCGTCTTTTACGAGCGGCTTGGCCGGGGGCTGCGGGTTGGCCATCGCCGGCGCTTTGGCTACCCGGCTCGGCGCGGGCCGGGCGGCAGCCGGTGCAGTGGCGGGCGGTGTGATGGCAGACGGCGCGATCGCCGGCTGGCGCGGTGCCGCAACTAGCGGGGCCGGCGGCGTGCTGTTATCCGAAACGATTGCTGCTGGTGCTTCGCGCACAGCGGGCGGGCGGGGCGCGATGGCGGTTGCCGGTGCCGTGGCTACCGCAGCCGTGGGCGCGTTGGCCGCAGGCAGCCCGGGGCGCTGGAACAAGATCGCGGCCAGACCCGCGGCACACAGTGCCACGCCAATCGACAACAGCGCCAGCCGGGAGCGGGGCGGCGGTGGCGAGCGGGTTTCCGCCGGGTAGCTGGCCACGCTCTGCAGCGATGGCACCGCCGAGCGCTGGCGTTCTTGTTCGGCTTTCAGCAGGGCATCAAGAATGTATGACATAAGCAGTTCCTCATGCCGACGTTGGCCGCACTGTCAGTTGCGGGGCGTAACGGCTGGCGTCGCCGTGTGCCAGCAGGATCAGGGTCAACGGCCCGGCGATGCCGTCCGCGGGCACGCCCATCCGTTTCTGGAATTCGCGCAGTCGCTGCTCAAGCTGCTTGTCGAAGATCACATCCCAGCGGGGGGTACCGTCGCTGCCGGATTGTTGCTCCAGCCGCTGCCACAGCCAGGTCACGCCCAGGCCGCGGCTCCCCTGCGCCATTGGCCCCTGGTAGCCCGGCGGGGGGCGCCATAGCAGTTGATAGCTGCCATCCCACGCCGTCTGCAGCAAGCGGGAAGGCACGGTACTGCGCAGCTGGCCGTTACCGACGGTGGCCTGGTCGTTGTGCAGCTGCTCCAGCAGCAGGTAGCCATCGCTGCCGGCGGTCTGCATGTGCAGCAGAACCGGCAGATTCAGCTGCAGCAGCAGGGCCAGATCGCCACGGCCATGCAGGCAGGCCAGGCCTGCCAGTGCTGCCTGCTGGCAGAATTCGTCGGTAGCGCCGCTGCTGGCGGAAAGTTTCCATTGCTGCAGCAGGGCAAGGTTGGCCGCAGGCGCTGTGGCCGGCGCCGGCAAGCTGCTGGCCATCACCGCGGCTGGCGGGCCAGGCAGTGCCGGCGCGGCTGCGACTTTGTGCGCGCTGCTAGTCGCCACTGGCGGCCGGGCCGCTGCCGGGGCCTCCTGCCGGTAGAGCAGCAGGGTCGAGGCAAGTGCGGTGGCGCTGACCAGCAGCGCCCCGGCGGTCAGCAGTTTCTGTCCGCGGCGGTGGCGCATCTCCGGGCCAAACACCTCGGCGGCGGCCGTGCGCAAGGTGGCCTTGTCGACCTCGGTCTTGCCTTGCACATAGCAGCCCAGCAGTGCGCGGTCGCACAGCAGGTTGAGCTTGCGCGGTATGCCGCCGCTGTAGCGGTACAGCAGTGGTGTCAGTTTGTCCGGAAACAGGCTGCGGCTGCAGTCGGCAATTGCCAGCCGGTGATGGATGTAGTCGGCAATTTCCGCCGCTGGCAGCGGCCCCAGGTGATAGCGCGAGACAATGCGCTGTGACAGTTGGCGCAGCGATGGCCGCTCCAGCTTGTCACGTAATTCCGGCTGCCCCAGCAGCGCAATATGCAGCAGCTTGCGCTGATTGGTTTCCAGGTTGGTCAGCAGCCGGATCTGCTCCAGCACGTCGTCGTCCAGATTCTGCGCTTCATCGATGATCACCAGCGTGGTACGCCCCTTGGCGTGGCTGTCCAGCAGGTAGCTGTTGATGCGGTCGATGTACTCTTTGGAGCCCGGCGCGGCCGGCAAGGGGATGTGCAGTTCTTCGCAAATGGTGGACAGCAGTTCCTGCGCATTCAGCTTGGGGTTGAAGATCAGCGCCACATCGCATTCCGGTGGCAGCTGCTGCAGGAAGCAGCGGCAGAGTGTCGTTTTGCCGGTGCCGATATCGCCGGTCAGCAGCACGAAACCGCCATTGTTCATCGCCCCGTACATCAGGTGGGCAAGCGCCTCCCGGTGCTGTTGGCTCATGAACAGAAAGTGCGGGTCCGGCGCGATGGAGAACGGCAAGCCGGAGAAGCCATAATGGTGTGTATACATGATGGGCGGCTTCGGTAGCACGCTACGGCTGATGTCAAAAAGTATAGTTAGCGAGCGGGAAAATACTAATCGCCGCGGCATGGCCGCCCGCCTGCGGCAGGCGTCATGTCGCGGTGTGGCGCGGGCGGGCAAGCCGCGCGGCGGGGTGGTTTCTGTGCGTGCAGCGGTGCCGGCACGGCTGCAGCGTCAAGATGGTTGCGGCCAACTTGAGGTGTGATTGTTGACCATCTGCGCTGCTGGCTGGTAGCGGATAAGTTGGCCGCAGGCTGACAAGGCCGGCCAGTCAAGCGCGCTGAAGCGGCGCAAGACACGGGGCAAGTGCTGTAGCAAAACAGCCGCCACAGCAAAACAGCCGCCGGCGGCAAGGGGTTGCCACCGGCGGCTGTGCTTATGCCGCGAAATGCGCGCAGGGGGTTAGTGGAAGCGTGGCGCGCGCCAGACCTCTTTGCCGCCAACCATGGTCAGCAGCACGCGGGTATGGGCCAGCTGCGACAGCGGTGCGCGCATGAAGTTTTTGTCCAGCACGATCAGGTCGGCATACTTGCCCGGCTCGATGGAGCCGAGCTGGCGCTCCAGCCGCAGTTGATAGGCGGCGTTCATGGTAATGGCACGGATGACGTCGCTTCTGGACAGCAGCGGGTCCAGGTTGAGCCGGCCGCGGTATTCGGCGCCAAAGCCGGCCGGGTGCTGCGGGTCGCCGCTGCGGGTGACGCCGACGCGCAGATTGTAGAAATAGGCCATCGGATCGACCGGCCAGTCGCTGCCGTAGGCGATGCGGGTATCGGCCTGGCGCAGGCTGCCTTCCGGCTCCATGTGGGCATAGCGTTGCTTGCCCAGCTGCTTTGCCACTGCCTCCACCGAGTACGGCGCGCGCTGCGCCCACTGGAACGACATCACCGCGCTGGTGTTCAGCTGCTTGAAGCGCCGGTAATCCGCCGGGTCCACCAGCTCGGCGTGGGCAATCGCCGGGCGGAAGTCCTGCAGACCCGGCTGGCTGCGGGTGTAGGCCACCGCGTCCAGCGCCTGGCGCACGGTGGCGTCGCCGATGGCATGCATGTGCACGTCCAGCCCCTGGCGCGCCGCCTGCAGCACCACGTCGTTGACCTGCTGCTGGTTGAAGTAGCCCTCGCCCAGATGCTGGCCCGGCAGCCATTCGGCATGCTTGTCCTTGGCCGGCTCTACCCGGTACGGCGCCAGCAGGCGGGCGGTCTGCGCCGGCGCCTGCAGCACGCCGTCCATCCACAGTTTGACGTTGCTGACGCGGATGCCGGGCTGGCTGCCGGCATCGGCATTGTATTTGGCGGCGATGGCCTTGATGCCGGCGATGGCGTCGGCCGGCTTGTTGGCCTCGTCCGGGGTAACCTTGATTGCAAACAGCGCCCGCGCGGTCAGCGCGCCTTGCTGCTGCAGTGTGGAGAACACCTGCACCTCCCGCTCGTCGCTCAGCGCCGACAGAAAGGTGGTAACGCCGGCTTCGCCGAACTTGCCCAGCGCCAGGCGGGCAAAGTGCAGCTGCTCGCTGTCGCTGGCTTGCGGCTTGCTGTTGTCGCTGAGCAGCACAGCGCCATCCTCGATCATGCCGCTTGGCTCACCGTTGGCCGCACGGCCGATCACGCCGCCCGGCGGGTTGGCGGTTTGTGCCGTGATGCCGGAGGCCTGCAGCGCCTTGCTGTTGTTGAGGCGGGAGTGATTGTCGATGGAGGTAACGATGATCGGGCGGCTCTGGCTGAGCGCGTCCAGGTCGGCCTTCACCGGGTCGCGGTCCAGCTTGACGGTGGCCTGGCGGTCCCAGTTGACCACCTCCAGCCAGGTGCTGTCCGGCGTGTTGGCTTTCTCGGCCAGACAGCTGCGCACCTTGTCCTGCAACTGCGCCACCGTGACCGGCTTGTAGTCCAGGTTGCACTTGGTCATGCCTTCGCCGCCGGTCAGCGGGTGGACGTGGCCGTCCACCAGGCCGGGCATCAGCATCTTGCCATGCAGGTCGATCTGCCGGGTGCGTGGCCCGATGTAGCGGGCCAGGTCACGGTTAGTGCCGACAAAGATAATGTGGCCATCCTTGACCGCCACGGCCTGACGCACCGTGTCGTGGCGATCGACGGTGTAGACGTAGCCATTCTTGAATACCGTGTCGGCGCTTGGCGCGGCGGCGGACGCCTGCGCGGCCAGCAGGCTGGCGACGGCCAGCGCCAGCGGGCGCAGCTGCTGGCGGGCAAACAGGGGGTGCGACATGTTCTCCTCCTCTTTCTTATGAGTTGCCTTGCCGCGCCGGGTGGTGCGGCAGGAGTGTCAACTATATGAAACCGGAGGTCGCGGCCTGGTATCTCCACGCCTGGATTGTGTAGCCGCAGGCACGGCTCTGGGTGGTGGCGGGCGTCAGCTGTCGGCTTCGCGGGCAAACTGGCGCGGCGTTTTGCCGGTGTAGCGTTTGAAGGCGCGGAAGAAGCTCACCCGCTCGCCATAGCCAAGCTGCGCGGCGATCTGTTCGATACTCAGGACGCCTTGCCGCAGTTCGGCGCAGGCATAGGCCATGCGCACCTGCTCCAGCAGCGCGGAAAAACTGGTTTGCTCGTCGCGCAGGTGGGCTTGCAGGGTGCTGGGCGCCAGGTGCAGCTCCTGTGCCGCCTGCTGCAGCGTGGGGGTGCTGCAGAGAATGGCGCCTTCCAGCCAGTGCTGCAGCCGTGTCCTGGTGGATGCCTCGTGGCGGCAGGCGGCAAGCTGCTTTTCGCAGGCGCGCAGCACCGCCGCCTGGGTGTCGGCATCGTAAGACAGCAGCGGGGTATCGACCCAGGCCAGCGGCAGGGTGAGCAGGTTGCGCGCGGCGGCGAAATGGATCTTGCCGGGGAAGTAACGGTACATCTCGTCGGCGTAGCTGGGCTCCGGATAGACGAAGCTCAGCTCGGCCTGCTGCATCTCGGTGATGTACGGCAGCAGGTCGGCGATGCCGGACCACAGCGAAAACATCCAGTCTTCGATCAAGCAGCGGTGCTCGATGGCGGCCTGGTCCGGAAACTGCAGTACCAGCCGTTGCGGGGTGTAGTGGACGTTGAGCCCGGTGTAGCCGGCCAGCGTCTGGTAACGGCGCGCGGTGCTGAACAGTTCGCGCAGGTTCTTGCTGCTGTGCAGCGCATAACCGAATGTGCCCAGGTCGGTCAGCTTGCTCATCGCCCCCATGCGCACGCCCAGCGCCGGTAACGGTAGCTCGTGTACCAGCAGGGTCATGAGCTGCGAGAAGTGGCGGGTTTCGAACGCTGGCTTGCCGTCGGCGGTCGTCGCAGGCGCGGGGCTCAGCCGCGCCAGAAACGCGGCGCGGTCGATGGCAACCCGGCTGCCGGCAAGCTGCAGCAACAGCTCGACCCAGCGCGCCACGGTATCGGGCGCCGGCAGCTTGATCGGCGGGCGCTTATGGTCCAGCCCCTGGATGAATTCGTAGTGGACGGGGCGGGCGGGGCTCTGGTCGGGTGTCTTCGGCGGCATAGGGCGGTAATGGCTGCCTGGCGGCGTGGCGGCCAACCTTGGGCGGCGAGTCAGGATCGGGGCGGGCGGCGCCTGCCGGCACAGGCTACCAACAAGCGGCAGCGGCAACAACGCGCCCGGGTCGATAGCTTGGCCGCCGGTGTCCGCGGCGCGCGCTGCTGCCGGCGGCTAGCGCCACCCGGCAGAGTCAATCCGCCGGCAGCGCGGCCCCCAGCAGCTGCAGGCAGCTGTCGCGCAGCGCCTCGGCCTTGCGGGTGAGCTTCAGCTCCTGCGGCCAGGCCAGCACGATGGGCAGCCTCGGCACATCGTCGACGATTTCCAGATAGACCAGCTTGCCGCCGTCGTAGCTCACATCCACCTTGGGCTGCAGGTTGAGCAGCGCATAGCCGAAATGCGCCGCCACCAGTCCGCGCACCAGCTCGAAGTTGACGGTGCGGTGGCCAACCCTGGGCTCCAGCCCCAGCTGGCGGAACAGCCCCAGAAAGTATTCGCGGCTGTGCGGCCGGTCCAGCAGCACCAGTGGCTCGTCGGCCAGCTCGGCCAGCGATACCCGGCCGCGCGCGGCCAGCGGGTGATCGGCCGCCACCAGCACGTAGGGGCGGGCGCCGGACAGCGGCAGCTTGTGCAGCGTGTCCGGCAGCCCCAGGTCGTACAGCAGCGCCAGCTCGATCTGCCCGCCCAGCAGCGCCGTTTGCAGCTGCTGGGTGTCGCCTTCCAGCAGGTTCACTTCCAGCTCCGGGTAGGTGTCGCGCAGCGCGCTGAGCAGGCCGGGCAGCAGGATGGGCGCCATGGTGGTGAAGCAGCCCAGCGTGATCGTGCCGCGCAGCGACTGGCTGATTTCCTGTGCCTGCTGCTGCAGGTCGTCGGCGTGGTGCAGCAGGTTGCGTGCGGCGGCGATGAAACTCTGCCCGGCCGGGGTCAGCGACACCCCGCGTGCATGGTGGCGCACAAAGAACTGCAGGCCGAAGGTTTCTTCCAGCTGGGCAATGGCATTGGATACGCCGGGCTGCGAGGTGTACAGCGCGTTGGCCGCAGCGGTCACGCTGCCGTGGTCGGCCACCGCTACCAGGTAGGCCAGTTGTCGCAGGGTATATTGCATAAGCTGAAATTATCCTTTGCAGAATATTTATATATTTTCAGTATCTAGCGTGGCTCCGTAGACTGGCCTTGTCAACCAGCTCAACAGGAGAGAGCAAGATGGCAATGGAAAAGACGGACACGCTGGTCATCGGTGCCGGTCAGGCAGGCGTGGCCATGAGCGAACACCTGAGCAAGCTCGAAATTCCCCACATCGTGCTGGAACGCAGCCGCATCGCCGAACGCTGGCGCAGCGAGCGCTGGGATTCGCTGGTGTGCAACGGCCCGGCCTGGCACGACCGCTTTCCCGGCCTCGCCATCGATGCCGACCAGGATGCCTTCGTGGCCAAGGACAAGGTGGCGGACTACTTCGAAGCCTATGCCCGCAAGTTCAATGCCCCGATCCGCACCGGGGTGGAAGTGAAGAAAGTCACCCGCAATGTTGGCCGCCCCGGTTTTACCGTGGAAACCTCGGCCGGGGTGTTCGAGGCCAACCGCGTGGTGGCTGCCACCGGGCCGTTCCAGAAGCCGGTGATTCCGGCGGTGGCGCCGCAGGACGACCGCCTGCTTCAGATGCACTCCACGCAGTATCGCAACCCGGCACAGCTGCCTGCCGGCGCGGTGCTGGTGGTGGGCGCCGGCTCCTCCGGCGTGCAGATCGCCGATGAACTGCAGCGCGCCGGCCGCAAGGTGTACCTGTCGGTGGGCGCGCACGACCGCCCGCCGCGCGCCTACCGTGGCCGCGACTTTTGCTGGTGGCTGGGTGTGCTGGGCGAGTGGGACGCGGCAACGGTAAAGCCGGGCACCGAGCACGTCACCATTGCGGTAAGCGGCGCACGGGGTGGAGAAACCATCGATTTCCGTCGTCTGGCGCATGAGGGCATCACCCTGGTGGGCATGACCAAGTCGTTCGACAACGGCGTGGCCAGCTTCCAGCCGGACCTTGCGGCCAACGTGGCGCGTGGCGATGCCAACTACCTGGCGCTGCTGGATGCTGCCGATGCCTACATCGCCCGCAACGGGCTGGACCTGCCGGAAGAGCCGCAAGCGCGGCGCATGCTGCCGGACCCGGCCTGCATCAGCGAGCCGGTGCTGTCGCTGGACCTGGCTGCCGCCGGGGTGAACACCATCATCTGGGCTACCGGCTTTGCGCTGGACTACAGCTGGCTGCAGGTGAATGTCTTCGACGACAAGGGCAAGCCGCAGCACCAGCGCGGCGTATCCAGCGAGCAGGGGGTGTACTTCGTCGGCCTGCCGTGGCTGTCGCGACGCGGTTCGTCCTTCATCTGGGGGGTATGGCACGACGCCCGCTTCATTGCCGACCACATCGCCATCCAGCGCAAGTACGCCGCCTACCGCGATGCCGGCCAGCGCGCGCAAGCCGCGGCGGCCGTGCCGGCGGAAGTCTGAACAACAACACCGGGTCGCCACGGCGGCCCGGAACCTGCACACACAAACACAAGGTGACAAACATGGTTCACAAGCGTATCCGCCCGTTCAATACCAAAGAAACCTACCCGGAACAGAACCTCAACAACGACCTGTGCCAGGCCGTGGTGGCCGGCAATATGGTGTTCCTGCGCGGCCAGATCGGCCAGGACCTGGACACCCGCGAGTCGGTGGGCATCGGCGACGTGACCGCGCAGGCGGAAAAGGCGATGGCCAACGTCAAGATGCTGCTGGAAGAGTCCGGCAGCTGCCTGGACGACATCTGCAAGATCGTGATCTACCTGGTAGACCCGCGCTACCGCGAAGCGGTGTACCAGGTGGTGGGCAAGTGGCTCAAGGGCGTGTACCCGGTTTCCACCGGCCTGGTGGTATCGGCACTGGCCCGCCCGGAATGGCTGGTGGAAATCGACGTTACCGCCGTGATTCCCGAGGAGCGCCGCTGATGACCTTTTCCATCGCTGCCCGCTGCCGGCAAAGCGGCATGGTCGGCGTAGCCGTGGCCTCGTCCAGCATTGCCGTGGCCAGCCGCTGCGCCAATGTGCGCGCCGGGGTAGGCGCTGCGCTGAGCCAGAACGTGACCAACCCCATGCTGGGCCGGCTGGCGCTGGCGCAGATGGCGGCCGGGCAGGATGGCGATGCACTGCGCGCCAGCCTGTTGGCCGCAGACCCGCACAGCGACTGGCGGCAGCTGGTGCTGGCGCCGCTGGACGGCACGCCGCAGGTGATCACCGGCTGTCATGCGCTGGGGGTGTACGGCGCCGCCACCGGTCAGGACTGCGCCGCTGGCGGCAACCTGCTGGCCAGCCCGCAGGTGCCGCAGGCCATGGTGGATGCATTCGAAGCCAGTAGCGGCAGTCTGCCGCAGCGGCTGCTGGCGGCATTGCAGGCGGCGGTGGATGCCGGCGGCGAGGCCGGGCCGATTCATGCCGCCGGCCTGCAGGCCACGCTGGATACCGAGTGGCCCAGCGTCGATCTGCGCATCGACTGGAGCGATGGTGCGCCGGTGGCCGAGCTGGCCGCACTGTGGCAGCGCTATCAGCCGCAGATGGCTGCCTATGTCACCCGCGCCGTGTCGCCGCAGGAAGCGCCCAGCTACGGCGTGGCGGGAGACCCATGATGGAACAATATTCTTCGCTGGGCCTGCTGCAGACGCTGGTGGGCTTCGATACCGTCAGCCAGCATTCCAATCTGGCGCTGATCCACTTCGT
The DNA here is from genome assembly GCF_040148885.1 of Vogesella oryzagri. Taxonomy (NCBI): domain Bacteria; kingdom Pseudomonadati; phylum Pseudomonadota; class Betaproteobacteria; order Neisseriales; family Chromobacteriaceae; genus Vogesella; species Vogesella oryzagri. The sequence continues at coordinate 38,412 of NZ_JBEFLD010000009.1, forward strand.
GCGTGACTACCTGGCGCAGTACGGCATCGCCAGCCAGCTGGTGTGCAATGAAGAAGGCAGCAAGGCCAACCTGTACGCCACCATCGGCCCCACCGACCGGGGCGGGGTGATGCTGGCCGGGCATACCGACGTGGTGCCGGTGACCGGCCAGAACTGGAGCAGCGATCCATTTTGTCTCGATGTGCGCGACGGCCGTGCCTATGGCCGTGGCAGCGCCGACATGAAGGGCTTCATTGCCGCGGTGCTGGCCGCGGTGCCGGCGTTTGCGGCGGCAAAGCTGCACACCCCGCTGCACATCGCGCTGACCTACGACGAGGAAATCGGCTGCATCGGCGTGCGCCGCCTGCTGGACGTGCTGGGCGGCCTGCCGGTGCTGCCGCAGATGGCCATCGTCGGCGAGCCCACGCTGATGCGGCTGGTGGCGGCGCACAAGGGCAAGGTGGCGTACCAGGTAAAGCTGCGCGGCAAGGAAGGCCACTCCAGCAACCCGGCTGCCGGGGTGAACGCGGTGGAATACGCCGCCGAGCTGATCACCTTCATCCGTGAACTGGCGCGCGAGCGTGCCGAACTGGGGCCGTTCGACCCGCTGTACGAAGTGCCGTACACCACGCTGCATGTGGGCAAGATGCACGGCGGCACCGCGCTGAACATCATTCCGGCCGCCAGTGAATTCGAGTTCGAAATCCGCCACCTGCCGGAAGACGACCCGCAGCCGTTGCTGAATGCCATCTTCAATTACGCGCGCGGCCAACTGCTGCCGGCAATGCGCGCGGTGGACCCGGCGGCGGGCATCGAGTTTGTGGAGCGCAGCAGCTATCCCGGCCTGCTTACCGCGCCGGACGCTGCCGTGGTGCGCTTCGTGCAGTCGCTGCTGGGCGACGAGCGCGCACCGGCCAAGATCGCCTTCGGTACCGAAGCCGGCCTGTTCTCGCAGCGCGTGGGCATCCCGGCGGTGGTACTGGGGCCGGGCAGCATAGACCAGGCGCACAAGCCGGACGAATGGCTGGCGCTGGATCAGCTGTCTGCCTGCGACACCTTGCTGGCCACGCTGTTGCAGCGGCTTGGCCAGTAATGGCGGCCAAGGTATGGCGAAACTGACTATGTGCTTGCCTACAACTTGAAGCGAGTCATGAAGGTTATCGGATTTACAGGGTTAATGGCGGCAGTAACGGCCTGTAGCTGGGGCTTTTTTACCCACCTAAATCGCCTAGTTTGCGCAGCGACTGAGTTTGATAACCCAGCACGAAACTGTACTAACTATCTTGGCAGTAACCTGTGGCTGCGTTTCCGCGTGGCTTCGGGCCAAAGTAGTCTTTTCCTTCATTCTTGTTGAGTGTCTGTTTCACCCAGAATCTCGGACACTGCCACAAGTATTGGCCATGCCCTACTGCCTGTAGAGTGCTCCAGAGGGCTCAGATTGTGGTGGCGGTGATCTCGCGGGACAGGCCATGCGCTTCGACTTCAACCAACAGATTGCTGCGGCAAATGTCCGCCTGCACGTACACGGCGCGCATGTCGGGGCCGATCAGCTGTTCCAGCGCGGTGCGCACTTTGGGGTAGTCGGCGGCATGGCGGATGTAGACCCGGTAGTCCAGCCCGGCCAGGCTGTAGTCGGCGGCCGGCGTCAAGCGTTGTGCCTGCTCCACCAGTACACTGATATTGGCCACGGTTTCCCGCGTTTGCGCCACCACGTCGTCAAGATGCACGGTGCCGTGCCCGACGATGCTGGCGGTGCCGGAAATGAACAGGATGTCATGGCGACCGCTGCTGGCGAGCGCGGCGCGGGTAAAGGTGGGGCTGCGCGGGCCGTATTGCCGCGGGTAGGCGAAGGCGCTGGTCTGGCGCGGGTTCTCGATGCAACGCGGGGCATGTCGTGCCGCCAGGAAGGCGATGCTCAGCGGGCCGTCCACCACACCCAGCGCACAGGCGGCGGGGCTGCTGTCCACCGGCCGCGCAAAGTCGGCAAACGCCTCGTGGCGGCCGATGTTGAACTGGCGGTAGCGTTCCAGCCCGTACTCCACCTCGTTGATGCGCGGCACGTAGTTCCACACCCGCCACAGGTGCGGGAAGCCTTCGGTCTCCAGTAGCGAGAACAGCTGGCGGTAGGCTTGCTCTGCGGCCAACTGCAGCGCGGTGCCGGTATCGGAACCGTGGGTTTCTTCCAGCTCGATCACGCCGTAGAGCAACTCGTCACTGGCACTGAAGCGGATGTCGTGGAAGCGGCCACGGCGGCAGGTGGCGGCGCTGTGCCAGTATTCGTGCAGCTGCTGCACACTGCCGCCCAGCAGCGGGGTGCGCACCCGTTGCACAGGCCAGGGCAGTTCTGGTGCAGGCTGCTGCAGGCTGCTCATGCCGAGGATGCCGGCGGCGGCCGGCAGCGGCTGCCCATCCGGGGCGGAAGGGTCACACTGGAAAAACTGTAAGCTGGTATCTGGACTCATGATGCGGGTGTTTCGGCGGCAACTGCAAAAAGGGGATATGGGGCGGCGGGGCACGCTTCAAGGCGGTGGCAGGCGGTAGCCAAGCGCGTGAGTCTTTAGGCCGCTCAGCCAGGCAGAGCCCAGCCCCAGCAGGGTGCCGGCGATTACGTCCAGCGCCACGTGCTGCTTCACCGCCATGGTGGAGTAGGCAATGGCCACGCACCAGGCGATGTTGAACCACTCTACACCGCGGCCCAGCCGCAGCAGGCGCAGGCGCCAGTGCAGCCACAGGCCGGAAAACACCGCGGTGGCCACGTGCAGCGAGGGAAAGGCATTGCCGGCGGTATCGACGTTTTTCAGAAAGGCCACGCCCGGATATTGCCGCCAGTCGATATCGGCCGGTGCGATGGCGTTGGGCCAGAAATAGAATATCGCCAGCCCGCTCAGGCAGGGCAGGGCTACCTTGAAACCATAAGCGATGATTTCGCCGCGGCTGAGCATCAGTACCGTCGGTAGCGACACATAGACCCACAGCGACAGGTAGATCGGCAGCGCCCAGGGCTGGAAGCCGATCATTTGGTCCACTGTGGTGGCGGGAATGATGCTGACCTCGGCGGCGGGATGCCGCAGCAGGTATACGTAGGCAACAAAAAACACCATGGTGAAGCCCATGGTGCCGAACATCTTGAACCAGAAACGGGTCAGCGCGGTGGCCACGATTCCGGTCTGGCCCAGGCGGTGGCTGGTCACACCCTCGTTCAAAACTGCTCCTTAAGGCTGGTGTCTGGTCTGGCGCGGTGGTCGGCCGGGGAGGATATTTGTTATACTCCGCCTTCATTTTCCGCAGGTTAGGTACTTGCCGCGCGTTGTCGGAGTCAGGCGCCAGAGCACTATGTTTTTGGCGTATGTCGATAGGCACGGCGATGATACAGAAACTGCGTGACGTTGGCGATTGTCAGCATTTCCCTTAAACAAGCCCTTGTTATCACTTCAAATCATGGAACAACACATCGAGCCGGATCTGGCGCTGGAACGCGAAATTGCCGCGCATATCGTTACCGCGCTGAACCTTGACATCGCTCCCGACGACATTGTTCCCGAGTCGCCGCTGTACGGTGACGAGCTGGGTATCGACTCCATCGACATCCTGGAAATCGCGCTGGTGATGTCCAAGCAGTACGGGGTGCAGATGAAGGCGGACAGCGCAGACAACTCCACCATTTTTGCCTCCCTGCGCGCACTGGCGGCCTACATCCGCGAGCATCGCAGCAAATGACCGGACTGTGGCGCACCTTGCGCCTGGTTCTGCTGGCGCTGCTTGGGGGCGGCTACCTGGTGATGGACTACCTGGCTTCCTCCTCCACGCAGCCGCCGGCCTACGCGGTGCTGATCGGCGCCGCGCCCCTTACCGCCGGGGCGATCGCGGCCTGCTGGAACTCCACCTTTCGCCTGCCCGCCACGCTGCTGTGTCTGGGTGGCCTGCTGGCGATGGTCCTGAATCTCGACCGGCTGCTGGCGCACGCTGCGTGGCTGTATTTCTTCCAGCACGCCGGCATCATGAGCGGCCTTGGCATCATGTTCGGCAGCACGCTGGGCAGCCACGAGGGCGCGCTGTGTTCGCGCATCGCCCGCGTCGCCATCGCCGAGCCGCTGGATGCGCGCTACCTGCATTACACCTGGAAGGTCACCCTGGCCTGGACCGTTTACTTCGCTGCCAGCGCGCTGCTGTCGCTGTTGCTGTTCGCCTTTGCGCCGCTGGCCAGCTGGGCGCTGTTCGCCTCACTGCTCACCCCGCTGTCGTTGGGGCTGATGTTCGGCGGCGAATACCTGATCCGCCTGCGCGCGCTGCCGGGGCAGCCGCACTTCAGCATCGCGCAGACCATCCGTTCCTATCGCCAATACACGCAGTGCCGCGACACCACCGAGTAGTGCCGCGCTGCCGACCCTGAGCCGTTCCGTTCCATGAGCCTGATTCCGCTGCTTCCCGATGCCGACCGCCACGCTCCGTTCGCCTACCGCGATGGTAGCGTGATCGACCGCGAAACCTTTTATGCCCAGGTGATGGCGCTGGCCGCCGTGCTGCCGCAAGGGCCGCGGGTGATGAATCTGTGCACCGACCGCTACTGGTTCGCTGTGGCGCTGTTCGCCGCCATCGCCCGCGGCATGCTCACCGTGCTGCCCAATTCGGCGGCGCCGGAGCACATCGCCCAGGTTGCCGCCGAGCAGCCGGGCCTGCTGGTGCTGGGCGACCAGGCCGACTGCCCGGTAGCGGGGCTGCCGTATTTTCGTGTCGACATGCTGCCACCGGCGATGCGGCCAACCTTGGGCGACATGCCGCTGATCGCTTTCGACCAGCGCATTACCTGCATGTACACCTCCGGCTCCACCGGCACGCCGATGCCGCACTTCAAGACCTTTGGCCGCCTGCAGCTGGCGATCCAGGCCGGGGCGGAGCGAGTGTGGGCGGCAGCCGGCGCGCCGTGCTCGGTGGTGGGCACGGTGCCGATCCGTCACATGTACGGGTTGGAATCCAGTGTGCTGCTGCCGATTCTTGCCGGCGGGCGCATGTCGTCGCAGATTCCGTTCTTTCCGGCCGACATCGCCGCCAGCCTGGCGGAAATGCCGGCGCCGCGGCTCTTGGTGATCACCCCCTTCCACCTGCGCAAGCTGCTGGAGGCGGACATCGTACTGCCGGAAATCGCCGTCATCCTGTCGGCCACTGCACCGCTGTCGGCGGAGTTGGCCGCACAGACCCGCCAGCAGCTGGGCTGCCCGGTACTGGAAATCTACGGCTCCACCGAAACCGGCCAGGTTGCCACCCGCGAGACCGACCGCGACAGCAACTGGCAAACCTTGCGCGGCATCGCGCTGGAGCAGCGTGATGAAGAGTTCTGGGCGGTGGGCGAGGTGTACGAGACGCCGCAGATGCTCAACGACAACATCGAGCTGTTCAGCCCGCAGCTGTTCCGGCTGGTGGATCGCAAGGCCAATATGATCAACGTTGCCGGCAAGCGCAGCTCGCTGTCCTTCCTCAACGCCACGCTCACCGGTCTGCCCGGTGTGCTGGACGGCGTGTTCTGCGTGCCGGAGCGCAGCGGTGACGGCGAAGTGGACCGCCTGGCCGTCTTCGTGGTCGCACCGGGGCTGGATCGCAGCCAGATCCTGGCTGGCCTGCGCCAGCATATCGACTCGGTATTCCTGCCGCGCCACGTGGTGTTCGTCGACACCCTGCCGCGCGACGGTAACGGCAAGATCCTGGCCCGCACCCTGCAGGATCTGATTGCGCAACATCTTCCCAAGCGGGACTAAGCATGCAGCACGTCATCCTTCAAATCGCCAGCGATCATCCGGCTTACGCCGGCCACTTTCCCGGCCGCCCGGTGCTGCCGGGGGTGGTGCTGCTCGACCACGCCATGCTGGCCATCGAGGACGCCTGTCAGCTGCAACTGAGCGGTCTGCTGGTGGCCAAGTTCCATAACCCGGTCAGCCCGGGGCAGCCGCTGCGGCTGGAGTTCCGGCAGGATGCCGCGGCTGTGGCGTTCACCATTTTTCATGAACAGCGCAAGGTGGCGGACGGCAAGTTCGCCATCGCTACGGAGCCGGTGTGAGCCAGCCCGAGGCCAATGGTCAGCAACCGGCGTGGCTGCAGCAGCGCGAGCGCGGCAGCCGCTTCTGGCTGCGCGTCATGTCCACGCTGTCCAGCCTGCTGGGGCGGCGCTGTTCGCGGCTGGTGCTGTACGGCATTGCCGCCTATTTCCTGCTGTTCGGCGGCCGCGCCCGTGCCGCATCGTGCGCCTACCTGACGCGCAGCCTGGGGCGCCCGCCGCGCTGGCATGAGCAGTACCTCCACGTGCTGAGCTTCGCCAGTACCATCCATGATCGCGTCTACCTGCTGCGCGACCGCTTCGACGATTTCCACATCGAGCTGTCCGGCACCGAGGCGCTGCACCGGCACTACCATCAGGGCCAGGGGCTGCTGCTGTTCGGCGCCCACTTCGGCAGTTTCGAGGTGCTGCGGGCGATGGCGCGCAGCCATCCGGAACTGCGGATGAGCATGGCGATGTATCCGGAGAACGCCCGTCAGATCAATCAGGCGCTACAAGCCATCAATCCGGCGGCGCAGCAGGACATCATCGCGCTGGGGACGCTGGATGCCATGCTGGGTGTGCATCGCCGGCTACAGGAGGGTGCGCTGGTGGGCATTCTGGCCGATCGCGCCGCCGGGCAGGACCAATACCAGCACCGCCCGCTGCTGGGCGCGCCGGCGCGTTTTCCCGGCGGGCCGTTCCGCATGGCGGCGATGCTGAAGCACCCGGTGTACTTCATGGCCGGCATCTATCTGGGCGGCAACCGCTACCGCGTGCATTTCGAGTTGCTGGAGGATTTTTCCGGTTCCGGGCGCCTGAAGCGGGAACAAGCGGCGGCCGCGCTGCTCGACAAATATGTGGCGGCGCTGGAGCGGCATTGCCGCGCCTACCCGTTCAACTGGTTCAACTTTTACGATTTTTGGGATGAAAGCTAGACAGAGCATGCGTGCACCTATCATGAGCAAGACCCTGGCCGGCCTGGCCGTATTGCTGGCGGCCGGTTTCTGCCAGGCGGCGGAATTGAGCGTGGCGGACCTGATGCAGATGCTGGGCCAGAAGAAGTCCGGCACGGCCACCTTTGTCGAGAAGAAATACATCGCCATGCTGAAGCAGCCGCTGGAGTCCTCCGGCGAGCTGGCCTTCCGTGCGCCGGACCGGCTGGAAAAGCGCACCCTCAAGCCCAAGATGGAAGCGGTGGTGCTGGAAGGCAACAAGCTGACGCTGGAGCGCAGCGACGGCCGCAAGATGACGGTAGCGCTGTCCGACCGCCCGGAAGTGGCGGCCTTCGTCGAGAGCATCCGCGCCACCCTGTCCGGTGACCGTGGCGGGCTGGAGCGCTTCTACACTCTGGCGCTGAGCGGCGGCGCCGAGCAGTGGCAGCTGAATCTCACCCCACTACAGCCGCGCATGCAGAAGGTGATCAGCCAGATCCGCATTGCCGGCAACCAGGCCCAGGTAAAAACCATCGAATTCCTGCAAGCCGACGGTGACCGTTCGGAAATGGCCATTACGGGCACCAGCAGCAAATGACGCTACGCCATCACAAGCTGGCGCTGGTGGTATGGCTGGCGCTGATGCTGGCCTCGGTGCTGGTGATCGTGCAGACCCGCTTTGTTGCCGACCTGTCGGCCTTCATGCCCAAGGCGCCCAGCGCGCGGCAGCAGATGCTGATCGACCAGCTGCGCGACGGCGCCATCGCCCGCATCGTGCTGGTGGGAATCGAGGGCAGCGACGAGGCCGAGCGTGGCCGGCTGTCGCGGCTGCTGGTGAGCCAGCTGGCGCACAACCCGCGCTTCACCTCGGTGCAAAATGGCGATAGCCAGACCCAGCAGCGCGACCAGCGCTATTTCTTTGACAACCGCTACCTGCTGAGCCCGGCGGTGACGCCGCAGCGTTTCAGCGCCGACGGCATGCGCACCGCCATCCAGGACACGCTGGATGCCATGTCCGGCGATGCCGGCCTGGTGGTGAAGAAGATACTGCCGCGCGACCCTAGCGGCGAAACGCTGCAAATCCTCGAGCAGTTCATCGGCGAGAGCCAGCCGCACAGCAGCAACGACATCTGGGTGTCGCGCGACGGCAAGCGCGCGGTGCTGTTGTTGCAGCTGGCCGAATCCGGGTTGAACACCGATGCTCAGGCCGAGGCGTTGGCCGACGTGCAACAGACTTTCGGGCGTCTGCCGGCGCGCCATGCCGACACCCGGCTGGTGATGAGCGGCACCAGCGTGATGTCGGTGGCCTCGCGCAACATCATCAAGAGCGAGGTGGAGCGGCTGGCCGCGCTGGGCACCGTGCTGGTGGTGGCGCTGTTGCTGCTGGTGTACCGCTCGCTGCCGCTGCTGCTGCTGGGGTTGATCCCGGTGCTGTCCGGCGCGCTGGTGGGCGTGGCCTGCGTCAGTCTGGGCTTCGGCCACGTGCATGGCCTGACGCTGGGCTTCGGTACCACGTTGATCGGAGAGGCGGTCGACTACTCCATCTACCTGTTCATTCAGCGTGCCGGCGGCAACGAGCCGCGTCACTTCTGGCGCACCATCCGCCTGGGGGTGCTCACCTCCATCACCGGTTTTGCTGCGCTGATGTGTTCCAGCTTCCCCGGGCTGTCGCAGCTGGGGCTGTATTCCATCAGCGGCTTGGTCACCGCGGCACTGGTGACCCGCTACATCTTGCCGGGGCTGATGCCGGCGCACTTGAATCTGCGTGATCTGAGCGGTCCCGGCCTGCGGCTGCAGCAGGGGCTGGATCTGCTTACCCGCATGCGCTGGGTGCTGGCGGCGGCGCTGCTGGCGGCGGTGGCGGTGCTGGTGCTGCACAAGCAGGACATCTGGAATCGCCAGCTCAACGCGCTCAGCTCTATCTCCAAACAGCAGAACCAGCTGGATGCCGAACTGCGCGGCGACCTGGGCGGCAACGACATGCGCTACGTCGCCAGCTTCAGCGCGCCCGATCAGGAAAGCGCGCTGCAACTGGCCGAACGCAGCCGGCGCGTGCTGCTGCAGTTGCAGCGCCAGGGCGTGATCGGTGGCTTCCATACCCCGGATGAGCTGTTGCCCAGCCAAGCCAGCCAGCGCGCGCGCCAGGCAGCGCTGCCGGTGGCGGCCGAGGCCAGCCAGCGCCTGCAGCAGGCGCTGAGCGGCATGCCGCTGTCGGCCGACCAGCTGCAAGGCTTCCTGGCGGATGTGGAACGCAGCCGCAGCCAGCCGCTGCTGAACCGGCAGAGCCTGCAGGGCAGCGCCAGCAGCGTGCTGCTGGATTCCATGCTGATCAAGCGTGCCAACAGTTACCTGGTGCTGATGCCGTTGCGGCCAACGGGCGAGGGCGCGCAGGGCGACCAGATCGCGCTGGACAAGGTACGCGCGGCGCTGGTCAGCCAACAGCTGGCGCAGGTGACGGTGATCGACCTGCTGGAAGAAACCACCGCCATCTTCGACAGCTATACCCACGAAGCGCTGTTGTTCTCCTCGCTGGGCAGCTTGGCCATCCTGCTGTTGCTGGGCGTTACCTGCGGCTGGGTGCAGGCGGTGCGGGTAACCATTCCACTGGGCTGCGCGGTACTGTGCGTGGTGGCGATTTTCGACGCCAGCGGCATCCAGCTGACCATCCTGCATCTGGTGGGTCTGCTGCTGGTGGTGGCCATCGGCTCCAACTACGCGCTGTTCTTCGCCAACAAGCAGCAGCTGGGCAACGAGACGGAGCAGCGCCAGGTGGAGGTATCGCTGGTGGTGGCCAACCTGGCGACGGTGACCAGCTTCGGCCTGCTGGGCACCTCCAGCGTACCGGTGCTGTCTTTCATTGGCAGCACGGTGGCGCTGGGCGCTTTGCTGGCGCTGGTGTTTTCCGCAATGATGGCGAGGATACAGCCCCGTGCGCACGCTTGAGGCGCGCTGGCAGCCGGCAGAGCGGGCGGACAGCCTGCTGGTATTGCTGCCGCCGGCCAAGGCCAGCCTGGACGACATTATTGACCAAGGCATGGTGGCGGCGGTACGCCAGCGCAACCTGCCGCTGGATGTGCTGCTGGCCGAGGTCGGCTACCAGCAGGTGATGGCCGGTACGGTGGCCGACAGCCTGCAGCAGGCGGTGGTGGCGCCGGCGCTGGCCGCCGGCTACCGCCGCATCTGGCTGGCCGGTATCTCGCTGGGCGCCTTCAACGCGCTGCATTATGCTGCCCGCTACGCCGCACAGTGCGGCCAACGTCTGGCGGGCATCAAGCTGCTGGCGCCGTATCCCGGCACCGCCGACATCCTGCAGGAGCTGCGGGCCGCCGGCGGGCCGCTGGCCTGGGCGGCGGACCCGGGCGCCTCGCGGTGCGACGAGCGCATCTGGTGGCACTGGCTGTGCCGTCAGGCGGCGGAGGGCGAGACTGCCTGCCCGGTATGGCTGGGGCTGTCTGAGCAGGATCGTTTTCTTGCCGGGCAGCAGTTGCTGGCTGGCCTGCTGCCGTCGCAACGGGTGCACCGTGTGCCGGGCGAGCACAGCTGGCCGGTATGGCTGCAGCTGTGGCAGCACTGGCTGGATCACGGCCCGCTGGCCATGCCGGCATTTGCGGCAAAGGAGCAAGCATGAAGCTGTCACCGTTTCTCAAGCTGTGCATCGCCCTGCATGTGGTGGTGGTGCTGGCATGGTTGGCCGCACCGCAGTACTGGCCGTGGCTGTTGCTGGCGCTGTTCCTGCTGCACTGCGGCATCGCGCTGGCCGGCCTGCTGCCGCGCTGCGCGCTGCTGGGCAGCAACCTAACCCGGCTGCCGGACGCCGCCATCCGCCGTGGCGAGGTGGCCATTACCATCGACGACGGCCCGGACCCGGCCGTTACCCCGGCGGTGCTGGAGGTGCTGCGCCAGTACCAGGTGCCGGCGACTTTCTTCTGCATCGGCGAGCGTGCCCAGCGCCACCCCGAGCTGTGCCGCCAGGCGGTGGCGCAGGGGCACGATATCGAAAACCACGGCCAGCGCCACCGCAAGCACACCTCGCTGTTCGGCCCGGCCGGCTGGCGCGGTGAAGTGGGCGAGGGCCAGACCACGCTGCAGGCAATTACCGGCCGGCTGCCGCGCTTCTACCGGCCCATCGCCGGGCTGCGCAACCCCTTCCTCGACCCGCTGCTGCAGCGCTCCGGGGTGTTTCTTGCGAGCTGGACCCGCCGCGGCTATGATACGCGCGCCTGCGACCCGGACACGGTGTACGCCCGGCTGGTGCGCAATCTGGCGGCGGGCGACATCCTGCTGCTGCACGATGGCAATGCCGCGCGCACAGCTGACGGCAAGCCGCTGATCCTGGCGGTGTTGCCGCGCCTGCTGGAAGAGTTGGCCGCACGCCGGCTCACGCCGGTTACCCTGCGCCAGGCGTGTGAATCCGCCTGAGCCGCGGCCCGAGCGGCCGCTTTTTTTCGCCAACCCATGCTGATCCCTCCCGTTGCTTATGCAAGCTCTCCGACTTAGTGCCTATACCCTGACCAGCGCCCTGGGCGCCGGTGTGGTCTCCCACCTCGATGCCCTGCGCCGCCAGCGCGGCGGCATCGTGCGTAAACGCTGGGAGACCGTCGAATTCGATGTCTGTGTCGGGGAAGTGGCCGGGCTGGATGCTGTCGCGCTGCGGCAGGATCTGGCGCCCTACGACTGCCGCAACAACCGGCTGGCACAGCTGGGGCTGCAGCAGGATGGCTTCATCGCCAGCGTGCAGCAGGCCGTCGCTCGTTACGGCGCCAGCCGGGTCGGGGTGTTCCTTGGCTCCAGTACCTCCGGCATCCTCAGCTCTGAAGTGGCCTACCGCCAGCGTGATCCGCTCAGCGGTGCGCTGCCGGCAGGGCACAGCTACCGCGAAACGCACAACGCCTACTCGGTGGCGGATTTCGTGCGCCGCTTCTTTGATCTGGCTGGCCCGGCGGTGGTGGTATCCACTGCCTGTTCCTCCAGTGCCAAGGTGTTCGGCACCGCCGAGCGCATGATGGCCGCCGGCCTGATCGACGCCGCTATCGTCGGCGGCGTGGATACCCTGTGCCTCACCACCATCTACGGTTTCTCCTCGCTGCAGCTGGTGTCGGCCAACCCCTGTCGCCCGTTCGACGGCGAGCGCGACGGTATCTCGGTGGGCGAGGGCGCGGCGTTCGCACTGCTGGAGCGCGCCGGGCAGCTGCATGCGGGCGACATCCTGCTCACCGGCGTGGGCGAGAGTAGCGATGCCTACCACATGTCCTCGCCGCACCCGGAAGGCCTGGGTGCCAGGGCTGCCATGGCGCAAGCCTTGCAGCAGGCCGGCCTCGCGGCGGCAGACATCGATTACATCAATCTGCATGGCACCGCCACGCCCAGCAACGACGCGGCGGAAGGCGCGGCGGTGCTAGCGCTGTTCGGCGATAGCACGCCGTGCAGCTCCACCAAGGGCCATACCGGCCATACGCTGGGTGCTGCCGGCGGCATTGAGGCGCTGATCTGCGCGCTGGCGCTGCAGCACGGCGTGATGCCGGGCGGGGTGGGCACGCAGCAGCTGGACGCCAGCCTGCAGTGCAATTACCTGCTGAGCACGGTGGAGCGCCCGTTGCGCCACGTGCTGAGCAATTCTTTCGGTTTTGGCGGCAGCAACTGCAGTCTGGTTTTTTCGCGGGTGGGTGCATGACTACGGCAACGATTTATCTTGAGGGCCTGAGTCTGCTCGGCCCGGGCATGAACGACTGGGCCGAGGCCGCGCCGCGCCTGTTGGGGCAGGCGCCCTACCAGGCCGAGGACGTGCGCCTGGCGGCGCCGGCCATCCTGCCGTCCACCGAGCGCCGCCGTGCGGGCACCGCGGTAAAGCTGTCGATGGCGCTAGGGTTGGCCGCAGTGGAAGCTGCCGGCGCCGATGCCGCCAGCCTGCCCAATGTGTTCAGCTCCACCGGCGGCGACTGCGACAACTGCCATAACCTGCTGGAAGTGCTGGCCTCGGACGAGCGCATGATCTCGCCGACCCGTTTCCATAACTCGGTGCACAACGCGCCGGCCGGCTACTGGGGCATCGCCACCGGCTGTACCGAGGCCTCCACCAGCCTGTGCGCCTACGATGCGACCTTTGGCGCCGGCCTGCTGGAAACCATTACCCAGGCGCACAGCGCCGGCAAACCCTGTCTGCTGATCGCCTTCGATACCGCCTACCCGGAACCGCTGTACGCGCAGCGGCCGATTCCCTACCCGATGGGGCTGGGCATGGTGCTGAGCCCGCTGCGCAGCGCCGCGAGCCAAGCCGAGCTGCGCGTGAGCTTCAGCAGCGAGCCGGCCAGCCGCATGGACGACGCGCAGCTGGAAGCGCTGCGCCAGCGCATTCCCGCCGCGCGCAGCCTGCCGCTGCTGCAGCTGCTGGCCAGCGGCCAGCCGGGGCGGGTGGTGATCGACTACCTGGACGACTGCCGCCTGGCCATCGAGGTGGCGGCATGATGGACCCCGTGATGGATCAGGCCTGGATCGCCGCGCGCATCCCGCACCAGGGCAGCATGTGTTTGTTGTCGGCAGTGGAACGCTGGAACGAAGACGACATCGTCTGTCTGGCCGACAGCCACCTGCGGGCGGACAATCCGCTGCGCGCCGCCGGCCGCCTGGGCGTGGCCAATGCCATCGAGTACGCCGCACAGGCCATGGCGGTGCATGGTGCGCTACTGGCCGGCGATGCCGCACCGCCGCGTGCCGGCTACCTCACCAGCGTGCGTGAGCTGAGCTGGCATTGCCGCCGGCTGGACCAGTTGGCCGCACCGCTGCGCATCCACGCGCAGCGCCTGTCCGGCAGCCCGGTGAACGCCATGTACCGCTTCAGCCTGCATGCCGGCGACAGCCTGCTGGTCAGCGGCCGCCTGGGCGTGGTGCTGGACGCCGACGCGCTGGCCGGCAAACCAACCTCTTGAGTACAAGCATGAAACGAGCCTTGATTACCGGTGGCAGTGGCGCCATCGGCGCAGCCATTAGCCAGCGGCTGGCAGCCGATGGTTTCCACGTCATCATCCACGCCAACAGCAATCTGGCGGCGGCAGAGCAACTGGGCCAGGCATTGCGTGAGCAGGGCTACTCGGCCGAGGCAGTGCAGTTCGACGTCGCCGATGCCGTGACCACCGCAACGGCGCTGGAGGCGTTGCTGGAGCAGGGCCCGGTGCAGGTGCTGGTGAACAATGCCGGTATCCACGACGATGCTGTGTTTCCTGGCATGCAGGCGGCGCAGTGGCACCGGGTGATTGATGTGTCGCTGCACGGCTTCTTCAACGTGACCCAGCCGCTGACCATGCCGATGATCCGCACCCGCTGGGGCCGCATCATCAATATCACCTCGGTGGCGGCACTGGCCGGCAACCGCGGCCAGACCAACTACGCTGCCGCTAAGAGCGCGTTGCACGGCGCCACCAAGTCGCTGTCGCTGGAGCTGGCCAGCCGCGGCATCACCGTCAACGCGGTGGCACCGGGCATCATTGCCTCGGACATGACCAAGGACGTGTTCGACAAGGAAATGGTGGCACAGCTGGTACCGATGAAGCGGGTAGGGCGGCCGGAGGAAGTGGCCAGCCTGGTGGGCTTCCTGGCGTCGGAGCAGGCGGGCTATATCAGCGGCCAGGTGATCTCCATTAACGGCGGCATGATCTAAGCGCCACTAACAAAACCTTCCTGCCGTTGTTGCGCGGCCTTGCCGTACTACTTGTACGGTCTGCGGCCGCGCGCCTAGCCAGGACCGCTGCGCTAGGTTTTGTTAGCGGCGCTACGCGTTCAGCTGGCGCAGCCGGCCGTTTGTAGCTGGCTGCGTGGCGCATAGGCCAGCGCCACTTCCAGCTTGGCCACTTCCTGATCTGCCACTTTCACCTGGGCGCTGATCTGTACCAGCAGCGGCGCCATCTGCCGGCACTGAATGAAGAATTCCACCAGCTGCCCCGGCAACACCGGCTGCTTGAACCAGCAATTGCGCACCGCCGCCAGCACGCCCACTGAGTCCTCTGGCAGGGTTTTGACGTAGGGGTCGCCCGCCAGCAGGCCGGCGCCGGCGAGCTGCGCCATGGTTTCGATCAGCAGCACGCCCGGCACGATGGGCATGCCGGGGAAGTGCCCCTCGATGACCGCATGGTCATGCGGCCAACTTGCCACGCCACGAAACTGGTGCGGCCCTTCGATGGTAAGCCGCTGGCAGACGAAGATAGCGCCGCGGTGCGGCAATATCTGCTCGATATCGCCGCGCTGCAGCTGCATCGGGTAGGCGTAGCCCTGGCCGCTCATGGCTACAGGCGCTTTGCTACCAGCGACACATTGCTGCCGCCGAAAGCGAAGGAGTTGGACATGATGGCGCGGACGTCACGGCCGTGGCGTGCCTGCAACGGAATGTAATCCAGGTCGCAGCGCGGGTCCGGCTGTTCCAGCGTGGCGGTGGGTGGCAGCGAGCCGCTGCGCATCGCCAGCACGCTGAGCGCGAATTCCAGGATGCCGCCGGCGCCGATCAGATGGCCGTGCATCGCCTTGGTGGAACTGACGGCCAACTGCTCGGCCGCCGTGCCGAACACACCGCGGATGGATGCCGTCTCGGTAACGTCGCCGGCATCGGTGGCGGTGCCGTGGGCATTCAGATACTGGATGTCCTGCGGGCGCAGGCCGGCATCGTCCAGCGCCTGCTGCATGGCATGGATCTGCTCTGCGCTGGAAGGCGCGGTGAGGTGGGCGGCATCGCTGCTGCTGCCGTAGCCGCACAGCTCGGCCAGCGCCTGCTGGCCGCGTGCGCTGGCGCGGGCTTCGCTTTCCAGCACGATGGCGGCACCGCCTTCGCCCAGTACGAAACCGCTGCGATCCTGCGAGAACGGGCGGCAGCTGCGCGCCGGGTCGGTGGCATGCGGCTTGGCCATCACGCGCAGGGCGTTCCAGGCCAGCATTGCACCCGGGGTCAGCATGGCTTCGCAGCCCACCACCACGGCGGCGTCCAGGTAGCCATCACGAATTGCCCGGAACGCTTCGCCGATGGCGACGCTGGAGGAGGCGCAGGCCACGGTATAGGTATGGCTGGGGCCGCGCAGGCCGTAGCCCATGGAAATGGCGGCGGCCGGCGCGTTGGCCATCATGCGCGGTACTGACAGCGGGTGCACCATCACCGGGTTGCGCTTGCCGTCGCTGTGTACCGCGGCCTGGAAGCGGTCGTACAGGCCGTCCACGGTATGCGCGCCGCCAAAGCCGATGCCGACATAGACGCCGACGCGGCGCGTATCGGCAGCTTCAGCGCCGAAGTTGGCCGCAGCCAGTGCTTCGTTGGCGGCCACCAGCGCAAACTGGCTGGCGCGGTCCAGACCGGCATGCTTGCCGTCCAGCAGGCCGGCCGGCTCGGCGGCCGCCTGGGCCAGCAGGACATTGGGCAGCCATTTGGCGATCTCGGGCGTCGCCGCGCCCACGGCGCAGTGGCCGGCCAGCGCCTGGGCGAAGCTGGTCGGCAGGTCGGCGCCCAGCGGGCTGATGGCGCCCATGCCGGTAATCAGAACCTTGGCCACTATTTGCTCGCCTCAAGGCTCAGTTCCGGCAGTTCGCCGTTGTTGTGCTCGCGAATGGCCATTTCGATATCGACCAGCATTTCACGGAAGCTCATCTGCGGGTAGCGGGTGGGGTCCGGTAGCTGGAAGCCGCAGCGATCTTCGATTTCGAACAGCATCTCCACCATGTCCAGCGAGTCGAGGCCCAAGTCCGACACTCGCAGTGCCGGATCGTCGAACAGGGCGCAGTCCTTGTCCTTGGTATTGACCAGATAGTTTTTGATGATTTGTTCAAGCATGAGTATTCGATCCAAAACGCGGCGTGCACCAAAAGCCGATAATTGTATAGTAAAATTATGGTATATGCGTTGCCGGTACCTGATTCGGTACGCGCTGTGACGGCATGCCGATGCTGTAATGACCGTCATCAACTACACTGAAACTTCCCCGGATTCTTGCCTGCCAGAATGTTTGGCCGCCTTAGCCCGCCTGGAGCAAAAAGATGGTTACCCAGAAAGCGGGAGTAAATTCGAGATAATGTTGAGTCGCTATTTCCGGCTGGCCCAGATCATATTGTTTTACCTGATGTTATGCTGGCTGGGTGCCATGTTGCTGCTGGGTAATATCGCCGTACTGCCGCTGTTGCTGGCACCGAGACCGCTGCGACAACCGGTGGTGCAGTGGGCGATCAGCGCCATCTGCCGCTGCTTTCTGGCCGGCGCCCAGGCCTGCGGGTTGATGCGGCTGGATCTGCGCGCGCTGGATCGGCTCAAGGGGCGGGAACACATGCTGCTGGTGCCCAATCATCCCAGCATGATCGATGCTTTTCTGGTGCTGTCGCGCGTGCCGCGCGCGGTGTGCCTGATGAAGGCCAGCATCAGCTCCAACCTGTTCCTGGGCGCCGGCGCCTACTTGGCCGGCTACGTGTCCAACCGCCACCCGGAGCAGATGTTCCGCGCTGCTATCCGCTGTGTGCAGCAGGGCAATGTGCTGATGATTTTTCCGGAAGGCACCCGTACTACGCGGCAGCCGGTAAATGATATTGGTGGCTCGGTGGCATTGATTGCCAAAAAGGCGGCGGCGCCATTGCAGACCATTATCATTACCACTAATTCACCTTATTTGAGCAAGGGCTGGAAAATATGGCGCCCACCGCTATTTCCGCTGATTTATCGCGCGGAGCCCGGCAAGCAATTCGAAGCGAATGGCCCGCGTGATGAAATCGCGCGTAATTTGCAGCAATATTTCGAAGCGTCGATCAAGCTTTCCATCGACCCGGAGCTGCGGCTGGATTGAAACACTTGCCCGCCGCCGCGCATTCTTGACCGGCAGACTGGCCATCGGCTAAGTTCCGCCCACTTAAACGCCCTCACTTCCGGGGGTACCTTCAGTTCAGTAAGCCTGCCATGCCCATTTCCTCCACCACGCATGTGGTCCTCATCCCCAGCTACAACCCCGGCCGCAAGGTCTTCGACACGGTACGCGCCGCACGCGCGCAGTGGAGCCCGGTATGGGTGATCGTGGACGGCAGCAACGACGGCTCGGAACAGACCCTGCTGCAGATGGCCGCCGAGGACGAGGGTCTGCAGGTGTTCGTGCTGCCGGAAAACCGCGGCAAGGGCGCCGCGGTGCTGCACGGGCTGGAGCAGGCCGCGCGGCTGGGCTTCAGCCACGTGCTGTGCATGGATTCCGACGGCCAGCACCCTGCGGAGCAGATTCCCGCCTTCATGGCGCGCTCGCAGCAGCAGCCGCAGGCCATGGTGCTGGGGCTGCCGGTATTCGATGCCAGCGCGCCCAGCCTGCGGGTCAAGGGCCGCAAGATTTCCAACTGGTGGGCCAATCTGGAAACACTGTGGATGGGCATCGGCGATTCGCTGTTCGGCTTCCGCGTCTACCCGGTGGCGCCGCTGCGGCAGATCATGCAACGCCAGCGCTGGATGCGCCGTTTCGACTTCGATCCAGAGGCAGTGGTCCGCCTGTGCTGGCACGGCGTGCCACCGGTCAACCTGCCCTCGCCGGTAAAGTACTTCCAGGCGGAGGAGGGCGGCGTGTCGCACTTCAATTACTGGCGCGATAACCGCCTGCTGACCTGGATGCATATCCGGCTGATGTTCGGCTTCGCCCTGCGCCTGCCGCTGCTGCTGTGGCGTCGGCTGGTCGGCAACGGCGCTGCCTGCTGATGCGGGCATGGCATCGCACTATGCCGAGTTGCAAGGTTGGCCGCAGAGCGGCAAGGGTGGCCTGAACAATGTCCACCCCCGCCATGCTGGCCCACCTGCTGCTGGAACGGTTGTCGCCGGCGGTGCTGGCGCGCGAGCCGGAGCCGCAGGCGCTGATGGAGGATGCCGAGCAGATTCGCGCCTTCATGCTCAGCGGCCAGGGTAACGGCATCCTCAATTACATCTACCTGTTCCACGCCATCATGTCGCTGCCGGTGATCCGCCCCGGTGACATTGGCAGCATAGACCAGGCGCACAAGCCGGACGAATGGCTGGCGCTGGATCAGCTGTCTGCCTGCGACACCTTGCTGGCCACGCTGTTGCAGCGGCTTGGCGGGCAAGGGTAGTCGCTGTTGTAGCCGCAGTTTCGGGGCGGTTGTTGTTTGCTTCTCAGCTTCCTGTCTGCAAGACGTTGGCCCGCTTCGGCGGGCTTCTTTTTTGCTGGTGCCGTTTGCCGCAACGCCCGGCATGTTGGCCGCAGCCGGCAGGGAGTGCGGCCAGCTATCGGCAATAACCGGCCATGCCATGCCAGGGTGCATGTCTGGTGGGGGCCAGCCAGCAAGCCCGGAAAATTTCTCTTGAAGACATATAGTTAAGCAAAAATCTGCTGGCGCAGTTTGCGCATGATCCCGGCCGGCAGCGTTGCTGTTCACCGCACGTCAGGTATCCACACGGAGGTAAACGATGACACGCGTTCGCGTTGCGGGCTTCACCATCTCGCTGGACGGATACGGTGCAGGGCCGGATCAGGACATCAACAACCCGCTCGGTGTTGGCGGCGGGGAACTGCACCAGTGGCTGTTCCCGACGCGCACCTTCCAGCAGGCCTTGTTCGGCAATGACGACGGTACGACTGGGCTTGACGATGATTTTGCCGCCCGGGGCTTTCGCAATGTCGGGGCCTGGATTCTGGGGCGCAATATGTTCGGCCCCATTCGCGGGGACTGGGCGGGCACCGACTGGAATGGCTGGTGGGGAGACAATCCGCCGTACCACGTTCCGGTGTTCGTCCTGACCCACCATGCGCGTCCCCCCATCCAGATGGAAGGCGGCACGACCTTCCACTTCATCACCGGCGGCATGTTCGAAGCGCTCGACCGTGCACGCGAGGCTGCCGCCGGCATGGATGTGCGCATCGGCGGCGGGCCGGACACCATCCGGCAGTACCTGCGTGAAGGTCTGATTGATGAACTGCACATTGCCATCTCTCCGGTGCTGCTCGGCCGGGGAGAGCCGCTGTTTGCAGGCATTGACTTGCGGGCGCTGGGCTACCAGTGCGTGGAGTTCGTCGCGTCGGAGAAGGCCACGCATGTCGTTCTGCAGCGCCAGGGGGCACGCTGATGGCTAGATCCTGCTGACGGCGGGCCTTGCTGTGAGGTTGGCCGCATTCTGGTACCACGGTAATTCAAGCCCACAATGCGCAATGGCTGCTTTCATAGGGAAAGCAGCCATTCAGCTAGCTGGCAGGCCAGCGGTAGTTCACCCTGCCAGGCAATGGCAGAACGCTTACTTGCCTTCCGTGATGGCGACTGGCTGCCCCGACTTGAAGGTGTACACCGTAATCGGCGGTTTTTCAGGTCGCACCTGTCATCAAATTGGTAAGTGCCGGCCACGCCCGGCTGGTTCAATGCCGCCAGCGCGGCCCGATATTGTTTCGGGTTGGTGGAGTTGGCCTGCTGCATGGCCTTGGCAATGATGTTCATGCCATCAAAGAATGACGCGCCACAAGTCAATGGTTCCGCCCTATAACGACGCTTATAGTCGGCAACGAATTGTTTGCCCTCCGCCGTTTGCCCCAGCGCCGGGCCACCCCTTGTCCATAAGCTGTGCGGTCATCAATCACGGCAAATGTCTTGGCTTTCAGCTTGAGTGCGGCAAATGTTCCCATCCGGGTGCCAAGCTGGGTATCGCTGGCACCGATGCGGAACACGAAGGGGTAGCCCATGCATGGTGCCCCGTGGGTTGGAGGCCACGGCTGTCATCACGATACCGGCATCGTTGAGCAGCTTGGTGGTGGGGATCGCCACTCCAGAGTTGTACGGCCCAGCACAGTTTTTACATCGGCATCGATCCGCCGCTGCACCACGGTCATGCCAGTGCGCGGGTCAGCTGCGTCGTCCTCAGACTGCAAAATAAAGCGAACCTTCTTGCCACCAACGACGATGCCCTGTGCATTCAGTCTGTCCCGCGCCAGTTTCACGCCGTTTTCGTGATCCTTGCCGATTGCAGCTTGCGGGTCGGTCAGCGGCCCGGTCAGCCCGATTTTTACTTCGAGCTCGCCGGCAGCAAGACTCACCAGCGGCAGCCGCTCAACAGACACTGCTACAGCAAACTTCGACCCGTATTGACGATTGCCTGTCATGTTCTCTCGCCTTTGTGGATCTGGGCATTGGCGGCTGGGCATGCTGCATGCAATGCCGTGCTCGCTCCAGTCGATCTGGCAAGGGAGCATTCGGGCCTTGAATCAGTACTCCACACTCACATCGGATTTGGCTTTAGTGCAGCAGCTGAGCACATAGCCTTCGGCAATTTCTTCATCGGTAAGCCCACCGTTGTGATTCATCTCGGTTTCGCCATCCAGCACGCGCACCCGGCAGGTGCCGCAGATACCCATGCCGCAGGCTTTGGGAATGGTTAGGCCGGCGCTGCTGGCCGCGGCATGCAGGGTGAGGTTTTCGCCTACCTGAACCGACTTGCCGGAGTTGCTGAAGGTGACGCAATGGCTCGCGAGCGGGTCTTCCGCCTGTTCCTGCGCGGCCGCAGCATGCTGCTCGGCGAGGGCAATATCGGCTTGCGGTGTGGCGCCGAACGATTCCTCGTGGTAGCGCGACATATCGTAACCAGCCTCCTGCAGCAGCTGGCGCACCGCGCGCATATAAGGGGCCGGGCCGCAGCAGAAGACTTCGCGCTCAAGAAAATCCGGGGCGATCAGCTGCAGCATCGCGCGGGTCAGGTAGCCACGGTAGCCACTCCACACCTGGCCAATCTCGGGTTTTTCGCAGATCAGGTGCAGTTTGAAGTTTTCGATGCGGGTGGACATGTAGTCCAGCTCCGCCCGGTAGATGATGTCCCGCGGGGTGCGTGCGCTATGGGCAAACACCATATCTACTTCTGAATTGGTGTCGAAGAACCAGCGGGCCATAGACATCACCGGCGTAACGCCAACACCGCCAGACAGCAGCAAGACCTTTTCCGACGGATAGTCGATGCAGTTGAACTGCCCAACCGGGCCATGCACTGGCAGCAGGTCGCCCTCTTGCATATTGTCGTGCAGCCAGTTGGATACCACGCCCCCGGGTACCCGTTTTACCGTGATGGAAAAACTGTAGGGAATCGACGGGGCACTGGAAATGGTATAGGAGCGCATTATCTGCTGGCCTTCAATTTCCAGTTCCAGGGTGACGAACTGGCCGGGCTTGAAGAAAAACAGCACCGGCTCCTGCATGCTGAAACAGAAGGTTCTGACGTCATGTGTTTCCTGGATCACCTTGCGACAGCGCACAAGGTGGCGGCCATTGGCCCAGGTCTGGGTATTGACGGGATTCAGGTATTCCGAGCTGGTCAGGCTAAGCATTTTTCGGTTCCTTTAAGCGATTTGCGTGCCTTGCCGAATGGCATCCGGGCAAGGGCGCAAAGGTGGGCTGCTTAATAGTCGTGGACGGTAATCGTGCACTGGAGTGGTACTGCCGGTAGCAATGCGGTTGCTTGCTACCTTATGGTCATGGGCGTGAAGCGTGCATCCGATGATGCATCCATCACGGGCCGCTATCTGCCGGCCATTTTCCGGCGCCAGGGGCGTCGGGGTGGCCTGGCGTCATGTTTGGTTGGCCGTGCCAGGGGCGCGGCATGGGCGCTGCCCGTCCGCCGGGCAGCACCGTTTCCCTGGCGGTATCAGTCGGCGAGTCGCGACTTCATGGTGTCGCAGTACCAGTCATCAAACTGGCAGGGGCCGTTTTCCGCCACATCGGAATAACGCCCCGGCTGGTAAGCGGGTGAGGTCACGCCGGCATGGGTACCTTCCACCAGCCCCCGATCCTGGTCATTGGTGGCGATCCACACGCGGGTCAGGTTGTCGAGCTGGTAGTCGATGCCTTCCTGCGCATTCTTGTGTACCAGCCACTTGGTGGTTACCAGTGTTTCACCGGGGCCAACGGGCAGCACGCGGAAACTCAAGGCGTGGTCGCCCAGGAAGTGGTTCCAGGTGGAGGGGTAGTTGAAGTACAGCAGCGCACCGATGTTTTCCACGCCGCTCTGGTCCAGCCGCCCGTTTACGGCGGGCTTGCCATCCATGGTGTAGCTGGCCGCATTGGCGGACAGCGGAATGCGGGTGATGCGGTACTGACCATTGTCGGCCAGCACCATGCGGCTTGGCAGCCCGGCGGTTTCGCAGCGATCCCAGAACGCTTCCAGCGCCGGGTCGCTGCCGTCTGCCACCCCGGCCACCGAGAGGTTTTCCACAAAGGAGTTCAGCAGTTCCGGGTGTGAGCCTTCGCAGTGATAGCACTCGCGGTTGTTCTCGAACACCAGCTTCCAGTTGCCTTTTTCCACGATGGTGGATTCAAAGGCCACCTTGCAGTCGGCCAGATTGTGGGGGGCGACAAAGGGGGTCAGTGCCTGGCGGAAGGTTTCGAAATCGGGAGCGGTTTCGGCCACGCAGACATAGACATGGGTTTCCACCACGGCACAGTGGGCCTGCTTGAGGCCATGGTGCAGCGGGTCGAAATCGTTGCTCATATTGCCGGCAAACAGCAGCTTGCCGTCCAGGCCAAAAGTCCACTTGTGGTACGGGCAGACCAGTTTGGCGGATTTGCCGCTGGAGCCCTGGCATAGCTTGGAGCCGCGATGCGGACAGACATTGTGAAAGGCGCGCAATTCACCATCCGCACCCCGTACCAGCACAATCGGGTAATCACCGATTTGCAGCGTCATGTATTGACCGGGTTTTTCCAGCTCGAAGCTATGGCCGGCAAAAATCCATTCTTTATGCCAGATCTGCGCCAGGTCTTCGCGATATACATCGGCATCTACATAAAGCTCACGCGACAGCACGTAACGCGGCTGGCGTTGTTTGATGTAGGCCAGTGTTTTTTCTTGGCTGCTCATTATTGGTAACTCCTCCTGTTGTCCCTGGTTTGGATATTGCCGCCTGGAGGCTGCCATTTCGCCGTTACCGCGAAATGCGCTATTGCCAGTAGGGGGTAATGCCAATTGTTTTCCACCCTGATTAGCCGGCCCGAGTGAGCTGCAATTCACGATGTTTGTCCTGCCATTGCAATTTCGGCCATGCGGTAAAAAGCGTCAATGCGCTTTATTTTGCTTCTGGTATTACTTCAGGTAATAGCATGGCCGTACTGGTGCAAATTCAGGATTTGGCCGTTGCCAGCTGGCTGTGCTGCTGTGTGGCTAGCCGGTTGAAGCCGCTGAGAGCAGGGAGGGAGGAGCGGCAGGGGATGCCATTTTCAGTACGGCGCATACAAGGTTGGCCGCACGCGGGGCGGTGCGTGCGGCCAAGGTGTTGCCGGATGAACCGGGCGGAATTACGCCGCCAGCTGCGCCAGCCGGCTGCGGCGGCGTTCGGCGCGGGCCATCAGCCGGTTGGCACTGATCACCAGCACGGTGACCACCAGCACGGTGATGCTGGCCAGCGCGTTGATCTCCGGATTCAGCCCCAGGCGCACCCGCGAGAAGATCAGCTGCGGCAGGGTGGTGGCGCCGGGGCCGGACAGGAAGGCGGTGATCACCAGATCATCGATGGACAGCGTGAACGCCAGCAGGAAGCTGGAGGCGATGGCCGGGGCGATGATGGGCAGGGTGATCAAAAAGAAGGTCTTCACCGGCTTGGCGCCCAGATCCATGGCCGCCTCTTCCACCGAGCGGTCCATCTCCAACAGCCGCGAGCGGATCACCACCGTGACGTAGGCCATGCACAGCGTGACGTGGCCGATCCAGATGGTGAGCATGCCGCGCTCGGCGGGAAAGCCGAACCAGTCCTTGAGCTGGATGAACAGCAGCAGCATGGACAGGCCGGTGATCACTTCCGGCATCACCATCGGTGCGGTAAGCATGCCGGCAAACAGGCTCTTGCCGCGAAAGCGGCCGAAGCGCGCCAGTGCCATGCCGGCCAGCGTGCCCAGCACCACGCTCATCAGGCTGGCCAGCAGCGCGATGCGCACGCTGAGGCCGAAGGCGGCGATCACGTCGCTGTCGTTGAACAGCACGCGATACCAGCTGGTGGAAAACTCCGCCCACACGCTGACCAGCTTGGACGAGTTGAACGAGTACACGATCAGGATCAGGATCGGCACGTACAGAAAGGCCAGGCCCAGCGTCAGCACAAGCCGGCCAAAGCCGCTGATGTCTTTCTCCTGCATGGATGGCTCCTAGCGTTGTTCTGCCTGCGCGAGCTGCTTCTCTTCGCGCTTGTGCAGATAGGTGATGGGAATGATCAGCAGGGCGACCATCACGATGGTGACCGCGCCGGCCATCGGCCAGTTGTTGTTGTCGAAGAACTCCATCCACAGCACCTTGCCGATCATCAGCGACTCCGGGGTGCCCACCAGCTCGGGAATGACGAACTCGCCCACCGCCGGGATGAACACCAGCATGGCGCCGGCGACGATGCCATTGCGCGACAGCGGCAGCGTGACGCGCAAAAACGCCTGCCACGGCCTGCAGCCCAGGTCCTCTGCCGCTTCCAGCAGCCGGCCGTCCAGCTTGGCCAGGTTGGAAAACAGCGGCAGGATCATGAACGGCAGGTAGGCGTACACCATCACGATCTGCACCGACAGCTGGGTGTGCATCAGCTGCAGCGGCGTGTCGATCAGCCCCAGCTGCAAGAGCAGCTTGTTGAGCAGGCCCTCGTTGTCGAGGATGCCCATCCATGCGTACACCCGTACCAGAAACGAGGTCCAGAACGGCAGCATCACCAGCATCAGCAGCGTGTTGCGCTTGGTCAGCGGCGCGCGGGCGATGGTGTAGGCGATGGGGTAGCCCAGCAGCAGGCAGATCAGCGTGGTGATGCTGGCCATCTGCAACGAGCCGAGATAGGCGTCCAGGTACAGCGCATCGCCGAACAGATAACGGTAGTTGCCCAGATTCAGCGCCACGTTCAGTACGTCTTCGCTGCGGCTGAGCAGCGCCCGGTACGGCGGCGACGCTACTTCCACTTCCGAAAAACTGATGCCGAGCACGAACAGGAACGGCACCAGGAAGAACAGCAGCAGCCAGCCGTAGGGCATGGCGGTCACCAGCGCTTGCCCGCGCGGCAGCCAGCGGCGCCAGGCAAGGCGCGCCCGGCCGCGAGCGGTGGCAAGGTTGGCCGCAGGGTGTTGGGTCAGGAGTCGGCTATTCATTGCGTCAGCACCACGGCGTCGTTATCGGCCCAGCTGACGAACACCGGCTGGTTCCAGCCGGGCGCCGCCTCGTCGCGCCAGTGGCTGGCGGGCACGCTGGCCTTGATCACCTTGCCGCTCTCCAGCCGCACGTGAAAGATGGAAAAACTGCCCAGATAGGCGATGTCGCTTACCGTGCCGGCGGCCCAGTTGTGCTGCTGCGTAGGCTGCTGGCGGCTTACCGCCACTCGTTCCGGGCGCAGCGACAGCCACACCGGCATGCCCAGCGTGCCGGTAATGCCGTGGCCGATGCGCACCGGGCGCGGCAGCTCGGCAGCCTGGATGCAGACGTGGTCGGCCTCGTCTTCCACCACGTGGCCGCCGAACAGATTGGTCTCGCCGATGAACTCGGCGGTAAAGCGGCAGTTGGGGTGCTCGTAGATGTCGCCGGGGCTGGCCACCTGCAGCAGCTGGCCCTCGGACATGATACCGATGCGGCCGGCCATGGTCATGGCTTCCTCCTGGTCGTGGGTCACCATGATGCAGGTCACGCCGACCTGCTCGATCATGCTCACCAGCTCCAGCTGCGTTTGCTGGCGCAGTTTCTTGTCCAGTGCGCCCAGCGGCTCGTCCAGCAACAGCAGCTTGGGGCGCTTGGCCAGGCTGCGCGCCAGCGCGATGCGTTGCTGCTGGCCGCCGGACAGCTGGTAGGGTTTGC
The DNA here is from genome assembly GCF_040148885.1 of Vogesella oryzagri. Taxonomy (NCBI): domain Bacteria; kingdom Pseudomonadati; phylum Pseudomonadota; class Betaproteobacteria; order Neisseriales; family Chromobacteriaceae; genus Vogesella; species Vogesella oryzagri. The sequence continues at coordinate 65,119 of NZ_JBEFLD010000009.1, forward strand.
GATGCGCGTATTTCGTCATCTGCACCAGCTCCAGCATGCGTTCCACCCGCGCATCGATATCGGCGCGCGGCAGCCGGTCCTGCTTCAGGCCGAAGGCGATGTTCTGCGCCACGCTCATGTGCGGGAACAGCGCGTAGCTCTGGAACATCATGTTGATCGGGCGGTGGTAGGGCGGCAGGTCGGTGATGTCCTCGCCGTCCAGGATGATGCGGCCGGCACTGGGTTTTTCCATGCCGGCCAGCATGCGCAGCAGGGTGGATTTGCCGCAGCCGGAGCTGCCGAGCAGGGCAAAGATCTCGTTGCGCTCGATGTTCAGGTTGACGTGGTCGACGGCGGTGTGGTCACCGAATTTCTTTTCGATGTCGACGATCTGCAGATAGGGGTGGGCGTTGCCGGCGTGTTGCGACAGGCCCAGCTGCTGTTCAGCCAGGTTCATGTGTGTGTCTCCGCGTGGGTGGGGCCGGGGGCGGGTTACTTGCGGGTCTTGATCTCGGTCCACAGCCGGGTCTGCAGCCGCAGGGTGCGCTGCGCCAGCGGCAGGCGGACAAAGCTCTTGCCCTGGATGGCGACCGGCAGGTACACCGACGGGTCCTGCAGCGACTGCGCATCCAGCAGCTTGCGCGCCGGCAGGTTGGGGCTGGGGTAGCTCACGGCGCGGGCGTTGGCCGCGGCCACCTCCGGGCGCAGCACGTAGTCGATAAAGCGCAACGCGTTGTCCACGTTCTTGGCGTCTTTCGGAATCGCCAGGTTGTCCAACCAGATTTCCACCCCGCTGCGGGGGGCCAGTACCTTCAGCTGCACGCCGTTGTTGGCTTCCGCGGCGCGGCGCTTGGCGATGTTCAGGTCGCCGCCATAGCCGTACACCACGCACAGCGAGCCCTTGGCCAGCTCGTTGATGTAGCCGGAGGAGGAAAAACGGGTCAGGTAGGGGCGCACCTTGTGCAGCAGGTCGGCGGCGGCCTGCCAGTCGGCATCGACATTGCTGTTCGGGTTCTTGCCCAGGTAGTGCATGGCTGCGGCCAACGTTTCGCCCGGGCTATCCAGTACCGACACGCCGCAGGCTTGCAGCTTGGACACGTATTCCGGTTTGAACAGCAGGTCCCACTCGTTGGCCGGCAGCGGGGTGTTGCCCAGCAGCTTGGCCACGCGGCCGGTATTGATGGCCAGGGTGTTGATGCCGTAGAAGTAGGGCACGCCATAGGTGTTGCCCGGGTCGAACTTGGCCGATTCGGTCAGGATCGCCGCGTCCAGATTCTTGTAGTTGGCCAGCTTCTGCTTGTTGATCGGCAGGTAGACGCCGGCCTGGATCTGCTTGGCGAAAAACACATTATTGGGCACCACGATGTCGTAGCCGGAGTTGCCGGTAAGAATCTTGGCCTGCAGTACCTCGTTGGAATCGAACAGGTCGTAGCGGACCTTGATGCCGGTTTCCTTCTCGAAATTCTTCACCGTGTCCGGGGCGATGTAGTCGGACCAGTTGTAGATATTGAGTATTTTGTCGGCGGCCAGCGTAGTGCCGGCGCTGGCCAGCAGCAGGCTGGCGGCGATGATGGTGGGTGTGCGCATGGTGATCTCCTGTGGTCGTGGTGTGCTGCCGGGCGTGGGCGCGCCCGGCCACGGTGTTACAGCACGCCGATCTCGGCTGCGGTGCGGTCCACCGCCAGCTTGGTCTTGCTGATCAGCTCGTCGATTTCGCCGTGGCTGATCACCAGCGCCGGCGCCATGATCATGCGGCCCAGGGTGGAGCGGATGATCACGCCTTCCTCGAAGCCGATGCTGCGGCAGCGCCAGGTGATGTCGTTCTCGTTGGCAAAGCGCTGGCGCGTGGGTTTGTGCTGGCAGAACTGCAGTGCGGCCACCAGGCCGCTGCCCTGGATTTCGCCCACCAGCGGGTGCTGGCCGAACACTTCGCGCAGGCATTTCTGCAGGTAGGGGCCGGTGTCGGTCTTCACCCGTTCCACGATGCCTTCGCGTTGCAGCGCATCCAGGTTGGCCAGCGCCACGGCGGCAGCCACCGGGTGGCCGGCGTAGGTGAGGCCGTGGGCAAACACGCCGCCGTGTTCCACCAGCGCCTCGCCCATGCGGCGCGACAGCACCAGGCCGCCCATCGGGATGTAGCCGGAGGTCAGCCCCTTGGCGATGCTGATGGTGTCCGGCTGGAAGCCGAAGTGCTCATGGGCGAACCATTCGCCGGTGCGGCCAAAGCCGCCGATCACTTCGTCGGCGCACAGCAGTACGTCGTACTGGCGGCAGATGCGCTGGATTTCCGGCCAGTAGCTTTGCGGCGGAAAGATCATGCCGCCGGCGCCCTGGAACGGCTCGGCCACGAAGGCGGCCACCTTATCGGCGCCCAGCTCCAGAATCTTGGCCTCCAGCTCCTGCGCGCACTTGCGGCCGAATTCCTCCGGGCTCAGCTGGCCGCCGTGGGCAAACCAGTACGGCTCGCCGATGTGCACGATGTTCGCAATCGGCAGGTCGCCCATTTCGTGCATGAATTTCATGCCGCCCAGGCTGGCGCTGCCCACGGTGGAACCGTGGTAGCCGTTGTGGCGGCCGATGAAGATTTTCTTGCTGGGCTTGCCCACCACGTCCCAGTAGCGGCGCACGGTACGGATCAGCACCTCGTTGGCCTCGGAGCCGGAGTTGGTGTAGATCACGTGGCTGTAGTCGCCGGGCAGCAAGGAAAACAGCCGCTCCGACAGCTCGTTCACCGCCGGGTGGGTGGTGTGGAAGAAGGTGTTGTAGTAGCTGAGCTGCTCCAGCTGGCGGGTGGCGGCGGCGATCAGCTCCTGCCGGCCGTAACCGATATTGGTGCACCACAGGCCGGACATGCCGTCCAGGTACTTGTTGCCGTCGGTGTCCCACAGGTAGACGCCCTTGCCCGTGGCCATTACCCGCGGGCCTTCCTGGTTCAGTGCCTTCTGGTCGAGGAAGGCGTTGATGTGGTGGGCGGCGTCGATGGCCTGGTAGCGCTGGGTGGCCGGGTTGGCCGCATGCTGTTGCTGTGTCATGGCGTGTCTCCTTGCCGGGGCTGTTCAGTTGCGAAACTGCAGCCAGGTGGTTTTGAGCTGGGTGAATTTGTCGATGGCGTGCAGCGACAGGTCGCGGCCGAAGCCGGACTGCTTGTAGCCGCCAAACGGAATGCCGGGGTCGAGCGCGTCCACGGTGTTCACCGACACGGTGCCGGCACGCAGCCGGCGGGCCACGCGGTGGGCGCGCGACAGTTGGTTGGTCCATACCGATGCGGCCAACCCGTAGATGCTGTCGTTGGCCAGGGCGATGGCCTCGGCCTCGGTGTCGAAGCTCATCACCGCCAGTACCGGGCCGAACACCTCTTCGCGCGCCAGCGTCATGTCCGGGCTGACATCGCTGAAGATGGTGGGGCGGATGTAGCAGTCGCTGCCGTTGATGGTGGCGCGCTCGCCGCCGCACAGCAGGCTGGCGCCCTCGCGGCGGGCGATGTCGACAAAGGTCATGATGCGGTCGGCCTGGCGGGCATCGACGATGCTGCCGGTGCGGGTGGCCGGGTCCAGCGGGTTGCCCGGCTGCAGCGCGTCCACTTGCTGCAGCAGCTTGTGCAGGAAGGCATCCTTGACCCCGCGCTGCAGCAGCAGGCGCGAGTTGGCCGAACACACCTGGCCCTGGTTGAAGAAGATGCCGAAGGCGGCGCGCTGCGCGGCGGCGTCCAGATCGCAATCCTCGAACACGATGTTCGGGCTCTTGCCGCCGCACTCCAGCCACACCATCTTCATGTTCGATTCGGCGGCGTAGCGCAGGAAGTATTTGCCCACCTCGGTGGAGCCGGTAAAGCTCAGGCAGTCGATATCCGGGTGCAGGCCCAGCGGGCGGCCAACTTCCTCGCCATAGCCCGGCAGCACGTTCAGCACGCCGTCCGGCAGGCCGGCCTCCCTGGCCAGCTCGGCCAGGCGCAGCGCGGACAGCGGCGACTGCTCGGCCGGCTTCAGGATCACGCTGTTGCCGGCAATCAGCGCCGGCGCCAGCTTCCACGCCGCCATGTCTAGCGGGAAATTCCACGGAATCACCGCCGCCACCACCCCCACCGGCTCGCGGGTGATCAGCGCCAGCGCGTCGTCGGCACTGGGGGCCACTTCGTCGTACAGCTTGTCGGCGGCTTCGGCATACCAGTCGATCACCGCGGCGGTGCCCGGCACATCGATATTGCGGGCGTCGGCGATCGGCTTGCCCATGTCCAGGCAATCCAGCAACGCCAGCTCGTCGCCATGCTCGCGCACCAGTGCGGCCAACCTTTGCAGCACCGCCTTGCGTTCGCGCGGGTGGCAGCGCGACCACACGCCGGATTCGAAGCTGGTGCGCGCAGCCTGTACTGCCAGCTCGACATCGGCTTCGCCACAGCGGGCGATGTCGCCCAGCGACTGGCCGCTGATCGGGCTGATGTCGGCAAAGGTGCGGCCATCGGCGGCCGCCACGAACTGGCCGTTGATGAAGGCCTGGCAGCGCGGGCGCAGGTCTGCGGCGCGTTGTTGCCAGTACGACAGGTCATGCAGGGTCATGGGCTCACTCCGGTTTGCAGCGCGACAATGGCTGGGGTGGGGTTGGCCGCAGGGCACCCGATAGTGCTGCTGGCCGTGTCGCGCGTTGTGAGGCCATACTAGACAGCCCCCGAAGTGACGGACATCACGCAGAAACGTTAGCGGCGAGGGGTAGGAATAACCTTAACGGGGTAGGAGCACATGCAGTTGAACGTGGCGGATCTGGCGTTTCACCAGCGGCTGGGCAGGCTGCTGGGCAGCATCGATAGTGCGGCCTTCTGGCAGCAACTGGCGGCATTCCTGCATGAACAGGTGGCGTTTGATACCTGGGTGGCGGTGCTGTTTCGCCCCGGGTTGCCGCCGCTGGTGCTGGCCGATAGTGCGGTGAATTACGCCGACGACAACCTGTTTGCCGACTACATGCGCGGCCTGTATCTGCTGGACCCGTTCTATGCCTTTGCGCTGAAGTGCCCCACCGCTGGCGTGTACCGGCTGGATGAGGTGGCGCCGGACAGCTTTCGCGATACCGAATACTGCCGCCACTATTTTTCGCGCAATGTGGTCACCGACGAGCTGCAGTTCCTGCTGCCGCTGCCGCAGGGCACGCTGTCGCTGTCACTGGGCAGCCAGCGCCGCTTCAGCGATGCCGAAATCGGCTGCTGCAACTTGTACGCCCCCTGGCTGCTGCCCATGCTGCGGCTGGCCGCGCACCTGGAAGACAAGCTGGGCGAGCCGGCCAGCGAGGCCCCGCGCCGCAGCCGCCAGCAGCTGGAAGAGGCGCTGCGCCTGCGCGGCTCGACGCCGCTGACCAATCGCGAGGTGGAAGTGGCGCTGCTGATCCTGGGCGGGCATTCCACCAAGGGCGTGGCGCGCGAGCTGGATATCTCGCTGGAAACCGCCAAGGTGCACCGCCGCAACCTGTATGCCAAGCTGGGCGTATCCAGCCAGGCGGCGCTGTTCCTGCTGTTTGCTGAGCTGCATTAGCCGGGAGTAGCGCGGGGCGGGCTGCGGCTACCGCTGCGCGGTAACGGCATGTGGAGAGAGGTGTTGATTGCGGGGTGCTGCGGGCGGCGGTTCGCGGCGCGCTAGCCGGCAGAGCGGCACGCTTTGAGGCGCCGGATCACGCGCCACTTATGCTGTTCCAGCGCCGCCGTTGCCCCGCCCGCCGCGATGGTCGCCAGGGGACGGGCTTGAAAAGCGCTAATGCTGCAGTCGCAATTGCTGCTCGCGGTCCTCGCGCGGCGTGTGGCCGTAGCGCTGCTTGAACACGCGGCAGAAGTGCGACTGGTCGGTAAAGCCCCACTGGTAGGCGATCTGTGCCAGGCTCAGCCGCGGCTGGCGCACCAGCGCCTGACGGGCGCCTTCCAGCCGCTGCTCGCGCAGCCACAGGCTGAAGGTCTGGCCGGTGTCGCGGAACAGGTCGTGCAGGTAGCGGGTGGAGATGCGGCAGGCCTGAGCGATCTGCTCCGGGCTCAGCGCAGTATCGGCCAGGTTGCGGCGCACATGCTGCTCAATGCGCTGCAGATGGGCGGCACGCACGCCGGAGCCTGGCGAATCCAGCACCGCCGGGCTGTTTTCGGTGCAGGCCACGAACAGCTCCAGCAACTGCTGGCCCACCAGCGGATGCAGCACTTCCTGTCCCTGTTCCAGCTGGCTGCCAACCGCGTTGACGTAGCTGCTGAATAGCGCGCCGATGCCGCTGCTGCCGTCGAAAGTCAGCGCACAGAAGCGTTCCGGGTGGCGCAAACGGTGGCGCAGCAGCGGGCCGGGGATTTTCAGCACCCACAGATTGTTGTCGCGGCTGTGGCTGAATTCGTAAGGGTCCAGGCTGCGTTCCAGCAGGAACTGGCCGGGGGCGCAGTGCGCGTCGCGCCCCATCTGGCTGAAGCGGATATCGCTCTGCCGCGGCAGCGACACCAGGAACTGCTCGTCGCGACTGTCGGCGCTTTCGCCGCTGCTGCGGCGGTAGCGCAGCGGGCTGGAGCTGAGACGTGACAGTGACAGCTCGCCCAGGCTCCAGCGGGTGAGGCAGGCTTCGAAGTTGGCCGCATCGCGAAAATCCAGCTGCAGGTCGAAATAGGTGCTGCGAATCACATCCTGCCAGCTGCGCATGCGCTCGATGGGGCCGGCGCCGGCAGTGCTGTAATGCTGCTTCATGCGTATCTCCTCGGGTATCGCGTTGCGGATCGCTCCGCCCGTCGTCATGGCAACGGGTTCGTCAACGCGGCAGCCGGCACGGGGCCGGCTGCGGTCTTGCTGCTCAATCCATCATCGACTATTCAGCCCAGCGCGTCAGTTTATATGTGCCGGAAGCGTGCAGTTCCGCCTGCCAGCCGGGACGAATCACCACAGTGGTGGTGGGTTCCTCGATGGCGGCGGGGCCGACGATGCGGCTGCCGGCCAGCAGCTTGTCGCCACGGTACACCGGGGTTTCCACCCAGCGGCCGCTGTCGTCGAACAGCATCGGGCGGAAGCCGTCGTGCGCCTCGCGGATGCTGTCGGCGTCGTGTGCCAGGCTAGGCAGGGATGGCTTGTCCACCAGGCCGGTGAGGGTGCACTCCAGGTTCACCAGTTCCACCGGGTTGTGCGGCTCGCTGTAGGTGAACAGCGCCTCGTGGCGGGCATGGAAGGCGGCCAGGATGGCGTCCACGCTGGCGGCGGTGAGCTCGCCGCCGGCAATGTCCACCGTGCATTCGTGGATCTGCCCCATGTAGCGCATTTCCACGCTGCGGTGCGCGCGGACATCGACGGCGTCGAAGCCGTCGTCCTGCAGCAGCTGGCGGCCGCGGCTTTCCATGTCGGCGAACAGGCGGTTCAGCTCGGTGAGGTCCGCTTCGCGGTGCAGGCGCATCGGTGCGCTGGCCAGGAAGTTGTACTTCACGTCGGAGATCACCTGGCCGAAGGCGCACAGGCAGGAGGCCGATTTGGGCACCAGCACGGTTTCCACGCCCAGCTCCTCGGCCAGCGCGGTGATGTGCATGCCGGTGGCGCCGCCGGCGCAGATCAGCGCAAAGTCGCGCGGGTCGTAGCCCTGTTCGATGGAGATGCGGCGGATGCCGTTGGCCATGTTCATGTTCACCAGCGTGTTGATGCCGAAGGCGGCCTTCTCCACGCTGATGTCCAGCGGCGTGGCCACGTTGGCCGCAATCGCGCCGCGTGCCTTGTCCTGGTCCAGGCGGATGGTGCCGCCCAGCACCGCGTTCGGCCGCAGGTAGCCCAGCGCCAGGTTGCCGTCGGTAACGGTGGCCTGCTCGCCGCCCTTGCCGTAGCAGGCCGGGCCAGGGGTGGCGCCGGCGCTGTGCGGGCCCACTTCCAGCATCCCGAAGGTGTTGATGTGGGCGATGGAGCCGCCGCCGGCGCCCAGCGTTTCCACATGGATCATCGGCACGCCGATGCGGTGGCGCAGGAAGTCGAAATTGCGATTCAGCTGCGTCTGGCCGCCCTTGGCCAGGGTGATGTCGAACGAGGTGCCGCCCATGTCCACGGTGATCACGTTGTCGATACCGAAGGGCTTGGCGATGTACAGCCCGGCCTGCGGCGCCGAGGCCGGGCCGGAGTTGATGGCGTTCACCGCGCGGTCGCGCATCACCGTGCCCAGCGCCAGGCCGCCGTTGCTCTGGTAGTAGCGCACAGGGGCGCGGGCGCCCAGCTCGGCGAAGAACTGGTCGATGCGCTGCACGTAGCGGCCCATCACCGGGCTGAGGTAGGCGTTCACCACCGTGGTGGAGGTACGGGTGTACTCGCGCACCTGCGGGTAGACCTCGCTGCCGCAGCACACGAACACGCCGGGCAGGTGCTGCTCCACCAGCTCGCGGGCGCGGCGTTCGTGCGCCTGGTTGCGCACCGACCACACGAAGCTGATCGCCACGCTCTGCACCTGCTCGGCGCGGAACACCTCGATGGCAGCCAGGATGTCGTCCTCGTTCAGCGCCTCGTGCACGCTGCCGTCGGACAGCACGCGACCACGCACCGCACGGCGCAGCTGGCGCGGCACCAGCTGCGGTGCCGGCGGGTAGCTGGCGTCGTAGCGGTAGCCTTCTTCCTTGTGGCCGAGGCGGATCTCGATGCTGTCCTCGTGGCCGGCGGTGCACAGCAGGCCCACTTTCACGCCCTTGAGCTCGATCAGCGCGTTCAGTGCCACGGTGGTGCCGTTGATGCACAGGTCGCAGTTCTGCACGATCTGGCTGACCGGCATGTCCAGCGCCTCGGCCATCTGCTGCAGGCCGGCGGCGATGGCGCGGGTGCCGTCGTCCGGGGTGGACGGGCTCTTGAACAGGCGCAGCGGGCCGTCTTTCTCTGCCAGTACAAAGTCGGTAAAGGTGCCGCCGGCGTCTACGCCCAGTCGGAATCGCTGTTTCATGCCTGTACTCCCTGTTGGTTCATGCGCTGGCGGGCAGCGGCGGTGGCGGCGGCATCCACATGTTGGCCGCAGCTGTCGAAAATCACGCCGTATTCGGTGGCGGCGGCGTCGATGGACACCAGACCGTTGCGCACGTCGCGCAGCACTTCTTCGGCCGGGCGCTGCCACGGCTGGCCGTAGCCGCCGCCGCCCGGGTTGACGTTGCGGGCGCGTTCGCCCGGCTGGATGGTGGTGATCACGTTCTGGCGGTGCACGATGTGTTCGCCCGGTTTGTTGATTTCCAGCCGGCCCAGCTTGCGTTCCGGCAGCGCGTCCACCGCGCCGGCGGCGCCCATGGTGCCGATCTGGCGGCCTTCGCCGAAGGCGATGATGGTCATTTCGTGGCCAATCGGTTCCACCTCCCACACCGTGCCGCTGCCGCCGCGGTAGCGTCCGGCGCCGCCGCTGTCTTCCTGCAGGCCGTAGCGGTGGATGATGATGGGGTAGGCGTATTCCAGCAGTTCGATGTCGCCGGAGCTGAGCGCGCCAAAGCAGCACAGCGGGCCGCAGGCATGCCAGCCGTCCATGTAGCGGGTGGCGCCGGCGCCGGAGATGATGGAGGCCAGCACCATGGTCACGTATTGCTCGCCGGTGGCCGGGTTGATGCCGGCGATGTTGATGCCGCTGGCGTGGCCCCAGGAGGCGGTGACGCGCTCCGGTGCGGCGGCCTCGAACGCCATGCGCACCGCGTCGGTCAGCGTTTCCATCGGCGTGGTGGTGCAGTTCACGTGCGGCGCCGGTTCCACCGCATTGCACAGCGTGCCCTTGGCGCCCAGGTCCACGCTGACGCAGCGGTACAGGCCTTCGTTATACGGTGGCGGTACCTGGGCGAACATCATCAGCCCCAGGTAGATGCCGGACATGGAGTTGCCGGCGTAGGAGTTGATGAAGTAGGGCACCTGTGGCGGGCTGTCCACGCGGATGTGCACGGTGTCGTCCTTCACCGTGGCGGTGGCGCGGATGGTGAGCGCGCCCAGGCCGTGGCCGGCGTCTTCCAGCACTGCCTCGCCGTGGTAGCAGCCATCAGGGATCGAGCGGATCAGCGAGCGCATGTGGCGGTCAGCCATGTCTTTCAGCTCGGCAATGGCCGCGCGCACGGTGTCCACGCCGTATTTGTCCAGCAGCGCGATCAGGTTGCGCTCGCCCACGCGGCAGGCGCCGAACTGGGCGTTCAGGTCGCCTTCCTGGTCGCGGCGGGCGCGCATATTGGACAGCAGCAGGTTCACCACGTCGTCGCGGCGGCGGCCCTGGTCCCACAGCTTCACCGGCGGAATGCGCAGGCCCTCAGCGTAGATTTCCTTGGCTGCCGGGTTGTAGCCGGCCGGCACCGGGCCGCCGATGTCGGTGAGGTGGCCCTTGCATACCGTCCAGAACACCAGCTCGCCCTTGTAGAACACCGGCTTGTACATGCAGCAGTCCAGGATGTGGCTGCCCTGGTAGGCCGGGTCGTTGTGGTAGATCACATCGCCTTCGTGGATGTCGTCGCCAAAGAAACCGGCCACGGCTTTCATCGCCGGAATCAGCGAACCCAGGTGGATGGGAATGTCCTGGCCCTGCAGGATCATCTCCGGCAGATGGTCGAACAGCGCATTGCTGTAGTCGTGCGCCAGGTTGAACACGCTGGAGCGGCCGGTTTTTTCCAGTGTCAGCGTCATTTCCCGCTGTGTGGTTTCCAGCGCGCCGCGTATCACGGCCAGGGTGATCGGGTCGACCCGGCCGGCGGTATGGATGGCTTGCGTCATGGTGCGTCTCCGTGTGTCCGGCGGCCAGCAAGGTTGGCCGCAAGGGGCTTGGTCCGGTGTGGTGTCACCGGGTTTGTGCTTGTACGTTAAGCCCTTGTGCCGGCCGGCTCTTGCACCACAGTGCAGGATGCTTGGTCTGTGGGTGCAGGTCGCGGGCGGGCAAAAAAAACGCCCCGCACACAGGCGGGGCCAACGAGGAGTGAGCAAACTACGGTGCCCGGTTGAGAGCGGCTTCACCGGCAGGGGCGCGCCGCTGCAGGTAACGGTAGAGGGCAAAAGACACGATGAAGGTTGCCGGGGCAGAGAAACCGGCCAGCGTGCCGCCGAGTTCCATCAGCGCGATGCCGACACCGGTGGCCACGAACCAGCTGCTGATGCCCTCACGCTTGATGGCCGGGGTGTCGTCATCCACGCTGGCGCCCAGCCCCAGCAGGATGTGCGCCAGGGCGATGCCCACCCAGGCCACCACGAAAATGCCCTGGTAGGCCAGTGCCTGCAGGATCACGCTGAACACATTGCCCAGCATCAGCAGGTAGACGATGGCGCCCACCACCACGCCCCAGGCCACTTTGGGCAGGCGGATGCCGCAGGCGCGGTCGAAGAAGCTCTGCATGTTTACCGTGGCCAGGTAGAAGTTGGCGGTGTTGATGCGCGTCTGGCTTACCCACACGAAGGCCAGCCCGGCAAAGCCCATCAGCTTGAGCAGTGCCAGCACCACCGATACCTCGCTCACACCGCCGCTGGTGGGGATGCTGCTGGCCAGGAAGATGCCGGCGGTGCCATTGATCAGGAAGGTGAACAGGTAGAACGGCAGGCCAAAGTTCAGTCGGGCGTGGTAGTCGCTGTCGTCCGCCTTGCCGAAGCGGGCGTAGTCCCAGGTGTACATCATCAGGATCCACACCCCCATGAAGTAGGTGAAGCAGCTCCACCAGCCGTCTGCCGGCGCACCGCCGGCCGGCGCCAGCTTGAGCCAGGTATCGCTATAGCCGAACTCGGTAATGGTCAGCATCACCGCTGCGGCCAACCCTAGCAGGTAGAACGGCAGCAACACGCCGTTGAGTTTGTCCAGCCAGCGTTGCACCGAGCCGAATACCAGCGGCACGCTGTAGGCCACCACCAGCAGGTAGGCGTGCTCGATGCTGAGCGAAGGGAAGTAGTTCTGGATCGCCACCGCGATCACCGAGCCTTCGAATACCGCGTAGTAGATGGCGGTGGCAAAGAAGATCAGCGTGGCCAGCGCCGAGCCGGACTGGCCGAACAGCGTGCGCGAGAACAGCGCCACCGACAGCCCGGTCTTGATGGCATAACGGCTGATCACCGCATTGATCACGCTGTAGCAGACGGCCGACAACGCCAGGCCGATCAGCGTGTTGACCGTGCCGTAGTTCAGCGCCAGGGTGGCGGAAACCACCAGCCAGAACATGGCGCTGCACACCGACCACCAGGCCATGCTCAGCCCCAGCCGCCCCATGCGGGCCTCGGCCGGAACCGGCCCGCGGGTAAAGTCCGGGTCGGCGTGCGCCCCGGTTTCCTTGATGATGCTTGCCATGATCGTCTCCTCCTTTGTTGTGTGTGCCGTCAGGCTGTCACCATCGTAGGAAGGGGGCGGGTTGGCAGATAGCACGCCAGCGTAGGGATTGTTGGCTGACACTGCAGTAGTGTCAGGGTCTGGGGCAGTGTTGTGGTGGTGGGAAGAAAAATCCCCATCAGGAGGATGGGGACCATTAAGCGTAGGGCCGCGTTAACGGGCTGCCGGGGGCCGTCCCGTTAAACGAAATGTTAGGCCGTTCTAACGACCAATAAGGTAAGCCTGCGAACTAGGGGCAGCACGAGAAGCAGGACGGGAAAGGCAATAAGCCATGAGATGCCCCAGGCGCCGAGCCAGATGTGAGGAACGCCAGCGTGCCAGCCGACACCTCGAAGTGTACTGATGAGGGAAACAATGCACGTCATGAGAATGGACAGGAAAAACGGCATCACAATCGAAGCATGCTGGGCAGGTAGCTTGCGAAAGCCAAAGACTGATTGCGAAGAGTTCATGAGTTCTCCATAAGCCGACCAAGCAACGGACTCCTCCATCCGTTGGTCTTCCGCTTGCCGAGCTTGCACATGCTGGCGGGCATCATTGAGCTTACCGCTCATCTCCCTGGACCAGTTGATAGACCCAGGCGCCCGGTACGCACGGCTGAGCCGGTCTCGAATGAGCTGGCGATATTCTATGGAGAGCTTGCGTGCCCGCTTGGCCACTTCCAAGGCGGCCTCAAAACGCCCTCGCTGCACCAACAGGTCTAGCATCTTGGCCATGAGCTCCTGGGAGTCTTCCACAGACAGGTCCAGCATCCCTAGATAGACAAGATACCCCTCCGGTGTCGGGCGATAGTGGTACCGGTCCTCGATACCGGAGGGTTCCCCCTCAATTAAGCGGAAGCGTATGAACTTGGTACTCCGAGTCGGAGCATCAAAATAATCGGAATTGAATTCCCGTCCCCGATTCCAGAGGGCATCAAGCACCACGTCGGCCACTCGGGTGGCATTTTTCTCACTCAATGCAGGCTTCATGGAGTGGGCCACTTTCTTCAAGTGGTCGAGGGCTTCTTCGAAGAGACATCCCATCTGAATGGTTGTCGCTTCCATCATGAAGTCGAGTACCGACAAGGCAAGGTAGTGAGTATCAATTCCCTCGAATAACCCTTGGTCACCATTCGTATCGGAACCAATGCGCTGTTTGTTCAACTCGAGAAAGAACAAGGGCCGCAGAAGCAGGAGATTGCGTTGCTGGCGGGATAAGTCCAAGAGTCCACTGGTAAATGGCTCTAGTTCGAGCATAGGTTTGCCAAGCTGTTCTTCAGCATGGGGCAACTGCTCCTGAAAACCCTCTGATTGAGCGCTGTGCTCATCATTTAGGCTCGTAGGCACATTGGTAGGTACGCCTTCGGTCACGGCCAGTCTGGATATATCCATACCGCATTGTATGGAAATCGCATAAAAATGTCCATTTGCCGCAGCACACCTTTTGATAGCCAGGCATACATCAAGTCGTGGAAAGCATACTCTTCCCCCCCCTCGGCTTGCCTGTGGCCCTAACGTGGGACTCATCAGTTTGACGCATTGGCCACCAGCTCCAAGACAGGTTCATTGTGTTCACGTTTGTTCGCGATTGAATCAGCCCAGTATCTCTACGACGCCCCCCATTATCCTCGCCATGCTCACCTGGGCGCATGCGCGTGGCGTTCAGCTCTTCCTCATCGAGCCCGGCAAGCCCAATCAGAACACCTACATCGAATCGTTTAACGGGCGCTTCCGGGATGAGTGTCTGAACGAACACTGGTTCACCAGCCTGCGCCATGCCCAGGTCGTCATCGAAGCCTGGCGAAGGGAATACAACAACGAAAGACCGAAGAAAGCACTTGGCGGATTGACGCCGGCGGCCTACTCCAAATCACTCGCTGAGAAATCAGGTAAATTAACCTCGAACTCTAAAGCTTAGTGCTACTGATAATGGGGGTACGTCGGCGGGCTTAAGCTCTGGCCAAAAGCCGAGTTCGGGTACCCAGGGACCGTCGCATAATCTCGGCGCGGAGCCTCCTCAGTCCGCACTAGCTGAATCCAGTTGGGCACAGGGGGATTACCGCGCTTTTCCCAACTGCCGGCTGCAGGCAACTGGATGAGCTTGGCCACTTCCTGTCCACGCAAGTCAGCTAGCCATCACAGTATCCGCTTGCGGCGGCGCCCCATTGCCTGCTCAACGTCTTGTTCCAAAAATCCGGGACCTGCAGTACCACTTCAATTAGTTAGGTATTGCGTGGTAGGGACAAGTTGTGTGTTGGTGCCGGACCTGGTATTGGGTTCCATGGACTGTCCATGGGAGCTTTATTACTTGGGAGGGTGGGGCTTGCTCTCTCTGAGAGTTAAGCAGAAGGATGCAAGCCCCTGTTTGCACTGCTGAGTCATCAAGATTTGGTTGGGTTGGTACGTTTCTATTTTGGAGGTTCTGTAGCCATTCGCAGGGATTTCCCTGAAAATGCCTGCTGAATATTCTGTTGCTTGGTCGAAATTATGATTTCGTCATCGTCCTTAAAGTAGGAAATTGGGTCTCCTGGCTTTAGATGACATACAGAGATTCGCTCTGCATTAGCAGTCAGCTGTATGCCTTCCGCGCTTTCGAAAACTATATCAACACTTCCAATGCCACATGGAATGGAGAACATGTTGATTGCACCCATTACTAGCCCGGTGCCTGTTCCCGCGATTACTCCAAGTACAGCACCTACTGGTCCAAATGCTGCACCGCCGGCAGCACCTCCCGCAATAATTCCATCTTTCATACCGGTACCAAAGTCTTTTAATTTGGCGTCCGTGTATCCAACGTACTTTCCTGTCAATGGAGTCGATGTGACCGTAGCACATCCGGTCAGAAGTGCTGTGGTTACTATCAACACACTTTTGCATAATGAGCGCGATGAGAAAGGAGTCACTTCTGTTTCTCCTCTTCTTGAGTTGTCTGCTTATTGGATGGCTGCGACTCTGGAGACCGCGCGTTATCAGACTCAGGCTTTATCTCATTTGCGTAACGCCTAAATTCTGTTGCGACAGCGCTATCCGAATGATTCAGCGTATTAATTACTTGCGCCATCCAGGTGGGTTCTTTTGTGTCAGCGGGATTGAACTCTTTCACGAATACCGTATCTTTCCCAGTGTTTCCCGGGATGGATTTTGCCTCACCTGCCAGAAATAACTTCTCGGGGGCCTTGCCTGGGCATTGGCGTTTGTAGACTAAAAGAGCGCGCCCATCGACACTTTGGTTCGCTTGATTATTAGTGCTTTTGTCTTGTGTCGTAGGCGTCTGATTGGAGTAGGGGACAACAACGCCTTCATAAATGCATTCCCTATATTGGCTGAACATGGATACTATGGGTTTTACCGCCACTTGTGCTAATTGCCCTTGGTCTGGTGCAGGTATCCCGCCCAAAAATTGCACTTGAATTGTGGCGGCATGAATGGCTAGAAGTATTAGGTCGTCAATAACAAACATGATTGGATATTAGAAGTTAGTGGTTAATATGAAGATAACAGGCAAATATATTATTTGCTACTCGTGATATTTTTTTACATGCGATTTTGACAGTATTTTTAGAGCGCTGGTCTATTTTTTAAATTAGACGAAGAAAATGACAATGTTTTAAGTGCCGCTTTTTCTCACATAGCCCGAGTCGCTGGTGCTCCTTTTCTGCGGGGAAACGAGTCCTCGCAGGGGCCAGGTAGAAGGGGAGCAAGGCTTCGAGTTGCTCAACGATTTTCTGGAGTGCATGTCAAGAACCCTAGTGAAGGCTTGTCCGCTCAGACTTCATCCAGTCTCGGCTATCACTCGCCTGCATATGACGAACCATTTCTTGAACACTAAGCCCCGCGTGATACGCGCTATCGCCAGCAGGCACCTTCAAGAAGTGGCGGTTTCATATAAAATTGAGATTTTAACAACAAAATGTTATTGGAATATATAGAAAGTATAGTTTAATTTCAATTTGCAGTTATTTGTGATAGGTGTTTTTGTTTTTTGTGACCAATTGTAGGGAGAGGTGAAGCAGGGTGCTCTAGGATAGGGAAGTAATGGCCTTACCTTCTTTTGGCTTCTGAGACTGCGTTCTGCCAATAGCCCACAAAATTTTGGTTGAGCAATTGGCGATTTACACTAAAGGCATAGTGCTCTATGCCGTCTTTCATGGGGAAAACAATGGCCAGTCACAAACGTGGATTTCAGTACGCAAGACCGTTATGGATTCCGGCTCTTGATGCTTCGACAAATGGTAGGTCACTTAATAGGCTGGCATTTGCTCGTGACATGGCGGGACAAGACATGCAATACGATGAGTCTTGGTTGCAAAGCCTACTCTATCGCTTTCCCCATTCACTCCCTGTAGCAGAGTTAGAGCCTGGCATAGGGGTACTCATTCCCGTAGGGCGGGAGATACCAACCCCTGTGGGGCCTATCGATAACCTTTTCATCACTCAGGAAGGCAATATCGTTCTTGTTGAGTGCAAACTATGGCGAAATCCTGAAGCAAGGCGAAAGGTCATCTCGCAGATTATTGACTATGCCCAGAGTATTTCTCAGTGGCGCTATGAAGATTTAGATGCCGCTATTCGGAAAGGCATCGATGACAATGGAAAGCCTTGTGGAAAATCACTTTTGGAAGTTGTTGGAGAGGTGTTAGGTAGTATCGACGAGATAGATGAGGCAGCCTTTGTAGATGCAGTACAAAAAAACCTCCGTATGGGGAGGGTGCTACTCTTGGTAGTGGGAGATGGTAATCACCTGTTCGGAAATCATACAGAAGCAGACTTGATTGTCATGTCTCCGCACAAATTAGACCGGCAATGTCGGTTATCGGAAATTTAGGTGGCAGCTAGATTCGTTCATTTTTGCTAGCTATTGGCTGCTTTCGACCCAAAGCAGTCGATGCCTTCATGGAAATGCGGTCACTAACGTTGGAGGTAAACGTCCGTCAGAGCGCGCAGCGCGGAGGGAAGGGGGCTGCCGTATGGCCTTTCCGAAATTACGGCCTTACGGGGCAGTCCCTCTTGAACGGGATGTTAGACCTGCAAGAAGCAACGGCCTAACGACCTACACCCGCTTCGAGACAATTAATCATAAGAAGCAGAAAATATGATGCCAGTTAGCTCCCAAGGAAACAACTAGCAACTACGAATCATGACTTAAAGCAAACAATGCAAGGCATAACCCAAACAAAACAAAAAAACCCAGCAGCCTTAGATAAACCTTCAATGCAAAAACCATTGATGGGCGTGACCAAATTTTTTCGAAAGGGTTATAAACCCCAACAACGAGACCCGCCAAAAAATAATGCCCCAGCGTCATGAATGCTTTAAGAAACAGTGGCACCCCCTGAAGTCCGACAGATATAGAAAGCAAAAGAAAAGGGGCAGAGAAAATAAAAATCAGCTCCATGATCCGCCCCAATACCGGAACGAGACCAAGCACCACAAAAATCAAAATAGAGATAAATGGAAACAGAACTGCGAAAAATATCCCTGACTTCAACCTAAGCATGACATCTGTCACCACACCCCCTCTAACGTTGGACGTAACGGGCGCCGGAGCGCAGCGGAGGGAACCAAGCTGGCAGCAGTTTGGCATCCCGTTGACGGAATTGTTAGGCCGCGCGCTCAGTATTGGCATTGTTTTCGAGTACGTGGCAGGGCAAGGACGACCAGGAACGCGAGCTCACTGCAGAGAACGAGTGAAACGTGCAAATCAGGGCCATGTGAAAGGGTGAGCTTCGGCATAAGCCACAAGGCTAGTAGTGATATTTGCACTACAACAGCGCCAAGCCCCAGCCACCATGCCCAGCGACGGAGACTCCAAAGCCCCCATGAAATTAGAAGCGCGGTTGAACAAGAGAGTATTGTGCTTGGAAGGAGTAGGGTGTACTTGAGGAAGGATACGTCGCCTGTCTTGGCGTAGTAATTGACTATACCCCCCAGCACAGCCATAACGTAAGAAACTGCCAATAGAGCGCCAAGACGCGGCAGAAAAGACGTCTCGGGGGAGTTTAGGTCGGGTGGGGCTACGGTTGGTTTCTTCGCCGAAAATGCTCTGGCATAGACCATTGCCATGAAGTGTGCATTGGCAACAGAGAGAGCCATGCAAATCACTGCAATGGTTCCTCCGGTTTTCCCAGAGAAAGCGGCAATGAAACCAACAGCTAGAAGGATTACGGATCCCGGCAGAGAAAGAACGCCAATGACAGACATTATGAGCAGCAGCACATTGTTGCTGTCGTTGGATATTGGCTGACCAGAGAAGCCGAAGCTGAACGTTGCCAACAATGGAGCGCTGAGCAAGAGTCCAAATGGGAAATATCGAAAAAGTGACTTCTTCATTCTCAGGACGGCCTAACGTGAAATATACACCTATGCAGGTGCACATTAAGTCAATCAATGTGTGTAATTCAGGTGCAAATCTGTGCTTTCCCTTTAATTTTCAATAACATGGATTTACACAAGTCGTGAAATACACAACAAAACGGGACTGCTAGCAGTCTCCTTTTCCGGCCACCTCATCAGCTGTCAATGGGCGGACATTAAAGGATGTCCATCCACTTTACGGACGCTCCCAGCAAGACTGCAAACAACGTGTATGGTAGCACCCACTGAAACTGCCCACCTAGGCATGCAAAGCCTTCAGCTGCAGCGCTCCGTAGAACCGCCGGAAAATCGCTGCACTTCCAGCCAACCTCATTTCCGGATGGAAGCTTTGCTGGAGTCGGGTGGGCTGAGTGGACACGTCAGCGAGCGCACGCTTCAGCGTTGGAAGAGTCGCATGCAACTTGCCCTCGCGACTGGCGCAAATGAAGTGCTGGCGCTGGTGCCTCGGATTGCCCAGCCGGATCAGGGTGTCGACGTGGAGCGTGCTCATTTCGCAATCCAGTCAGCCAGGATCAGCAGGGCGATGAGCCCGGTGCAGGCGCCCATGCCGCGTGCAAACGTTTTCCCCATGGCCAGCAGGTCCTGCTTAAGTTCAGTAAACATCACGCCACCTTTCCGGCCGGTTCTGGCCGCTGGAGCTTGCGTACCTCATGTACCGGCATGCCAAGCATTCCCCAGCCGATAAAGCGCAGGCTGTAACCACGCTCACGGAACTGCTTCGCCAGCGCCTCCGGCACATGGCCGATCAGGGTTTCTTTGAAAGACGGTTGCATCATTGCTCTCCCAGTTTTACTTGCTTCAAGGGCATGCCCAGACCGGCGTGTTGCCAGCATTTGGCGTCAAAATTTCCAGACATGAGGGGGCGGGACGGTGGGCCGACACGATTTGGCGATATTCAGCACGAGCAGGCTGCTCATTCGTCAGTACCTGCGCAGTGGGAGCCTTGATTCGCGCCGTGTGCTTATTCCACTCGGCGTAGCTAAGGCTGGGCATGTGACACAGCAGTAACAACAGGCAAACTCGGGACATGACGGCCTCCTTGTTGGTGTCCCCTTCGGCGCGGTGCGGTGAGGCGTGCACGGCATGGGCGAGGGCGGGTGGGGTTGGCTAGTCCACCACCGCGCTACGCAATGAGGCGCAGCGTTTGCCCTGGCTGAAAGGGTGTTAGGGGTTGAAGACAAATCGTGGTGCAAACACCATAAAACACGATATGTGTTAATAATGGCACAAACACATTTCGTGTCAACACAAAAAGTGTATTATTCAGATTGAGGGCATGAGCTTTGACAAAAAATGCGAAAAATTCAGATGTCCTATGCTCTGGAGCCAGAGGAATTCAGTTATAAAGATCAGCTAATGAGGTTGACGCTAAATGGATGGTATGGGGTGCATGGTGAGTGAGCATGGACAGAACGAGCGTAAGAATTTAGTGCCGTTCTTGGCGTGGGCAGGTGGGAAGAGGTGGTTTGTGCAGCGTCACGCCGATTTGCTGCCACAACAGTTTGGTCGCTACATCGAGCCATTCCTTGGCGCCGGCTCGGTGTTCTTTCATCTTGAGCCACAAGAGGCATTGCTTGGCGACCTGAATGCGGAGCTGATTGCGGCATACGCCGGGATCAAAAAAGACTGGTTGGCACTTGAACGTAGCTTGAAGTATCGGCAGCGGGCTCATCGGGAAGATCCTGATTATTACTACCGGATTCGTGAGCGACAGCCCAAAGATGTCTTGCAGCGTGCAGCAAGGCTGATCTATCTGAACCGCACATGTTTTAACGGGATTTACCGCGTTAACAGACAGGGTAAGTTCAACGTGCCACGTGGATCCAAGACCAGGGTGGTGCTCGATACCGATGATTTTGAATCTATGTCCAAAGTTCTGCAGCGAGCAGAGTTGCGTGAATCGGACTTCGAGGCACTGATCGATGAAGCAAGGTGTGGGGATTTTGTCTTTGCTGATCCACCCTATACCGTACGCCACAACTACAACGGTTTTATTAAGTACAACGAGATCCTTTTCTCTTGGGCTGACCAGCAGAGGCTGGCTGCAGCACTCCTTCGCGCTGCGCGTCGTGGCGTCAAATTGATCTGTACAAATGCCAACCATGAATCTGTTCGAGATCTGTACAGCAGTAATGATTTCGAGCTGATTCAGGTGGCCAGAAACTCAAGTATTTCTGCCAAAAGTTCCAGTAGGAAAAATTTCGAAGAATTGATAGTCAGGGCAAATATCTAGAAAAGGGTAGGTTATGAATCTTGATCAAATGGTTAATGCATCAGCAACCAAGGGAAATCCTATTGATGCATTGCGCACATTCCTGGCACACGAGGAAATACTCGAAAATGGCCGGCGAGTTAACGAGATGCGATTTGTCGGGTATGTGCTTGAGTTGGGGTACGATACGGCAAGAATCATAACCAGTGACCCTTACAAACTGGCTGTTGGTGGTATACCTCGCGGGTCATTCTTGATCATGACGCCTGTAAATGCAGGAAAGGCTCAGCCTCACTTTACCCTTCTGCGTGTTACCGGCGTTTCTCCTACCCCACTTTCAAATCAAGTTCAGCAAACATACTTTGAACTCCACAAAAAAGCGATGCCTGAGCTGGATGTTTGGACGCAGAGTGAACTGCAGTGGGGGGCCTTGGACTGTGATGTATTGGGGATGTTTTATGCAGATCCTTCAGATATGCAAAGTCTTGCATTCTCCGGCGATGTGAATAATGTTGTCAGTGCACATCGTTATAAAGTTTTCTCTCCAGATGAGGCTTTGCTGAAACTTATCGTGAATGGAAAGGTGAAGCCCGAGCTGCAAGTAGAAATTGGCATGCTGAGAACCATGGAGTGCAGTCTAACCAGTACAGGCAAAAGCTATGACGTACCTGTCAATATATCCATGAAGGATTTTAAAGGCTGCCGTACTGCCATGTTCGGTAAAACACGCCTAGGTAAATCCAATGTAGTAAAGCTTATCGCTCAAGGCATGCTTTCAGCTACGGAGATGGATAAAACAGTTGGTCAGTTGATTTTCGATATAAATGGCGAATATGCAAATGATAGTGCTCAAGATGGAAATAGTTCACTTCGCTCTGCAAATGTAAATCGCTGTGTTGTTTATGCGCT
This sequence comes from Vogesella oryzagri, assembly GCF_040148885.1. Classification (NCBI taxonomy): domain Bacteria; kingdom Pseudomonadati; phylum Pseudomonadota; class Betaproteobacteria; order Neisseriales; family Chromobacteriaceae; genus Vogesella; species Vogesella oryzagri. Next base: position 86,839 of record NZ_JBEFLD010000009.1, read on the forward strand.
AACTCAAAGAGACGGTACGCCTTCATTTCCGCTGCGACTTAATTTCTATGAACAGCCTGCTTCTTGTCTGGAAATTTTGGGGACAATGTTGGCGCAAGATAACAAGATGGCAAACTATATTAGAAGTTTTGCTGGGGTAGTATTGCCAGAAATATCAGATCTGCCTGGACTGACTGAGTCAGAAAAGACTAGGGCTGTTAGAAAAGTGCAAATATATTGGGCAATACTGAAGAAGGCAGGGTTTGCTGCGGATGAAAACAGGTTGCGTAAAATGAATTTGATTGCAACCCGATATGTGCAGAATTTTGATTGCCATTTTAACCAGAAGTTGAGAGCGGCTGCTTATGGCCATGTCAAAAAGGATCAGCCAATTCCAGAGAATCCTACTAATCTTGATGAGCTGATTGCTGAGCTTGATGTGATAGCGCAGTTCAGACGGGATGTATCTGGAGATCAAACGCTGATTTCAAAAGATGGGCGTCCAACGTTTGATGCTGATGCAATCGCTTTGCTTGAGTTTCTTAACCCTGCTACAGGTTCTGGACCTGCTGTCCTGCGTGCATATAAGCACTATCACTCAGCGCATGCATCTGATTTCCAAGGTGAAATTCTTCAATACTTAGATGATGGCAAGACTGTTATTCTCGATTTGGGTAATGCAACAGATCAAGTTCGTAAATATTTCTCAACATTGCTTTCCAAGGCTATTTTTAACCATCAAGAGAAGAAATTTGTCAGCAATCAGCTTGGTCAGCATTTTGTTCAATTGTACTTCGAGGAGGCTCATAACCTTTTCCCTCCAGATGGTAAAGATTTAACTGGCGTATATGCCCGCTTTGCTAAGGAAGGTGCCAAATTCCATATCGGGATGGTGTATTCAACGCAATCTCCATCCACTATCAACCGAGAACTGTTGGCTCAGACAGAAAATTTCTTCGTTGGCCATCTTTCTAGTCAAGACGAGACCAAGGCGCTGTCGCGAGTTCAGATTGCCTATGCCGGTTCCGAGCAGGATATTTTGCGTGCAAAAACGCCAGGCTACATGAGGATGTTGACCATGTCGCACCGGTTCGTTGTTCCTGTACAAGCGCATCGTTTTGCTGCCAATGCTGCGGCAAGTGATGTAGCTGGCGAGTAAACACCGGGGAGACAATTATGTCTTTTGATAAAGGTTTACGCCTGCCGGGGCAGTCTGCCTCGAAGCTTGGGCATCTTTCTGTGATTCAGAGTGATTGGGTCAGGTCACTGATTGAAGATTTTGAGAGCCCTGAGTTATTAACCTCTGATCCTTCTGCGACGACTTGGGCGGCGTTCGATGCGAATGGGGTTATGCCTCTGCGGAATGTTTGGGCAACAGATGGTTCATTTGTTGTGGTTCAGACTGAGCAAAAGCCACCCAAAGAAGTTGCTTTTGTCAAAGCGGCATTGCTGATGCTGGATCAGACCAAGCTGGATGCCCTCGACAAAGAGCATCCGCACCCACTATTACTGCGCGAAGTACTGACAGGTAGTGGTATTCAGCATGCTACCGTTTTCCCATTACGCAACGTGCGCACTAGCATGGGTAGTAACCTGCTCGCTGTCCGTAACATCGTGCGTGAGTCACTTAAGGTTGACGAGAACGGTGCTTTTTATGACACCCTGAAGTGGCTGGCTTATCGCAAATGGGATCCAGCAAGTACAGCCAGATCGCCGGGCTTTGCTTGCCCATGTTGCGGTGAAGAGATCAAAGAAGGGCTGCCCCATGATGCAGACGAGGTTTCTTGCTTGCACTGTGATGGAGAGGTCTTTCTCTCTGATGTATGGGGTTTTCACCTGGAAATGGATGAGGATAGCGCGCCAGATTCTGTTGCTTCCGCATATATGCTGGTGATGGAGCATCTAATGCTATTCACCGCAATTCGACTGATGTGGCATCACACTGATAAACAACTAGTAAGTGATACGCTTTTCATCAAGGATGGGCCGCTGATGCTGCGTAGCCAGTATTCCAAGATGGTGCCCAATATTCGGGCGTTCTTCGAATACGTCAAGCAGAAAGATCGACCAGTGCATGTAATCGGCCTGGAAAAAAGTGGCAAATTTCGAGAGCACCTCACTTCGATTGCGCGATTTGCTTCCCCTCAGGAGCGAGGTGAGCCCATGAGCTATGTCGCACTGTCACATGCCTATGTTCGGCGGGAAGTTAGCCGTTCACCAGAGCTTGCGAACCCCTATGGCTTGAGAACAAATTGGGGGGAGAAGCTTTACGTAAAAGTGGATCCCGGTCTGCACATGGTGCTGAATGTGCCCGTAGGCGAGTATCAAGATGATGTCAACAAACCGGAGAGCGCTGATCTAATCGGGCTGCAACGTATTCTGGCTACGATTCCTGGAATTATTAGCCATAGTTATGAAGGTGCTCTATATCCTGTTGCATTGGCTGATGGGATCGCCTCTATGTCCAGCTACCCATCAGCTGCAATTTTGCAAAAATTTGTCAGTGAACAGTCGAAATAGATGCTAAATCATGAAATATTACGCGCGCAATGAAGCTGGCTGGTTGAAAATAAAAGAGCATTATGGTGAGGTTGTTGATTCGCTTGCAAATCTTGGCTTTGGACGATCAGCATTTAGGGATTTGAGTGAAAGTTTAAATACGCTGTTCTTAAATGCTGGAGGTGGTGACCCTCTCAGTAAAACAACTCACGAAATTGTTTTGAAAAGAAAATTGCAAAACAAGTGGGATGTTGTTTTAAAAACGCTGACGCATGGGAAAACTGTTTATAAAAAAACCATTTCTGGTTTTTTTGATTTGCCAAGTATATTTCATGATGATGAGGTGGTGGCTTGGCTCAAGTTCGGTCCCGGCGATGATGTTCCATCAGATTCAAGTAGGTCTTTAATCAGGAAGAACACAATCAGTTTTTCTTCTCATTGCGAAAATATTGGCGTGCCACTTGCAAATATTTTTGATCGATGGTGCTCGATCTCTGATAGCAAACGTGTTGCTCTCTTCAATGTCTGGGCGAATAAGCTTGAAGATGGCAGGTATGTTTTTATGAGGCGTGAAAAATTTGGCGTAGATACTAGGGTCGGTGCCAAAGAAATGTTCCGCATAATAAATACAGTTTTAGAAAAAGGCTATGATGCCTATGGTATTTTGGCTGAGCCGATTGACAAAGATGGCAAACGAAAGCGTGGTTACTTCGAAGAAAAGACGCTACTGGTACTACGTTTTGCCGAAGAACCGATCGGGTACGTTGCTTATGTTGTTGGTGAAGTCAGCGTAGGAGATGTGCTGGCAGGTAAGAAGCAAAATATTTATCCATTCCCCAGTTCTTTAGACGATCTGGATATCCCTCCTGGGGTTGTGTCCCCAGTTCAAGTAAAGGGAGGCAGTTTTGGCTATCGGCGCAATGATGCTGTTCGTCAATATGTGCTTGAACGCGCCAAGGGGAAATGTGAACACTGCAATGAACCCGGGTTTTTACTCCCAAATGGGAAGAACTACCTCGAAGCACACCACGTTATTGCGCTCTCGGCTGCTGGGCCGGATACCGTTCACAATGTTATTGCGTTGTGCGCCGAACATCATAGAGAGGCTCATTACGGTGCTGATGCAGCAGTGCTTCAAGTTAAGTTCTTGGAAAAGTTGGCTGCAATCAACACCTGATCTGTTTTGTGGCACTCAGATTTTTTGCCAAAGCCAGGCATTGCCGCGATCGTGCAGGGGCTGGGTGGTGAGGTCGTCAACCATGTCTCCTCCCATGTGGACTATCTGGTCATCGGCGCGGATGGGAATCCTTGCTGGGCATACGCTTGCTATGGCCGTAAGGTCGAGAAAGCCGTGCAGCTGCGCAAGAAGGGGGGCCGAATCCTGCTGGTACATGAAAACGATTTTCATGACGCCGTGGCGGATGCCTGACAAGGTCATTGCTTCTACAGGAGGAAACCTTGCTAAAACGTGACGACATGAAAGAACTGGTCATCAAGGCGATCAGGGCTGCCGGCGGCAAGAGCTGGCCTAAAGATGTGGCCAAGTTTATATGGGATGGCTACGAGAAAGAGCTCAAGGCATCAGGCGATTTTCTTTACACCTGGCAATATGATGTCCGCTGGGCAGCACAAGCATTGCGCAACGAGGGTGTACTGAAGCCGGTGAACGGGCGGCGTGACTTACCTTGGGAGCTGATCTGACAAGACCACATTGAAAGGCCGGCGGATGCCGGCCTTTTCGTGTCTGCAACCAGTAGGTACAAATTCAGGCGCAGTGGAGCAGCCTGTAGGCCTACGCTGGCCATGTGCGCTATTGGCTACCTCAGGTAGCCGCCAGGTGTAAGTGGGAGGCCAGTGTCTACGTACTCGGGTCGTAGTAAATGCTGTCCATAAGTGCGGCACGGTTGTCCCAGATGCGTCCAGCCAATTCATCTCTTGGTCTTGGATGCTGCCACCAAGAAGAGATCTGCATTGGGATAATGACACGCTGCCAGTAGTTATCGAGGTTCAATGTTGTCGGAGCCGTTCCGAACGCTTCGCTGATGCCTACTCGGTTTGCGTTGTTTAGGCAGACGAAAACATCGGGTCGTTTCATTGCGAGTAGGCGGCTTGCCGTTGCGATACCCCCCTTGTGTGCTTTGCCCTCAAAGGCAAGGTTAAAGTGCTGCACGAAGGCATCGAACTGTGTCACGGAGACATCACCGTCCAAGGGGATAATTTCTAGTGCATCGGACAGAAGCTGTGGTGATTCATTGACAAGGTTTTTGAAGTCGCCTTGGCCGAACATTGCTCCAAACCAAGGCCACTCTAAATCATCGAGTTGAGGTTCCTTGCTGCCGTAGGTGCCGGCAACCGCCTTGCGTTCGTACTGCGACATGGCCGCAAACGAGCCATGTTCCTTAAACAGAGCCGCCGCCCTTTCTAGAACTTTCAGACGCCCTTCAAGGTGGTGGTGGCCATCGTTCTTCACGCTCTCGATGAAGCTCTCCCATGAGATATCCATAGGTGATTTCTGTGCCCCTGAGCGTGGCTTCTTCACTCGGTGGAACCTGTCCAGCGCATTTCGCTTGGCCTTGTTGATCTGGTACTGAGCTTCATAAGCGAACAGGAATTCATCTTCGTCGATAGCTTCCGCTGAGTTCCAGCTCGATTTGACGAACGAGATCAAGTCAACGAAGACCGTTTCGTTGGCTGAACCTTCGATCAGTACGCTCACCTCGATGTTCTTGCCGTCGAAGGCCCCGCCTGTAAGGTTGTGGCTTCCCACTACCGCCGCGAGTCCCTTCGGCATCTCGAAAAGGTAGACCTTCGGGTGGAAGAGGCGACCGTCGGGGGGTAAACAGCGAGCGCCCACGTGGGGCATAAATCTCCTTAGCACCGCCGGATCCGTCTGGTACATGTGGGTGCCGATGACAGCACGCCCAAGTTTCGGGTGCGATGCCAGCATGGCATCCAATGCCTTGTTGGGGCCTGCCCAGGCCACGGCGACATCAAACCGGGTGCATTCGCGTAATAGTTGAATAACGGTATGGGTGGCTTGACCATCCGTCAGCATGCTCACTTTCATAGGCTTCGTTTCTTGTCTTTTGTGCCGGAAAAATAGTTCATCTGAAGCTTAGCGCTTTTGAATGTCATTACTTTGAATGATCGCCAAATTTCGCCCCAGTCTGCGTGGTAGAAAGCTGGTTGATTGCATTTGGTCAAAAGTTGCAGGTCGCGTCACTCATGATGACGTCCAATTTTTGATGGTTAGCGAGTGCCGCCGCTTCGGCCAGCTTTGGTCTGCCCTGTGGCCAACGACCACCAGTGCCTGCTCCAGGTTGATGGGCTCCGCCCCAAGAACAGCCCGGAGGGGTTGGCCTCCGGGCGGTTTGCCGCTGAACGCTGAAGCGATCAGAAGGAAAGGTTACAGGAGAAATTTTTACCGTAGACCGGAATAACTTTGGCTGCGTTGCTCTTGGGGAACTTGATGGTCTGGTTGCCTACTTTGACGATTGCGTCGCCTTTGCGCAGGTTCTCCAGCAGCGACAGAAAGTTGTTGTCACCCACGCGGCTATCGGCGCTGAACGGTGCGTCATAAGTGACACCATTCACTGTGATAGTGAATTTCTTGGCAGACCGATTTGTGCTGATTTGTGAAAGCGACACGCTGGATTGGCCGTCCGCGCTGCCATCCTGAGTCGGGCAGCTGATGTAGAGGCGGATGTCGTTCTGATCGATGAAATACTCAAGGTTGCCTTGGCCAAAGCCTTCAGTCCAACGCCCCTGTGCTGCGAATGCGCTTGAAACTGTGCCAGCGACCAAGAGGGCTGCAGCGAGTTTTGAGAGATGCTTCATTGTTCCGGGCCTTTGTAGATGTTGAGCACTTGATTGGTGGGTGGTCTGTTGCAGACGGGCAATGGCCTGAGGCGGCGGGGCGGCCTTTGGCGAGATGATTGCCCGTCGGGTAAATTGTGCATTGCGATAATGACTTTATCATTGTGCCATGACCATTGGTACTTTGCTCTGAGGGAGATCAGATTCGGCATGGCATCGCCCAGGGCGGTGAGGTGGGGAAGAACAGTTGCACTCGCATGCTGGGGCTGCGGGCAGTTCGGTGCACTGGCGACGGGTGCGGCCAACGTGTGGCGGCCGGTTCAGTGACCTGGCTCGCGGCTTGGGGGTGATGGCATCACCGCGTAGGCTAACGGGCACCATGCGAGGGAGCGCCTTGCGGGTGCGCAGCTATGGCCCAATATAAATTGGGCAATTGACGAGGGTAGGGGTGCGGCCTATCATCTTGATGTCGCGTTCAATAGCGCGGCCGAGATTGGCGTCTCGGACTTCAACGGCGAACGGCCGCCTTGCGGCTATTTTTGTTCGCAACGCTTGCGCGCGTCTATGGCGGGCCGGGCGGGGGCCTCTTCGGAGGCACCGGTTTCGTTGAGCCGGCACGCCAACCCCGCTTCGGTCTGCCACCCCCGATTGGCGTCGTGGGTGGCGGTAAACACCGCTATCAACGGAGGCCATCATGGCTGCTCAATCCCTTGCGCTCAGCGCGCCTGTCGTTTCCATTTCCAATGGTCAAAGCACTACCACCAGCAAAGCGGTGGCTGACTACTTCCACAAGCAGCACAAGGATGTCCTGCGCAAGATCGAGACGTTATTGCCTGACTTGCCGAACGATTGGTATCAGCGCAATTTTGCGCCCATACAAATTGAAGTTGATCTAGGCATGGGCCGCAAGCGTGTTGATCCTGGGTTTGAAATCACCCGCGACGGCTTCACGCTGCTGGCGATGGGCTTTACCGGCAAGCAGGCACTGCAATGGAAGCTTCGATACATCGAGGCGTTCAATGCGATGGAGGCACACTTGAGCGGACAGTGGGCACTGCCTGCCGACCATGTGGCCATCAGCAAAGCCGATCTGGAAAGCCTGCGGGAGCATCTCCAAGCTTGGCGCGAGGTATCGCTACGCCTGTACCTACCATTAAGTGACCTTGGCTCGAAAGACGCCGCGAAGCTCTTCTCCTATGCCCATGAGATCAAGCTGCGCTACGGGTTGATGTACCACTGGTAGACAAAGAAAACCCCTGTGGCCAACGTTGGCCGCAGGGGTAGGGTAGATATGGATAGCTGGAGAAGTCGAAAGCTGTTTTCATATTTTTATTGAAAATTAACGGAAAACCTGTTAATATTTTCGATTAACAGGTTTGCTTAGGCAAATGGGTGAGTATGGCTGGGGAGTGGCGTCCCTTGCTGCCAATACTGTTCTGATGGCGCTTCCTCTAATAATTCTTCGCTATATTAGCCTCAACTGTGCTGGATTATTTTCTGATGAGAAAGGAATGCCTATGAATAATACTCTGTCTGGACCTAAAACAATGATCGTATCAAATTTATTTGAGACACTTTGGGCCATCGGAGTCAGTGTGGTAGCATCAGGTCTATTTGCCTAAGCAAATTGTTAAAACAAAATAGCCCGCGAAAGCGGGCTATTTTGTTTTTCTCGATGATTTTTTTTGCTAGACTCAAGTGGTATTACTAAAAATTAATAACTGACGGGGCCTTAACTTGAAGCGTAATCATTCAGCTCTATAATGTGAACTTGCGTGAATAGCATTTCGGGTAGGCCTAGAGTTATTGCATTTTTTATAGAGTCAAAGTATCTTGCCGCATCAGCAGTGTCCATGTGTTTGTCATCGTGGTGCTGTGGTGCAATAACAAGTACTGCATGTGGTTTTTTTTCAAACGAATCAGGTATGTCGGTAAATATTTTCTTTATTTCTGCCAAAATAAAAAGCGAGTCCTTAAATTTTGTGCAGAATTCTGAAGTTATTGTTCCTATTATTCTGTCGCAGTGGCTGTGACTAATTTTTTTGCCGGAGCGATCTGGAAAGGTTGCCTCTTTGATTACAAGAAATTCCTTAATCGTGTTGTTGAGCTGTCTGCGAAGATCTGTAAATTCAACAAAAGCAAACTTATCTCCCTTGGGTTCAATGTAGTCGGCCGCTTTAAGTCTATCGAGGCCGCACTTCATTTTGATGCTATTTTTGTCGTCAAGACGATAGCCATATTTCTCTAGATCTAGCTTTATGCGAACAAAGCCATGATTCATTTTTTCGCGATGGTCAGCTAATTTCATTTACCACCCGCTACTGTTTTGCATGTTAATAAATGATTGGCCAAGGTCTGCTTTTATGCTTGCAATTTGTCGGGCGGGATATTTTCCACCGTCTATCGATGTGCCTTCGCAAGATAGTTGATTAATTCCAAAGTGATCAGCTGCATTTTCGGGATCCATCTTCTCCACGATGCCTTCTATGCACTTCAGCATGTCAATGCTGTGGGTGGCGATGACAATATTAATGCCCTTTTCGCTCAGGGCATACAGAGAATCAATCATAATTTTTTGCCAAGCTGGGTGAAGATTCACCTCTGGCTCATCAATAAAAATATAACTTCCACGAGAAATAATATTTCGTTCGATAAGTAATCCGATTACCCCTAGGTTTGTTATGCCGGCAGCTGTTGAATGTAGATTTATTTCTTTCCCGCTGTTGCGGTCTTTGAATACAATGGCGTTTGAGGGTGAGATTGTCATTTCACCTTCAATGTTATTGTTTATGATTTTTTTGATTTCATCAAAATCTGACGATGTGGTGTTTGATTTTATTCTGTCGCTTAGTAAGTCCATTAAGTCATAAAAATACTTTGGCACACCAGATAGTCGATCTTGCCTTTTAAAGTGAAGGAAAAAATTAAATTTTGATGCTTCTTTGACTCGCTCAAGAGGTTGCTTTAGTCGCCAGTATGTTGGCGAGTCAAGATAAACGATATTGGAAAACTCTTGCAGTAGGTCTATGCCATTGTGTCTGAGTGAAAAAATTACTGAATCACCTGGAATTTCAATTGTTCCGATTTCGCCAAAATCAAAAATTGGATTCTCTTCGGGAGAGGATGAAAAATTTTTAAGGTCAGGTAGTTGTCCAACTTGGAAGTTTTCTTTAAGTGATTCTTTAAATTCATCTCTAATCTGAGAAACAATATGGCTTGTTGGTTTTTCAAATAAGGATTGCAAGTTCCGTAGTGAGATTCTTATTTGATCAATATCGTGTTCTACTTTTTCGAATTTCTTCTTTTCTGCTATGGTTTTTGCAAAATCTTCTATTGCTTCTCTAATGTTGTTGGTTATCGAGGAGAAATAGGATGAGTTCTCTAGCTGTAAACTAAAGGTTTGTTCGGCGTACACTTGATGAATTAAGCGCAGCAGCTCCTTCTCCATGAATATAATTCGATCGGAGATTTCTTTTTCGAATTTGCTGAGACGTATGGAAGAAAAAACCGCCGTGCTAAAAGCGATGATGTGGTCAATGTTTTTTAATGCTTCTGCAGCTGCAAAGTCTTTGTTGATTGTGCTAAAAAAACTATACAGTGCTTTTGTTATGAAGCTTTTCCCGGAGGAGTTTTTCCCGGCGATGACGGTAAATGGTCTAATTCTAAGGTCGGCATCTTTAATCTTGCCGAAGTTTTTGACTTTAATATCTATTTTCATGGCTTGTTTGGATGCTTTTCTGTTTACTGCACCAAGAGGACCGGCTGCAGCGCAGTAGCGATGCGCGTGCAGCTGCATGTTGTGGTTGCGTGGTGGCGGCTCAGTGATGTGCTGACTGCCGTGCGTTGTAAACGATTTGGCGCGGTTTTTGGCACACGCGCGCGTTTTATATACCACACATTGGAGATATTTTTAATGACTATTTTTCTCTTTTGAAAAATCATATGTCATTGCAAGGTATTGATTTTTGAGTATATTTGTGTGTTTTTCGACGAATTTAAGTAATTTTGTGGTGGATTGTTGCTGGTGGTGTGTTGAGGGGGTATGCATATTTTTTGTGTCATAGCTACCCAGATTGACGCAACGATCATGCCTTCGTACTTTTCTTGGTCTCCATTCACGTGTGTTGAGCGCCGTCGAACGGTTGCCAAGTAGGGCGTGCTGTCCATGACTAGTCTGCACGTAAGGGTGTCAATGATCTGATGCATCTTTGAAATGCAAATGACAAACGGGCTACCCATTCTGGGTGGCCCGTTTGGTTTTGAACTGACTTGGTTACTCAGCCTCCACGCCAAATAACCCGTCCAAATATCCTTACCACCTCAATCCGCTCAGGACTGACTTCCATGTCCTTGTGACGCGGATTATCCGATTGCAGCAGCAGCCCGCCGCCCGGCACTTTGAATAAGCGTTTGATGTACCACTCGTCGTCGTAGCAGACGGCGTAGACCTCGCCATCTTTGGGCGTGGTGTCGCTGATGTCGATCATCACGGTGTCGCGGTCTTGCAGGTAGGGCTCCATGCTGTCGCCGCGGACGTAGAGCGCCTTGAGGTTGTCCGGGTTGTAGCCCTTGGCTTGCATGTAGCGGCTGCGGAAGGCGAGGGGGTCTTCTTCGTGGATGACCCAGGCGATGGTGCCGCAGCCGGCGGAGAGGTTCAGATCGTAGCGGGGGATGAAGACGTAGCCTTCTTCTGCCAGTTCTTCCTGTTTTTCCCATTCCACAACGCGGCCGAGGCTGCTGGGGCTGTCGCCGTCGGTGCCGAACATGAGCTCTTGCAGGGTGAGGCCGAGGGCTTTGGCGATGTGTTCGAGATCGGCGAGCTTTGGCTCGCGCGTTTCCTGTTCGTAGTTGCCGATGCGGCTTGGGCTGTCCCAGCCGCAGCGGCGGGCCAGCTCGGTTTGGTTGAGGTGTTGTGCTTCACGCAGGGCTTTGATGCGTTTGCCGAGTTTGAGCATGGTTTTCCTGTTTACCGTGTTGTTTTATGACAGGTTAACACTTTATGTGTTATCAAATTTGCACGTATCGTGTGACAAAGACCACGAATCGTGTTTATTATGGGCGCATGAATGCAAACCAGATCCTTCGACTGATTGAAGATGCGGGCGGCCGCAGTGTGGTGATGGCGGCTTGCGGTGTGAAGTCGAGCGCTGTTGGCAACTGGGTTAGCCGGCAGCGGATTCCTGTGGAGTATTGCCCGACGCTGGAGCGGCTGACGCATGGGCGCTGGAAGTGCGAGCGGATGCACCCAGGGGTGGAGTGGGGTGTTTTACGTGGCTCGGCTCCTTTGTCTTTGTCGTTGGATTTTGGTGATGAGTAGGTTTTTGTTCAGGCCAATACCCCTGATGGCTTGGGTTTGCCCGGTGTTGGGCCGGGCGTTTTTTATTTGTTTGGTCTGGCTGTGAGACTAGGTGCGGGGTTGCCGCGTCGTCCACGGTCGTTTTGGCGGGAGTCGATCATGTCTGTTTTGGATGTTGCTCATTCTGTGGTGCATGACTATCCGGGCGGCGCAGAGGCATTGGCAGTCCGGCTGGGCATGGCGGCTTCGACATTACGCAGTCAGGTGAATCCGAATATCCCGACGCATGTGTTGGGGTTGTTGTCAGCTGTGCGGATCAGCCAGTTGTCGGGTGATTTCCGGATGCTGTTTTCGTTTGCCAGCGAGTGCGGTTTTGTGTGCATGCCTTGCGATGGTTCGATTTCGGAGGTGTCGCCGCTGATGGGGTTGTCTTCGCTGATGGAAGCGCATGGTGATGTGGGTGCCCAGGTGGCGTCTGCGCTGGCGGATGGCCAGGTGAGTGCGTCGGAGATGGATGCGATCGAGGATGCGATTGCGGCCAACGTTACGCGTTTGCATGCGCTGGCGGGGGCGCTGCGTGCTGCGCGCCGCCGGGGTGTTTGCCATGAACCGGCCTGATCCGGTGTTGCAGGTGTTGCAGCGCAAGGCTTACCGGGTGCGTTGTGCGCATCCGGATGATCGGCATGCGGCCGGTGCTGCTTTGTTAAAGACGTTGATCCGGTTGCTGGATAGCAAGGTTGGCGGTGGTGTTCAGCGGCCGGTTTCGAATGGCGGCAAAGCCAGTGCTGGCAAGGTTTTGACGAATGCGGCCAACGTTGCGGTTGAGGGTGGTGCCGGGGTGATGGTTGACGGTGGTGGTGCGGATGAGGGGCACACTTCCGCTTCTCCGGTTATCCGTAAAAAGCGTGAGTGTGTTGGCGGTAAGGCTGGTGCTGTGTCGCGGCCTGCGGCGCGTGGCTCTCGCGTGCCGGTGGATTTTGTAGCTGATGAGCAGGCGGTGGCGCTGGCTAAGGGCTATGGGCTGGATGTGGTATTCCCTCTCGCCTTCCCAACAGAATGCTTGTCCATTGCGGGTGGCCTTCATTACGCAGTTGCGCGCACCAATAACGGTGCAGTCGCTCAATTCAGAAACCTTTCAAATACATCGGTCGTTCTGGATCACCAAGCCATCTACACCGCAACAGGCTTCAACGTAGACATCTACTTCATCGCGCTGGGCCATTAGGAGTACATCGTGTTCAAAGCCACCTTCGATCCACTTGGATTTCCAACTGGTTATTACCGGACAGACTTCAACGGAAACAACATTCCGGCAGAGGCGATTGATTTATCAGAACAGCAATGGGAAGAACTGAAAAACAATCCGGGGCGTCGCCGGTTTGATCATTCGACACTCGCCGTGGTCGTTTTCGATCCGCCGGCACCTGACTTGAACGACATAAAGAACACGCTATGTAAGCGGATTGATGTCATGGCAGATTCCGCCCGCCTTGCCATCGCTGGTGACCCACTACGCGTGGTCGAGTACGAACGCGCAGCCATCGAGGCGCAGGTGTTCAAGGACGCCGGTTACATCGGTGCCGTACCACCAGCAGTACAGTCATGGGCAGAAGCAAAGGGCTGGACTGGCGAGCAAGCGGCAAACAGTATCCTCACCGAGGCGGCGAGCTGGAATGCAGCACTCTACGGAATCCGCGAAATGCGGCTAAAGGGCAAAGAGGCTGTCCGCAACGCGCCGGCTGCTGCAGAAGCCCAAGCGGCGGCAGAAGGTGCTATGGAGCAAATTCATGCGGTGGCCAATGTGGGGAATGCACAATGAAGCACCTGCACCTGCTATTCACCACCACTAACCTGCCGCTGTCGCTGCTGATCCGCGCCCGTGCTGGCGGCCCGTTCTCTCACGTTGCCCTGGTCGACGGCGACCAGTTGATTGAGGCGACCGCCGGCCATGGTGTGCGCACCGCGCCGCTGACCACTGCGATCACCCGCGCCAGCCGCGCTGCGCTGATGCGGATTCCTAGCCACAACGCCGACCAGGTGCTGGCCGCCGCTCGCAGCCAGATCGGCAAGCGCTACGACTGGAGCGGTATCGCTGGCATCGTTGCTGTCGGTGTCGAGGCCAATGCCGATCTCGCGCTTCAGACTAGCGCCATCATCGGCGGCGTGACTGCCGGCGGGGTACGTACCGGCTTGCAAGCGCTGCTGGATGGTAAATCGGCTGTCAATTTGCAGCCGCGGCTGCTGGTGGCTCCGGGTCATTCTTCCACGCAGGCCGTTGCCAGTGCCATGGACAGCCTGGCCGGTAAGCTGCGCGCGATCAGCATCATCGACGGTCCGAACACGACCGATGACGAAGCGATCGCATACGCGGCCAACTTTGGCAGCAAGCGGCTGTACCTGGTCGATGCCGGTGGCAACAAGGTGTGGGATACCACCAGCAGCAGCGAGATCCTGCTGCCGTCGTCGGGCGCGGTTGCCGGCCTGTTTGCGGCCAAGGATGCCGAGGTCGGTTTCTGGGCATCGCCGTCCAATACCGAGTTTGCCGAGGTGCTGGGCACCGGCCGCCCGGTGGAGTACCTGTACGGTGATCCGACTTGTCGCGCCAACCTGCTGAACCAGGCGTACGTATCCACCATCATCCGAGATGGCGGCTTCCGCCTGTGGGGTAACCGCACGCTGTCGGCAGATCCGAAGTGGTCGTTTGTCACCCGCGTGCGCACCACCGACATGGTGATGGACGCCATCCTGCGTGGCCACCAGTGGGCGGTGGATATCTGGCATCGATAAATGAAGAGCAGGAACACCTGTTTGTGGACGGTGCGCCCCGCAAGCAGGGCTTTACTTTGGAGCTGTCGCGCTATGGCGAAGATTATCAGAACCTCTGACGGCGACTGTCTGGACAGCATCTGCTACGCGCACTATGGCCACCTCAACGGCAGCGTTGAGGCGGTGCTGGCCGCCAACGTGGATCTGGCCGGGTTGGCACAGCCGTATCCGCAGGGCGTTTACATTGCCATGCCGGACATTGCCAGTGCCCCAACCGAAACCGTCACGTTGTGGGAGTAAACCATGCGGCCAACCTTTCGCATCCTGGCCAATGGTCAGGACATCACAGCGCTCCTGCAGGACCGCCTTATATCGATCAGCATCACCGACAAGGCGGGGCTGGATTCCGACGAGCTGACCGTTACCCTGGATGACCGCAACGGGGTGGTTAGCTTGCCGGTACGGGGTGGCATGCTCGATGTCAGCCTGGGCTATGTCGAAACTGGGTTGACCCGCATCGGGCAATACCGGGTGGATGAGGTCGAATCCAGCGGCCCTCCGCAGATTGTGGTGTTTCGTGGCAGGCCGGCGGATATGTCCGGCAAGATCAAGCAGCCGCGGCGCCACTCGTGGGAAGGCGCCACGCTGGAGCAGATCGTCAAGGACATCGCCGCCCGCAACAAGCTCAAGGCGGTGTGCAAGGTCAAGGCAACCGTTGCCCGGGCCGACCAGATGAATGAATCCGATCTGCACTTCATCACCCGGTTGGCGAGTCAGTACGACGCCACTGCCACGGTGAAGGGCGGGCAGATCCTGGTGTTGCCGCGTGGCGGGCAGACGGCCAGCGTCAGCGGCAAGACGTTGCCCACGCTGGTGATAAACCGCCAGAACATCAAGAGCTGGCACTTCAAGTCCAGTGATCGCAACGCCTCTGGCGGCGCCATCGTGCGCCACCACGACAAGGCTACGGGCAAGACCCAGTCGGTGCTGGTGCCCAATCCGGACAACCCGACCGCGCCGCCGCGGGTGATCCGCCACACAGCGAGTAGTAAAGGTAGCGCCGCCGCGGCAGCCAAAGCCGCCAGCAATCGCGCGGCACGGTCGGAAATCACCATGAGCGTCACCATGGCTGGCCGTGCCGACATTGTGGCCGAGCGCAAGCTGCGAACGCAGGGCATCAAGGACGGTGTCGATCACCTGTGGACGGTAGACAGCGTGGTGCACGATTTCAGCAGTGGTGGCTGGGAAATCAGCGTTGAACTGATCCTGAATAAAAAAGCCGATCTGGCGAAGAAGGGGAAGAAGAAAGCAGGACAGAAAAA
This sequence comes from Vogesella oryzagri, assembly GCF_040148885.1. Taxonomy (NCBI): domain Bacteria; kingdom Pseudomonadati; phylum Pseudomonadota; class Betaproteobacteria; order Neisseriales; family Chromobacteriaceae; genus Vogesella; species Vogesella oryzagri. Next base: position 102,517 of record NZ_JBEFLD010000009.1, read on the forward strand.
ACCCAAGGCGCTGGCCGTATTGGCGCCATGACTTGTTTCACTCCGGCCCCGCGACTTCGCGGGGTTTTACTTTTTAAGGGGGTAGTAATGCAGGAACATGAAAAAGGGCTGCTGTGGTTGCTGTGTGTTGGGGCGCTGATCGGGCTGGGCAAACTGTTGTCCAGCAATGAAGCCATCACCACGCGACTGATCTTCGGCCGCGCCATTCTAGGGGCGGGCACCTCCACCATCGCCGGCGTAGCGTTGATGCAGTTTCCCGCGCTGCCGATGCCGGCACTGGTGGGGATTGGCGCCGGGCTGGGCATTGTTGGTGCCCAGTATCTGGAAGCCTGGCTCAAGCGCCGCGCAGACAAAATTTCTGCCTGAACATTACCGCCGACCACCATACCCGCCCACGAGGCGGGTTTTTTTATGGAAGGAGTCAACATGGCTCGTATTTCGGAACAAGAGGCCGGTGGCCGCAATGTCCTGGCCTTTCTCGACATGATCGCCGTGTCCGAGCTGGGGCGTGGACTGATCGCCGCCAGCGATGACGGTTACAACGTTATCGTCGGGAGTACCGTAAAAGCACCATTGCTGTTCCGTAGCTATAGCGACCACCCGCGCCGGCTCATTGATCTGCCCAAGTTGGGCATCAAATCCACTGCTGCCGGCCGCTACCAGGTCCTGGCGCGTTATTACGACGCTTACCGCAAGCAGCTCGGCCTCAGTAACTTCGGGGCCATCAACCAGGACCGCATCGCGTTGCAGATGATCCGAGAGTGTCGTGCCCTGGACGATATTCTGCGCGGCAACATCGCCATCGCCATTAGCAAATGCCGCAGCCGCTGGGCATCACTGCCGGGGGCTGGGTATGGTCAGAACGAGCACAGCGCCGAAGCGCTACTGGCCGCGTACGCAACGGCGGGAGGGCGCTTGGCATGATCAATAGCAAACTCGTTCCCGCCATCGTTGTGATGCTGCTGCTCGGGTTATCGCATGGCCTGACATACAGGTCTGGCCAGCGTGCCGAACGCCAGGTATGGCAACTGAAAACCACCACAAGTGAGCGTGACAACACCGCCACCATCAACGATCTGCAGCAGCAGCTGCGCCGCAAGGAATCCGCCGCATCCAGCGCGTTGCTGGCTGCGGAGACCCGCTACCGTGAAGGACTTCTCAATGTACAAGCCGAAAAGAACCGCATTCTTTCTGACGCTGCTGCTGGCCGGCTGCGCCTGTCAGTCCCCGTCAAACCTGCCAACTGCCCAGCTGCAAGCGCTGCGGCCAACGTTGCCGAAGACGGAGCAGATCCAGCGCCACGAGCCGAACTATCTGACTCGGCTACAGAATTTCTTGTTGGACTCGCCAGCGAAGCCGATGCGGTAGCCGTTGAGTTGAATCGGTGTGCTGATAGAAAATTTCTAGGTCTTGAACGGAACGATTTTTAACCCATAGGTAAGGTCGCACAATTCAGCCTTGTGTATTGCTAGAGTGGGGAATCCTTTGTTTTCAAGTTTTCTATTTAGATTGAGAATGTCTGAAATTGTTTCTTCATGTGCTTTTGCGCCAAGTATTATTTTTGTTATTGTTGAATTTTCGAAAGTCAACTCTTGACCTGCAAGGCCGTCGCAAATCAATCTCCACTCTAGCTCATAATTCCAATCTATTGACTTTGTTAGGAATGTTTCTTCGTATGTTGATAAAAATGATGGCTCCGTAATGTTGATTGTTGGTCTCTTGTTTTCCGGGGTGTATATGACTTTTTGCAGAATGGCCGCAAGCATAAAATCTTCTGAGGTATCAAATTCAATACATATTCCGGTGTGGTTTAGCGCATAATGCGCCCACATTAACAGGCTGTTGTTAGTTTCAGAGAGGCAGTATATTCCGAATTTTGCCTGATAATCCCTATATGCGGAGATAAGGCTGGAGAATATTTTATTGCTATTTTTTATTAAATTGTCTTTTATTTTTTTGCGCTGACTGTGTTGTATTGTGGTTCCGTATTTTTTTAATGATCTATCCGCAAGCGCGGAGAGTGTTGAGAGCATTGGTGTGGTTGTATATCTTGGCATTGTATCAAAAGGATCGTTGAATTGATTTCTTGATGAAAGGTAGAGTTTTCCATCGATAATCAAGTTTTCAAGCCTTCTGTTTTGTTCTGCCCGCCAGTCTGCATCGAACGAACTTTTTCCAGTCTGTTTGAATGGTGGTGGGTAGTACTTGTATAGAAATACGGGGGCATCGTCACTGCCTTTTCTCGCTGATATCCTTTCTTCCTTGGAAAGTAGTTTAAAATTTCTTTCCAATTGAATATCGTTCAATGAGAGGTGGGAGGAGATTCCTCTTGTCGCATGTAATAGTGCTCTTCTTGCATCATCCTCAATCTGTTTTTTCATTTTCAAAATCTCTTGAATAATTGTGGTTTGCAAAAATTTATGGAATTTATAATTCAAGATTTATCAGCGACAAAGTGTTACCCTGCGTGTGCTGTGAAGTGTTTTTTTATAGAAAATGAAAAATAGAATTTTTTGCATGGTTCGGGGGGTGGTTTTCTCATGTGTGTTGATTTCTATAGCATGGTGTTGGGCTGTGAGTTCTAATATTTCCATTGTTTTTTTGTTTATTAAGTGTGATGAGATTTCCATCTCATCGCAATTGGATAGGATAAATATTTGAAAAATGTCATCAATGATTTTTGTCCTATGTCGTGCAATTTTATAGATTGGCTTATATATATTTATCAGAATTTTTACTGTGGTGCAGAAATCAAACCCAATGTGAATGCGTAGTTTGTTTTCTCCGTTTTTGTATGTGGTTAAGAATATGTTTTCTTCTTTATCTAATCGGTAAGTGTCTTTTAAGTTTATTCTCGTGTTGGTAATCATTGCCACTATTGTGATAGCTATTGCTGTCCAAATTATTTTTGGATAAAGGTGTGAGAGCGGTAATGCATAGCCATGCATGGAAAAGAAGAATATGTCAGTATCAATGAAGCAGAATAGACCGATGAGAATGAAAGCTAACAAAAAAAGCCATTCTTGTGTTTTTTCAAAGTTATAGTTCATGTTCTTTAAATTAATCATTGTTTGTAATTGTCTCATGCAGAAGTGCCAATCGAGGTGTTGCCAGCTGAGTTGCTGGCGGCCCTTGCTAATGACAATAGTGTAATTTCGATCTGCGGCTTGGTGTTGGTTATGAAATCGTACATAATCAAAAGACTAGGAGATTGCCATGATCACCACATTGTTTCGCCCAGTTTTCCAGCCCCACAGGTTGGCCATTCCGGTCTATAGCTCACACGTACCAGCCGGTTTCCCGTCTCCGGCTGACGACTACCTGGAGCAGCGGCTGGATCTTAACGAGCTGCTGATACACGACGCCCCGTCCACTTTCATGGTGCGGGTGACGGGTGACAGCATGGTAGGAGCCGGCATCAGCAGTGGTGACGTGCTGGTGGTTGATCGCAGCCTGACGCCGGCGCATGGGCAAATTGTGCTGGCTATCGTGGATGGAGACTTCACCGTCAAGCGGCTGCATCGGCGTGGCACACGCGTGGCGTTGATTCCAGAGAATCCGGCCTATCAGCCCATAGAGCTACACGATGGCCAGGAGCTGCAGGTGTGGGGGGTGGTTACCGGCTGTGTGAAGCAGTTTCTGTAGCCATGCCACAGTTCGCCCTGGTGGATGGCAACAGCTTCTATGCAAGCTGTGAGCGTGTTTTCCGTCCCGATCTGGAAGACAAGCCCATCGTGGTGCTGAGCAACAACGATGGCTGCGTGGTGGCGCGCAGCGCCGAGGCCAAGGCGCTGGGCATTAAGGGCTTTGTGCCGTTCTTCGAAATCCGTGATCTGTGCGAAAAACACGGTGTGGCGGTGTTCAGCTCCAACTACACCCTATACGGCGACATGAGTCACAGGATGATGCAGGTGATCGGTCGCTGGGGCATCGAGCAAGAGGTGTACAGCGTGGACGAGTCGTTCATTACGCTGGATGGCATCCCGGACTTGCGCGAGTACGCCACCCGGCTGCGTGCCGATGTGCTGCTGCGTGTCGGCATTCCAACCTGCGTCGGCATCGGCTCCAGCAAGACGCTGGCCAAGCTGGCCAACCATGTCGGCAAAGTGTACCCGCAGGCCAAGGGAGTCTTTGCTTGGGACTGGCTTACACCAGAGTGGCAGGACAAGCTGATGGCCCGCATCGAGGTGGGTGAAGTATGGGGAATAGGGCGGCGCATCTCGGAAAGGTTGGCCGCAATGGGCGTCCGTACCGCGCTGGATCTGAAGCGCGCCGACCCGCGCGATATCAAACGCCAGTTCTCGGTAGTGGTGGAGCGTACCGTGGCAGAGCTGAACGGCGTCAGCTGCTTGTCGATGGAGGATGTGGTGCCGGCCAAGCAGCAGATCATCGCCAGTCGCAGCTTTGCCGAGCTGGTGAGCGACCATGACACGCTGGCCAGCTGCATCAGCCACCACGCCTGTCGGGCCGCCGAGAAGCTGCGCCACCAGCGCAGCGTGGCGCGGCTGGTGGCGGTGAGCATCCACACCAACCGCTTTCGCACGCAGGATGCGCAGTACGCTGGCTGGCTGGTGGTACCGCTGGTGCATCCTTCATCAGACAGCGCCACCATCACCTGCGCCGCGCTGGCCGCACTCGATCATGTTTACCGCCCGGGTTACGCCTACAAGAAAGCAGGCGTGGTGCTGATGGAGATCAGCCCGGCTGGCCGGGATCAGCGTGACCTGTTCGCCCCGCTGCCCGATCCACGTCGTGCCGCGTTGATGGCGGTGATGGATAGCATCAACCACGAATTCGGCCGCGGCACCCTGCGGCTAGCCAGTGAAGGGCTGCACCGAGGGTGGGCGATGCGCCAAGAAAAAAGGTCGTCACGATGGACGACCAGTTGGGATGAATTGCCACGTGCAAGGTAGGCTGCATCTATCCGTTTCCGTCAAACTTGCCTGCCGTCCTTTGTCACAACCCGCCCTCACTCCTTACCTTGGCGTCCCGCTGCCGGGCGGCGCATTGCCGCGGCCGGTGCCGGACGGGCTGCCGGTCGTACTCGGCCAATTGCCACCAGGCCCGGGGTGGCTGGACGGGCCACGCCCACCGCTGCTGCCTCTCCCACCGGATGTCCCACTGCCTTTACCTGCACCTGAGCTACCGCCACCTTTAGCCATCACGCACTCCTTCACCAGCCGGAAACAACGACAGGCGCAGCGCCGGCAAACGCCAGCGCCTGCCATCCCCTAGATGTAGCAGCCGCCGGCCAAACGGCAAGCACAAACATCTGCCGGAACGATCGAGCAAGATGCTATCTGCGAGACCAAGACAAAGCCCGGCAATCGCCGGGCTTTGTCTTGGTCATCAGGCCACTTCCAGATCCTGTAATGCCTCCGGATGTTTTAGCGCCACTCGTAGCAACGTTTGTGCGGCACCGGTTGGCTCACCCCGCCCTTGCTTCCACTCTTGAAAGGTGCAGGCGCTTACTTGCAGCATGGCTGCGAAGGCTTTTGTGACAGTCCCACCTTGGCGCGCGCCTCTGCGGCCAACGTCGGTGTCACCTTCGTCACCCGCGCGGCCTCATTGGCCTTCATTGCCTTGACCGATGCCAGCAACTCGGCGCCCAGGTCGCGCTGCGCGTCGCGTGCGGCCAGATCCTTGTCATTTCGCATCAATCGTCTCCTTGATCAGTTTCAGTGTGGCTGCCGGGATATTTTCCTGCAGACTTGGTACGGCCGTGCCGGTAACAGGTAATGCGTCGGTTTTTTATCTGACGATGATATGTTTTTTATTGGAATTGGTCTGCAAAAATTATGCGGCACAAGCCGAAGGTTATGCTTATAATAACCATAATTAACGCCCCAGTGTTGATTTTTTTTATTCGACCTTCGCTTACTGCAATCAGCTCGTTTACTTGTGCTGTTGCGTTCCCTGCATGTTCCCTTATTTCTACGTCAGTAGATAGTTCCATATAGCTGCTAAGGTTTTCGTTGACTTGTTTTTTTAATATTTCAAGTGATTTCAAGTGGATGTCGTTGGCGGCATGAACGAAATCATGAGCAAGCCAAGATCCAATGCAGACTAGAAATGCAACCCACATTCCGCTGTCTTTTACCAGGGCTGCAGTTGCAATTATTGCTCCTGGTACTACGAGTACTTTTCCTTGGCTGTCCGAGATGTATTCATTGACTTTGCTTATATATTCTAGAGTTTTAGAGTCAATCTCATTTATTAGTCGACTGGTTGAAAATTTGTGTACATATAAATCAAAACGGGCAGTAAAGTTTTTACTTATAAATCCTGAATGTTGTAGAATTAGCTTTGGGTCAAGTTTGCCTTGACAAATTTTATGCAGCTCTGCCAGGACTGCACGAATTACTTCTCTTCGTTCGCTTGAATGTGCATCTGGGTTTGTGATTTTTTCATATAAATTTGAAATATTTTCGACATCAAGAGGCAATGGATTGATTTGTGCGAGCTCTGAATATTTCAGTGATGTGCATATTTCAAATTTTTGAATTCCATGCTCGGCATTAACGAAAAAGGCATATTCATTGCCACTTGGCAGATGAAAATCTTTGGCGACTGTTAGTATGCTGTTTATTTTTGCCAAAGAGAACATTGTACGAATTAATGGGTCGCCTAGACTGTCGGTTGAGTATATTTTTTCGCTTATCAGATAAAATTCGTGTGAAATTGAAGGGTACGCTTTCCCCGTTGCCTCTGACCAGTATTTTTGTAGGTTCTCGTAGAAAAACACTCCGTTAGGCCATGCTTCCTCCCCGTTGTATTCAAAGTATAATTTCTGGTCACTGTGTAGCTTGGGCTCCTCTCCTGCGTACCCGATGATACGCAGGGCGTTGCAGAAATTGCTATGATTATCAGCCAGCATTTTTACTGCAAGATATCCGTTATTGCAGCTTGTCTCGCAGTCTTTTAGCGCAGTGACAATAAAATGTTTTGCAGATTGTTTGTCCATTTTAAGAAATAAGAAGTTCGATTTGTTCATCCGATAGGTCGTCGCCAATCGGGATCATTAAATATTTTTTGTCTGGACTTATTTTAACAGGTTTTTTGGAATCGATTGATCCAATTGAATCCCTTTTTACGCGGCACCAATATTTTTTTTCACTTGTATCATTTAGGAAAAAATTCTTAATTTGCTTTTCGTTGTAAATATTTACTGAGAATGTTTTGTTTATCTTGTATTCGTTCTCATTTGCGAAGTCGGTGAATTTTAATCCGGAGGATTTCTCAACTAACTCTGGCTCTGCGCGTTCGAGAATTATCTGAATTTCATCTAGTGTGATAGGTTTTTTATTTTTAACTTTTTCTTCTACGAGAATTTCAAACGCTCTGATGAGGTTTGCTTTTTGCGGAGGCGAAGCATCGAGCGCATCGGCATAACCATTAACAGCTTTTTCTGCTTCAAGCAGACAGGTCTGGTCGCTAATCAGGTCAGCGCAACCCAATGCGTTCTTGAAGAAGTCGCTGCTTGATTTTCCATCAATAAACATGAGGTAGGATTCATCTTTATTGGAGTCGCCTGTTTTTGTTGGCTGCGTATGAAATACTGTCGCAAAAAGATTCAAATCAAAAGAGGCGGCCTGTCTAAGTGCGTCAGTATCAATCGAGACCAATTTTTTAGGTAGCAAATCCTCGGTAAAGTCAAAAACCCCTTTTTTGTCAACCATTACAATAAGAAGTCGCCCTGAATCCTCAGTGTCTCCGGTGATGCGATAGTGCAGAAATATTATTGAGCCGCCTTTTAGTGTTCCGCTCTGCTTATCGTTTGCGTGTGTAACCAGATTGTTGATTGTATCTTTAACAAAAGTCATGAAGCAGTCTTGGTCAACACCTCCATCGCTAGAAATGTTTGATACATAATCACTAAGAATATCGCCCATTTGACTGTTTTCAGAAACAGAGCCATGTAGCTTGCTTTTTCTGATGAATTTCTTTTCTATTTTATTTACAAAAGAAAATACTTCTTCATTATTTTTCGTGGGCCACGGCTCCCCAATTCTGCTAGTGAATTTGTCTAACTTTGTGGCCTCTTTATCAAGAAGCTCGCCAGCAATGGCATTCAGAATCGTAATTACTTTGACGTTATCTGCTTCATTGGAAGCATCTGTTTCGACGCCTTGACCTTCCTGTTGATCCATGTGCTGGCTTTCCGCGATTGCGTCCATGATGTTCCTTGTGCTTGCGTGTTCATTGTTGTGCCGACCCAGTGTCGTCACATTTAAAGAGTTCGTATGTTGTCATATTGCCTTGTCATTGGGCTTGATGCAATTCAACCTCTGTACATGCGATCTGCACGGTTTGTGCCCTGGGCGCAAGGGTGGGTACATTGTGCGCCCCCTTTGTTGACAGTAAGGGGGCACGCTCCTAACATTCACATATCACGTTCAATAGCGTGAACGGGCTTGGCCGCCCGGTGACTTACACGGCAGACAAAGGCCGCCATTGCGGCTTTTTGTTTTGCATCACTCGTGCGCGCAGTCAATGGCGGGCCGGGTGGGGACACCTTCGGGTGTGCCGGTTTCGTGTAGCCGGTCGGCCAACCCCACCTTGGTCTGCCACCCTTGCTTGGCCGCGGGGGCGGCAGGTTGGAACCGCCCTACACGGAGGCCATCATGGCTGCTCAAACCCATACCCTCGGTGCGTCCGCACCAACTGTTTTCTCTTTTGATTCTTTCGATGTCCGCACGCTCAGCCTTGATGGTGAGGTGTGGTTTGTTGCGTCCGACGTTGCTGTCGCGCTGGATTACCGCGATGCAGCCAACATGGTTCGCTCCCTTGACGATGATGAGGCTGATACTCACATTCTGAGTGTCAGGTCTGACAACGGTGTAGAGCAGTGCCGTGAGGTCAGGATCATCAACGAATCCGGCCTGTTCTCGGCCATCCTCAAAAGCCGAAAGCCAGAAGCGAAGCGCTTCAAGCGATGGGTGACGCACGAGGTGCTGCCATCTCTGCGCAAGTCCGGTAGTTACGCCTTGCCATCGGCTGCGGCCAACGCGGCAGTGCCAGGCGTGGCGATGTTGGGCGATGTGCCGGTGCTGACCATGCAAAGGTTGAAGATCTTCAGCAGGCTGGGCAGCATCCATTCGATGGTGTCTGCCACGTCGGTGCTTACCACCGATGAGCGCCCATCGATCTCCGGCGGCGCCAGATCGCCCTCGGCACGGCCAAGGTAGTACTGGTATGCGGGATGTCGAGTTGAGCAGAGATGCCCTTGATGCGCTGCGCCAACAGAAGGAGCTGACCTTCCTTGCTGGTGATCGCGTGTTCTGGAACCCGAAGACTGGAGCGCCATGGGAAACAGATCAGCAGATCAGGCGCACCTCATGGACTTACCTGCTCAAGAAAGCCGGCGTCAGGTACCGCAATCCATATCAAGTTCGCCATACCTTTGCCTCCCACCATGTGAGCAATGGATGCAACCTGTGGTGGCTGGCAAAGCAGATGGGTCACGAAACAATCGAAATGATCATTCGCCACTACGGCAAGTGGATTCCCAACGGCGGTAGAAACTTGGGTGAAAAATGGGAGAATCAGAACACAGCAGGAGACAATCTGAAGCAACAAAGAAAAACGGCAGACAACCTTTAGAGCCGCGCTACTGCTTGTTTGCGACTGTCTTGTGTTGTCTGCCGTTGCTTGGCGTCTGGTGGAGGCGGCGTCCACCATTGGTATGTCTATTGTTGTCTATGGTGTTCTATTTTTCTCCTTATTTTACATTGTGTTATGGGTTTTATTGTCTATGAAAATCTACCGGTGTACGCTTGAAGCCATCTATAAATGGCTACCATGATGGCTACCAGATTTCACAATGGCACTCATTACTGACCGTAAAGCAAAAGCCCTCAAACCGACTGACGCAGCATTCCCGCATGGCGGGGTAGTTGGCCTGGCCCTTCATCCACTCAAGACGGTAGGGCATGGTCAATGGAAGTTACGCTATATCAGCCCGACCACTGGTAAGCGTCGTGCCATAGGGCTTGGCAGCTATCCGGGCACATCTATTGCAGAGGTGACGCAAAAGGGACTCGACGTCCGTGAGTTGCTTGCCCAAGGTAAAGATCCACTTGAACAAGCCAAGCTTGCCGCTTGCATCAATGCAAAGGTGCCTACATTTGCCGAAGCTGCTCGCCTGCTCCATTCAGAGCTCCTACCTGGTTGGCGCAACACAAAGCACGGTTTTGACTGGATAAATAGCTTGGAAATGTATGTGTTTCCCATTGTCGGTGACGTCTTTGTTAACGACTTGAAGCCCAGTCATTTTGCTGACGTTCTGCGCCCAATTTGGTTGGAGAAAAAGGAAACCGCCTCGCGTGTTAAACAGCGCTGCCACGCTGTGATGGGATGGACGTGGGCACATGACTTTGTTTCTGGCAATCCATTGGACGTCGTTACCAAGTTACTTCCAATTCAAAAACAAGCTGTGCAACACCATCCTGCCATGTCCTGGAAGATGGCACCTGGCTTCTGGGGGGCGAGCCTTGCGACTTACCCACGAGGAGAAACTACAAGACCTCTCCTGATGTTCTTGATCCTGACGGCAACACGATCTGGTGAAGCCCGTGCGGCCACATGGCGAGAGATAGACCTCTCTCTTAAGGTTTGGACCATCCCGGCAGAAAGGATGAAGGCCGGTGTCCAGCACCGGGTTCCATTAAGCGCACAAGCTATTGCTATTTTGGAGGGGCAGGTTGGGTTACATGATGAAATCGTGTTCCCCAGTCCGACGGGAAAGATCCCATCTGACATGATCCTGACTGCTTTCTTGCGCCGTGAAAATGCCCCAAGTGATGTAGAGGGGCGCCCGGCCACTGCACATGGTTTTCGTTCTAGCTTCCGTGACTGGGCCAGCGAGAATGGCTACCGCAAGGACCTAGCGGAAAGGGCGCTTGCCCATACCATTGAGAATCAGGTCGAAGCTGCCTATCACCGGACCGATTTGCTGGATGAACGTCGATCAATGATGCAGGCTTGGGCTGACTTTCTTTGCCCTCCTGCCAATGAATGTGAGTAGCAAAAACAGCTACCGAATCGAGGGAATCTCATCCAAATTGGTTGTCCAGCGCGGTGACCGTTGCTCCTGTCTCATCGCCCAGCGCCGGGAAATGAGCCGGCACAAAGAGTTGACGGCGCGCACCAGTATCTGCGTCTACTTTGCTGACCTGCATAGCTCGTGGCTGCGGGATAGCAACGAGAACGCCAACGGTCTGATCCGGGAGTATTTGCCTAAAGGGACAGACCTGTCCGTGCACAGTCAGGAGGAGCTGGATGCTATCGCGCATCGGCTGAATACACTTTCATGTGCAGTGTTGAAATTCAAGATGCTGATTGAGGTGTTTGCTGAACATCTGGATACCATGATTGACTCGCGGCAAGCCGGGAGGCATTAACCCGTTTGCACTTGGGTATTGTGGCCATCGTTAAAGATCCCCCAAATCTACAGATGGATTGTTTATCCAATAATATTCTATTATTTCGCAAAACGCTTCAGGCTGATTTTTGTTAAGTTTTTTCTTTATTAGTTCGAATTTTTCATGTTGCTCTGTTGGAATCTTTATGTTCACTCCTATCAATTTTACTCCCTGATCTAGCAAGGCTTGCTGATTTTTCAGTTTTGAACGCTGTATTGAGTATGCTTTTTTTATATTATTGATTAGCGTTATTCTGTCTCTGTAGTCTTTGGCGATTAAATCAAATTCGTTGCGAATGGCGATAAAATTATTGCATTCCGGTAAGTTGTTTTCAGTTTTTATATCACGCTTTATTTTGTTGATTGTGAATTTCTTTTTTAATGGAAAATCTTCTTTGTACCAATTGAAGAGCTCGTCCGGGGTGGTGTTTTTGTTCCAGTCTGTTTCTATGGATTCTAGTAAAGCTAGTTTGTTTTCGTGATGTATTGGGAGTGAATCAAAAATGGCAAATAAAATATCTTGTTGCCGTGCATCTGGTGGTGTCTGTGTTTCTTTGTTGTCATGGTGTTTAGTTAATTTCTTTCGAATAAATTGATATTTCCTGTTGTCTGGCCGATGAAAAATGTGCATTGCATTGGAATCTATCATGTTATTGATTAAATTCTCTAGCATGACATCGCTTAGCATAATTGCTTTAGTTCTTATGGATTGTTTGTCAAAGAAACGATAATCGATTTCTTCTAATAAATTCTTTTTATTCAATATCATCCATAATAAATACAAAAATCTTATATCTGTGAGGTGATGATTAAGTTTTGCATTAAAGCTATTTAAATTTCGCATGTTGTGCTCGATATATTTATGACAATGGGAAAATATATAGCATATAAAATGATGTGTGGATTTCCTTAGGAAATGTTTCCTTAGGAAATTTCTAAGCTTTGACTTAGTTGATAAGTTACCAGTTTACGTGTACAGCGGGTAGTGGCCACTTAAGTAAAATGCTATCGCCTTCTCATTCTTTGATGTGGTGGCTGCTGCCTGGCTAAGCAGCAATGAAATTCATGGTAAGTGTTCACGGATGCAGGAACGCTGACTACGAGTAGTAATTTCGGAAATTTTTACTGTGTAGCCCCATGCTTTGGACTAACTGCAGCATGGTGCAATCATGAAAATCATTCGACTCAAGAACGTAATGGAAACCACAGGCTTGGCACGCTCAACGATCTACAAATACATTTCGCTGGATTTGTTTCCAAAGCCTGTTTCTCTAGGCGGTCGTAGCGTGGGTTGGCTGGATGCAGAAGTGCAGGCTTGGATAGTCAGTAAAGTGTGTGAACGTGATGGTGTGAGTGAATAATTCAGAGAAGCCATGGCCAGTGATGGTCATGGCTTTTTATCAGAGTACTGAGTAGTCGTGTTTATTGGGGGTGTGTGCTATTTTTTGCCGTGTGTAGGGCGAAAATTTACTGACTACTGTTTCGGTATATAGTAATATTAATGTTTTATTGGTTATGGTAATTTATTAGCTAACAGATATGAATTAATTATCAAGAAAAATACTAGGAGATGCAGATAGAGAGAAGAGAGATAAGCACAGCACCGTAAGAGTGCTGGGCATATTGTCACTAGTAGATAAGAGAGGGCCGCTGAGCCCTCTCAGTATTTTACGGTAGGGTAAACATGGCAGGGGTTTATCCCCATGCCAATGTTCAAGAAACGACAGTAAAAAATTACATCACTGGTTGACTTTATGTGTCTCACTAAGGGGTCAATCATGAAACGCCATCCGCTTAACTCAAGCCTGCATCTCCACGAGGGGCAAACCTACAATGGTAGGCCTATCATGAAAGATAAAGGCCCGTTTGTTAAAGAATATCTGAATTCTCTCCATGGGGTAACCGACGCCACTGTTAGTGAGAATCCACGTGCCTTTGGTTTGCGCTTTGATCTTCATTTTCCAGATGTGTCTGACCTAGATAGCAAAATCTATACGAGTAAAGCTATTACGCGGTTTATCGAGTCGCTGAAAGCTAAGATTGCGCACAATCGGCAGCAAGCGAAAAGTCAGCGTGCTACCGCTCATGACACTGTGGTGCGCTACGTCTGGGCCTCTGAGCAGAACGACTCAGTAAATCCACACTGGCATGTAGCGATCCTGCTCAATAGGGATGCCTATAGGTCATTGGGGCGCTTTGAGCTTGGGCGCGACAACATGTACAACCGCCTGGTGTCTGCATGGGCAAGTGCATTGAAGATGACGGAGCGTGAGGCGGCAGGGTTGGTACACATACCGGACAACCCTGTATACGAGCTGCATCGTGATGATCAGGCTTCTATCGATGCCTTCTTCCTGCGCGCTAGCTACCTATGCAAGGCGGATACGAAGCAGTACGGCAATGGTCGACATGGCTTTGGGTGTAGCCGTCGCTAGTAAGGGAAGCGGTGGGTGGCCACGGGTACGCCCGTGGCTTTTTTTACGTCGTTGCACCATCCCATGAGACATGACCACACATTAGGGAAGACATCATGGACGTAGGCGCAACCGCCTTTACTGGGCAGGCATTCTGGAGTTCATCGGAAGAAGCGGCAATCCGCTATATCCAGGTGCTAAATCATCATACCCCCCGACTGACGCTGATCGACATGGATCTGATATTGCCGGCGGGGGTGACAGCCGAGGCTGCTCATGGCTACCTCACGTGTTTGCGCTCGCATATTCGGCAGGGTGATGGCGTCTTTGCTTGCTGCTTGGGGGCGATCTGGACGAATGCATGGGATGAGGATGGAGCCCAGTACCTGAAGGTGCTGTTCGTGTTTGATGGCACGGCATTGCGATACGGAGGTGGGCGAGGCGAGTGGATCAGCATGTACTGGCGCGTGGTGATCACTGAGGGGAAGGGCACTTGCCACGATTTTGACTGTTGGTATCAGCTGGCCGAGGGGGTAGATGAGGAGGTGGCACGGGGTTTGGCGAACCGATCGGGTAGCGAGGTGTATTACCGATTGATCAAGCGGATGGGGGAGGTTGGCGAGGTGCTGCAAGTCATTGGGGTGCCGAAAGCAGGGGCTTAGTCGGTTTCCTGAGCGCCATGGGTGGGCTGACTCCGGTGGGGGCGGCTCACCAGCCGTTTGTATGGGTGCACTCTCTGGATGATGACTGCTGCCGTCGTGCGTCGGCGATTATGGCAGTAACCTGATCTGGCGTGACGCACGGCACCATGTTGATGCCGCTGCATCGCTACCGCCGTCTTGTCGGCCGTTGGTCGAGCAGATGAGGCTACATGGTTTGACTATTGGGCAGGAAGGCATCGAGGTCTGAGGGCTCAATTTGTGCTGTTCAACTAGTTCGCCTTGGCTAAAGGATATCTGAGGGGAAGTACTGGTCGTCGGCCAAAGCAGACCTCCACATTATCCGACCCGAGCATCCGCTCAGAGTCACATACCTGCCATCTAGCTGCCTCCGGGATCGAATTTCAATAGACGAAAACTGGGCTGCACGGAGATCCAGACCCGCTCACCCGTCGCGTGAGTGATGCAGGCTGTCAGGCGGGCAGGGGCGGAAGGCGTAACAGCGCAGGTTAGTTGCATTGCGACTGTTGAAGCGCCGTAGCCAGTAGCTGACCCGGCGCCAACAGCGGCACTCGTGTCGCCAGTAGCGCCGCAAGCATTGCAGCCAGTGGCCCGGTTGCAAAGGGTGATGATGGCGGAAATTCGCCGAGCCGAGGGTGTCCATGTCGTGCTCCTTGTCTATTCCTGCTTGCAGTCTAGGGAGCCGGGCATCAACGCCGACTAAAAAAACGGCAGCACGGTATTAACAAGACATCAAAATTGGCCAAGATCGCGGCCGCTCTCATTTTTATATTTTCTTAACATCCCTCCCGGAACAATTAGCAACTTTTTATCGCCCTGTCTCATAAAGTCCAAGTGCCAATTTCGTATCGGAGGATTGTCATGCAAGACCTTATCTGGCTGGCGGGGGCGGGGCTGCTGTATCTGGCAGCACACGGCCTGACCGTCGCCTACGACGCTTTGTTGCACAGGGGGGCGCCATGAGCCTGATGATGTGGTTGTCCGGCGCCATGGCGCTGGGCCTGGGCGCGTGGCTGGTGTACGCGCTCTTGAATGCGGAGGACATCTGAGATGACTTCTTTTTCCTTGTTGCTGGCGCTGTTCATGCTGCTGCTTACCCTGAGCGCGCGGCCGATGGGCGCCTGGATGGCACCGCTGGCCGCCGGCAGTATGCCATCGCGCTGGCAGGCGCTGGATGCACGCCTGCTCAAGCTGTTCGGCATTGATGGGCGTGGCATGAGCTGGCGCGAGTATGCGCTGGCAGTACTGGTGTTCAGCCTGCTGGGCGTGGTGACGCTGTATGCGCTGCAGCGCTTGCAGGGCGTGCTGCCGTTCAACCCGCAGCAGATGGGGGCGGTGGAGGCCGGTTCGGCATTCAATACCGCGGTGAGTTTCATCACCAACACCAACTGGCAGGGCTATGCCGGCGAAAGCACCATGAGCTTCCTCACCCAGATGCTGGGTCTGGCGGTGCACAACTTCCTGTCCGCTGCTACCGGCATCGCGGTGGCATTCGTGCTGATGCGCGGCTTTGCGCGCCGTGAAAGCAGTGAGCTGGGCAATTTCTGGGCCGATGTGCTGCGCGTGTCGGTCTACCTGCTGCTGCCGCTGTCCTTCGTGCTGGCGCTGCTGCTGATCAGCCAGGGTGTGCTGCAGAACCTGTCCGGTTATCTCAGCTTCACCGGCCTGTCCGGCCAGGCGCAGACACTGGCCATGGGACCGGTGGCGTCGCAGGAAGCCATCAAGATGCTGGGCACCAATGGTGGCGGCTTCTTCAATGCCAACTCGGCGCATCCGTTCGAGAACCCGAGCGATCTGTCCAACCTGCTGCAGATGCTGGCCATCTTCCTGATCCCGGCCGGTCTGACCCATGTGTTCGGCCGCCTGGTGGGCGACCGCCGCCAGGGCTGGGCCATCTACCTGGCGATGAGCGTGCTGTTTGTGGCTGCGGCTTATGCCGTGGCGCACTTCGAACTGCAGGGCAACCCGCTGCTGTCCTCGCTGGGGGTGGATAACGCCGCCGGCAGCCTGGAAGGCAAGGAAGTGCGCTTTGGTGTCTCCGGCAGCGCGCTGTTCGCCGCCATCACCACCGCAGCCAGCTGTGGCGCGGTGAATGCCATGCACGATTCCTTTACCGCACTGGGCGGCATGGTGCCGATGTGGCTGATGCAGCTGGGCGAGGTGGTGTTTGGCGGCGTGGGCTCCGGCCTGTACGGCATGCTGATCTTCGCCGTGCTGGCAGTGTTCATTGCCGGCCTGATGGTTGGCCGCACGCCGGAATACCTGGGCAAGAAGATCGAAGCCTTCGACATGAAGATGGTGGCGCTGGCGATACTGGTCACACCGCTGCTGGTGCTGCTGGGCACCGCGGTGGCGGTGGTGGTGGCGCCGGGTGTGGCCGGCATGGCCAACCCAGGCGCGCACGGCTTCTCCGAAGTGCTGTACGCGTTCTCGTCTGCGGCCAACAACAACGGCAGCGCCTTTGCCGGCCTGTCCGCCAACACACCGTTCTACAACGCCATGCTGGCGGTGGCGATGTGGTTCGGACGCTTCGCCATCATCGTGCCGGTGCTGGCGCTGGCAGGTTCGCTGGCTGCCAAGAAAACCCTGCCGCAAACCGCCGGCAGCATGCCCACCCACGGTGCGCTGTTCGTTGGCCTGCTGGTGGGCAGCGTGTTGCTGGTGGGCGCGCTGACCTATCTGCCATCGCTGGCGCTGGGGCCGGTGGTCGAGCATCTGACCATCTGGTCCCATTAGGAGAGTCAACATGCGTCACAAGAAAATGGCCCTGCCGCTGCTCGACCCGCAACTGCTGCGGCCGGCGCTGTGGGACAGCGTGCGCAAACTGGGCGTGCGCGAGCAACTGAAAAACCCGGTGATGTTCGTGGTGTACCTGGGCAGCCTGCTGTGCAGCGTGCTGTGGGTGATCGCCCTGCTGGGCAAGGGCGATGCCCCGGCCTGGCTTACCGGCAGCATCGCGGTGTGGCTGTGGTTCACCGTGCTGTTCGCCAACTTTGCCGAGGCACTGGCCGAAGGCCGCAGCAAGGCGCAGGCAGCCAGCCTGAAAGGGCTGCGCCAGTCCACCTGGGCCAAGAAGCTGGCCGCACCGCAGCGCCATGGCGCCAAGTTCGCGCTGGTGGAATCCACCGACCTGCGCAAGGACGATGTGGTGCTGGTGCAGCAGGGCGACGTGGTGCCCTGCGATGGCGAGGTGATCGAAGGCATCGCCTCGGTGGATGAGTCGGCCATTACCGGCGAATCCGCTCCGGTGATCCGCGAATCCGGCGGCGACTTCAGCTCGGTAACCGGCGGCACCCGCGTGCTGTCGGACTGGATCGTGGTGCGCGCCACCGTCAACCCCGGCGAAACCTTCATCGACCGCATGATCGCCATGGTGGAAGGCGCCAGGCGCCGCAAGACACCCAACGAGATCGCGCTCACCATCCTGCTGCTGGCGCTGACGCTGATCTTCCTGCTGGTAACCGTCACCCTGCTGCCGTTTTCGGCATACAGCGTGAACAGCGCCGGCAGCGGCCAGATCACCTCGTTGCCGGTGCTGCTGGCGCTGCTGGTGTGCCTGATCCCCACCACCATCGGCGGCCTGCTGTCCGCCATCGGCGTAGCCGGCATGAGCCGGCTGATGGCGGCCAACGTCATTGCCACCTCCGGCCGTGCCGTGGAAGCCGCCGGCGACGTGGATGTGCTGCTGCTGGACAAGACCGGCACCATCACCTTCGGTAACCGTCAGGCATCGACCCTACTGCCGGCGCCCGGCATTAGCCAGACCCAACTGGCGGAAGCCGCGTGGCTGTCCTCGCTGGCCGACGAGACGCCGGAAGGCAAGAGCATTGTGCTGCTGGCAAAGCAGCAAACCGCAGACAAGAGCGGACACACCCAGGGCGACCAGATGTTGGCCTGGCTGCATCAGGGGCTACCCCCGGTGGATGCCAGCTTCGTGCCGTTCACCGCGCAGTCGCGCATGTCCGGTGTCAACATGGCGGGGCGACAGATCCGCAAGGGCGCGGTGGATGCCATCCGCCGCCACGTGGAAGCGTTGGGCGGCAAGGTGGAGGACGCGGTGATTGCCGCATCTGACAAGGTGGCCAGCCGTGGCAGCACGCCGCTGGTGGTGGCCGAGGGCGCGCGGGTGCTGGGCGTGGTGGAACTGAAGGACGTGGTGAAGCCGGGCATCCGCGAGCGCTTCGCCCAGCTGCGGCAGATGGGCATCAAGACGGTGATGATCACCGGTGACAACCGCCTCACCGCCGCCGCCATCGCCGCCGAAGCCGGGGTGGACGACTTCCTGGCCGAGGCCACGCCGGAGAACAAGCTGGCGATGATCCGCGACTACCAGGCGCGCGGCCAGCTGGTGGCCATGACCGGCGACGGCACCAATGATGCCCCGGCGCTGGCGCAGGCCGACGTGGCGGTGGCGATGAACAGCGGCACCCAGGCGGCACGCGAGGCGGCCAATATGGTGGACCTGGATTCCAGCCCCACCAAGCTGATCGAGGTGGTGGAAATCGGCAAGCAGATGCTGATGACACGCGGCGCGCTGACCACCTTCAGCCTGGCTAACGACGTGGCCAAGTACTTCGCCATCATCCCGGCCGCGTTTGCCGCCACCTATCCGCAACTGGGGCTGCTCAACGTGATGCAGCTGGCCAGCCCGGCCTCGGCACTGCTGTCGGCGGTGATCTTCAATGCGCTGATCATTGTGGCGCTGATCCCGCTGGCGCTGAAGGGCGTGCGCTACCGCGCGCTGGGCGCCGACGTGCTGCTCAAGCGCAACCTGCTGATCTACGGCCTGGGCGGCCTGCTGCTGCCGTTTGCCGGTATCAAGCTGATCGACCTGCTGCTGGTGGCGCTGGGCCTGGTGTAAACCATACGGTGGGCCGCCGATGGCGGCCCGCCACTTGAAGGAGCAAGATCATGCATATCGCAATCGAACAAGCCAAAGGCCGCGACAAGGCCGGGCTGTGGGGGCCGGCGGCACGGTTGCTGCTGGGGCTGAGCCTGCTGCTGGGCATCGCCTACCCGCTGGCGGTGACCGGCGTGGCGCAGGTGTTGATGCCGCATGCGGCCAACGGTTCGCTGATCGTCAGGGATGGCAAAGTGCTGGGCTCGGCGCTGATCGGCCAGGATTTCCACAAGGCCGGTGAATTCTGGGGCCGACCGTCCGCCACCGGCGGCAGCGCCTACAACGGCGCCGGCTCCGGCGGCAGCAACCTGGGGCCATCCAACCCGGCGCTGCGCAAAGTGGTGGCAGAGCGCATCGCTGTGCTGAAAGCCGCCGGCCCGGTTCCGGCAGGTGCTATCCCGCAGGATCTGGTCACCGCTTCCGGCAGCGGGCTGGATCCACATATCAGTCTGGCGGCGGCGCTGTACCAGCTGCCGCGCGTGGCACAGCAGCGCAAACTGAGTGAGGCCAAGCTGCGGGCACTGATCGATGCCCATACCGAGCACGGCTGGTTTGGCGATAATGCCCGTGTCAATGTGCTGCGACTGAACATGGATCTGCCGCGCTGAATTAGTTCGACACAATGACCGGCCCGCGGCCCGCCTTTGACGCGGCTCGCGGGCTGTTGCCGCAGCTGCGGCCAACCCGTAAACGACAAGCACACCATGACCGACGACGATCTCCGCCCCGACCCCGACGCGCTGCTGGCCTCGCTGCCACCGGCGCGTGGCCGGCTCAAGCTGTTCTTCGGCGCCGCCCCCGGCGTGGGCAAGACCTACGCCATGCTGGCCGAGGCGCAGGAGAAACGTGCCGCCGGGCTGGACGTGGTGGTGGGCTGGGTGGATACCCACGGCCGCGCCGAGACCATGGCGATGCTGGCCGGTTTAGAGCAGCTGCCACGACTGAAGCGTGAGCATCGTGACCGCGAGCTGGATGCCTTCGATCTGGACGCGGCCCTGGCACGGCGGCCGGCGGTGCTGGTGGTGGACGAGCTACCGCACAGCAATGCCCCTGGCTGCCGCCACCCCAAGCGCTGGCAGGACGTGGAAGAGCTGCTGTCCGCCGGCATCGACGTGTACAGCGCGATGAACGTGCAGCACCTGGACAGCCTCAACGACGTGGTCAGCCGTGTCGCCGGCGTGGCGGTGAGCGAGACGGTGCCGGATCACGTGTTCGACCATGCCGACGAGGTGCGACTGGTGGATCTGCCGCCGGACGACCTGCTGCAAAGGTTGGCCGCAGGCAAGGTCTACCTGCCGGAGGTGGCGCAGCGCGCCGCGGCCAACTTCTTCCGCAAGGGCAATCTGATCGCGCTGCGCGAGCTGGCGCTGCGGCGCCTGGCGGACCGGGTGGACAGCCAGATGCGCGCGCAGCGGGCGATCCAGGGCCGCATGCCGGTGTCCGGCAGCAATTTCGGCCTGCTGCTGTTGCTGGACGATAGCGGCAGTGAAGATGCCATCCGCCAGTGCGCGCGGCTGGCGCGGGCGCTGGAAGCGCCGTGGCATGCGGTGTGGCTGGATGATGGCCGCCAGCATGACGCGGCACACGCCCGCGTGCAGGCCGCGCTGAAGCTGGCCGCCGAGCAGGGCGCCGTCACCCTGGTACAGTCAGGCCGCGACAATGCGCGCTTACTGGCCGACTACGCGCGGCGCCACAACCTGTCGCTGCTGGCGCTGCGCAGTCAAACCCATTCATCGCGGCGGCTGACTGCGCTGGCGCAGCAAGCGCCGGAGTTGCACGTGTTGTTGCTGGCCGCGACACCACAACAGGACCGGGGCGCGCGTGGCAGTGGCTTTGAGTTGGGCGCCAATGGCTGGTGGCAGACCGTGCTGCTGTGTGCTGGCGTTACCGCAGTAGCGCTGCCGTTGCGCGGCCTCTTGGAGCCCACCAACCAGGTGATGCTCTACCTGCTGGCGGTGCTGTGGAGCGCGGTGCGTTACGGCCGTGCACCGGCTGCGCTGGCGGCAGTGCTGGCGGTGGGGCTGTTCGATTTCTTCCTGGTGCCACCGTACCTTACCTTCGCGGTATCCGACGTGCAGTACCTGATCACCTTCGCGGTGATGCTGATCGTCGGCCTGGTGGCCGGCCAGCTGGTGGCGCGCCAGCGCCAGAGCGCCGACATGGCACAGCAGCGCGAAGCACACACCCGCACCCTGTTCGAGCTGGCGCGCGAACTGGGCCAGGTACTGATCGAGGAGCAGGTGGGCGAGGTGACCGCGCGCTATCTGCACAGTGGCTTGGGTGCGCGCATCAGTCTGTGGCGGCCGCTGGGCGAGGATGACAACCTGCAACCGCAGCAGCAGGGACTGCCGGAGGTGGACAGCGCCATCGTGCGCTGGTGCTTCGACCACGGCGAGGCCGCCGGGCAGGGTACCGCCACCCTGCCCACCTCGCCGCTGCTGTACCTGCCGCTGAAGGCGCCGATGCGTACCCGCGGCGTGCTGGTGCTGTCGCTACCGCAGCCGGAGCAGCTAGCCGACTTCGCCACCCGCCGGCTATGCGAGGCGGTGGCGGCGCTGGCGGCGCAGACGCTGGAGCGGCTGCACTACATCGACGTAGCACAGCAGACGCTGCTGAGCATGGAGGCCGAGCGTATGCGCCATTCACTGTTGGCCGCACTGTCGCACGACCTGCGCACGCCGCTCACCGGCCTCACCGGTAATGCCGAGACGCTGGCGCGCAAGCTGCAGCGTGCCGGTTCGCCGTTCACCGCCGACGTGTTGCTGCTGCAGCAGCAGGGACAGCGCATCGCGCGACTGGTGACCAATCTGCTGGAAATGGCGCAGCTGCAGGCCGGTAGCATTACGCTGAAGAAAGACTGGTTGCCGGTGGAGGAGCTGGTGGGAGGCGCTATCGCCGCGCTGAGCGGTGCACTGGACGAACATGTACTGCACACCGACATCGACCCGGCCTGCCCGCTGATCTATGGCGACCCGGTGCTGCTGGAGCGGTTGTTGGCCAACCTGCTGGAAAACGCCGCCAAGTACAGCCGCGGCGGCAGCGAGATACACATCAGCGGTGCAGAGGAGCACGGCAGCATCGTGCTACGAGTAGCCGACCAGGGCGTGGGGTTGCCACCGGGCGATACCGCTTGGCTGTTCCGCGCCTTCAGCCGTGGCGACAGCGAGTCCAATGTCAGTGGGGTGGGGCTTGGATTAGCGATATGCCGTACCATTGCCGACGCGCACGAGGCGCGACTGAGTGCCGAGAACCTGCCGCGCGGCGGTGCCTGCTTCACGCTGGCGCTGCCGGTGGTGGCGCAGCCGTCACTGGATTTGTCTGCGGAGAACTGAATTGGGCCACACCGCCACTGTATTGATCGTTGAGGACGATGCCGCCATTCGCCGCTTCGTGCGCGCCGCGCTGGAGGAGGAGGGCCTAGAGGTGGCAGAGGCGGAGACCATGGCGCGCGGGCTGATCAAAGCCGGTACCCGTCAGCCGGACTTGTTGATCCTCGATCTGGGCCTGCCGGACGGCAATGGCATCAACCTGCTGAAGGATCTGCGCGGCTGGGCCGGTGTGCCGGTGATCGTGCTGTCGGCGCGGGTAGGGGATGCCGACAAGATCCAGGCGCTGGATGCCGGCGCCGACGACTACCTGACCAAACCCTTCAGCATCGGCGAACTGCAGGCCAGGGTGCGCGCGCAGCTGCGTCGCCATGCCGGGCGCGAACATGCCGGTGACAGCAAGGTGCGCCTCGGCGTGGTGGAAGTGGATTTGGCCAACCGCAGTGTCAGCCGCAACGGCGAACCACTGCACCTGACCAAGCTGGAGTATCGGCTGCTGGCCACGCTGATCGCCCACCGCGGCAAGGTGCTTACCCATCGCCAGCTGTTGAACGAAGTGTGGGGGCCGGCTTATGTCGAGCACACCCATTACCTGCGCATCTACATGACCCACCTGCGGCAGAAGGTGGAAGACAATGCCTCGCAGCCGCGCTGGCTGTTGACTGAAACCGGGGTGGGCTACCGGTTGGCTGCCGAATAGTGCTCGGTACCCATGTTAGCTGAGAGCGAGTTAAGGCTGCTTACCGACACTTTGCTGTCGTGACTATCGTGAGTAACTTGCGGCCGCTTAGGCCGACGTCCTGCCGGAGCACTCAAGTGATTGGCAAGTGGTCGGCCAAAGCGGCCTGCCGCACCATCTGCCCCGAGCGACCCCTCAGAGCCACCTATCTGCCATTACCTTTGCTTCGAAGCCGAAGATCTGCTTTCCGTCCCTTAGACCGCGAACCATGTCGCCTGCATGATAAGTATCTGTATTGGCCAGCACAAAAACTCTCAAGGTCGCTATGTATTCGAGGCACAGCCCTCTGGCAAGTACAGCCAAATCAATACTTGTCCTTGATGCCGTGTGCGGCGTCGTGATGGTGTTGCACGGTGTGGATTCAGCGCCAAGCCTGCAGTGCCATTTCCCCGCTGAGGGCAAGCAGGGTTCCCCCCATCAGCAAACGCTGCACGAGTAGCCAACCTGGGCGACAAGACAGAAACTGCGCGATTCTGCCGGAAAATAACGCCACACTGCCATTGACCAAGGCAAACACCACAATCAGCAAGGAACCCAACAACAGGGATTGCTGCAGGACATGGCCACGCTGGTGGTCGATGAATTGCGGTAGTAGGGTCAGGAAAATCATCGCCAATTTGGGATTGAGCAGGCTGGTGCTGGCGCCCATTACAAACAGCTTGCTTGGACGCTCCTGCGGTAACTGTCCGCGAATCTGTAAGGGCGACTGACCACCCGGTCGGATGACATGCCAGCCAAGGTAGGCCAGATATGCCGCACCCCCTGCACTCAGGGCGCGGGCAGCATCGGGCAGCGTTTGGAAGAAAGCGGTGATACCAAATGCCGCGCCAAACATATAGAACAGATAGCCAACGAGCACGCCACTAAGCGAAATCAGCCCAGCCCTCCGTCCTTGCGCAATGGAGCGAGAAATCACATAGAGCATATTGGGGCCTGGTGTGATGGCCATCATGGTGCCAACCGTCAGAAATCCATAAAGCGCAGCAGCTTCTTGCATCTTGATCGCTCCCATCCGTTTTTCGCGAATATCCGTAAAAGTTCTGGCACCCATCCGTCGCAAGGCCAGCCGTAGCGCATCGAACTTGCTCAATGGCAATCAGTATTCGATGCTAACGCGATTCAGTAAAACAAATTAAACTTAACTGATTGCTCAGATTTACTGATTAAATGAAAAAACTCGATTTGGACGTACTCGCCATGCTGGTAGCCGTGGCAGATAGTGGCAGCTTCATTGCCGGTGCCGAGCAGGTACACCGCTCGCCATCCGCACTCAGTATGCAGATCAAGGCGCTGGAAGCCGCACTGGGGAAGCCCTTGTTCATTCGAAACACCCGCAATCTGGTGCTAACGCCAGATGGCCATACCCTGCTGGGATATGCCCGCCAGATGCTGGCATTGCGCGATGAAGCATGGGCCGAGATGGTCCGTCCGGAAATCAGGGGCCGCGTGCGCATAGGCATGCCGGACGACTATGCCTCCTCCCTGCTGCCACCGGTATTGAGGAAGTTCTCGGTCACTTACCCCAGAGTCGAGATTCAGGTAGTCGGCCGGCCCAGCCATGAGTTGGCGCTGCAAATCAAAGACAACACTCTCGACCTAGCGTGCATCACCAGAACCAAAGGCTGCCCAGGGGAGTTCATACGTTTGGAACCCATGGTATGGGCTGGGTCGGCAGCAAGCCGACTAATATGGAAGGAGCGCCCTCTGCCCATTGCTGTGTTTGCTGAAGGCAGCGTTGCCCGCGCCAACGCCATCAAGGCGCTGCAGAGGGCCAGCATCCCCTATCGCATGTCGTACGAAAGCCCCAGCATTCAAGGTCTGGTGAGTATGGTCGATGCCGGTCTGGCTATTGCTCCGCTGGCACGTTGCGGTGTTCCTGCCCATTTGATTCAGCTGGGCGTAGCTGAGGGCTTGCCCCGCCTGGCTGAGCTGGAAATGGTCCTGGCGCGCAGTGCACAGTCCACAAGACCACCTTGCGATTTTCTTGCCGAATTGATTTTCCAGGAATTGAGGTATTGAATGCCCGCGATCATGCCGATGCGCATAATCTTCATGGTGGACTCCTCGTTTCTGTTGACTGGTTTGTTGACACTTCCAGTCTGGCACGTTGATGCCGTATCAGGAGGGAGGAGTCCATACCATTGATTCAGTGCTATGCATTTAGCCTTTCACAAAGGCAGGTCTTGAAGAGTTAGTGCGATGCTCAGCGGCGTAACAACAGCCACAGTCCGCCTGAACAGAGCAACAGACCGCCAAGTCGCTCCACTGTAGGTTGCTCTCGGTACAGCAGATAGCCAAGTGGTAGGAGCATCAAGGTGGTCAGCACATTAGTGCTCAAGGCGGTGTAACCCATGCTCCAGCCAGCGCGGTAGGCGAGTAGGAAGCCCACCTCAATGCCAATGATGCCAAGGGACGCGCCGAGGACGCTCCAGTTGAGCTGACTCAGACTACGGCTACCGGTTGGATAGAGCACCATGCCCGCCAGGCTAATCAACAAAGCGAAGGCATAAATGACCACAAGTGAAAAGAACGGGTTGAGCGTGGCGGGCAGGTGCTTGAGTGACAGGTGATAAGTTACCGAGCCAGCCACCGCTACTAGAATTGTTATGAAATACATGATGACGTCCTAGAGTAAGGGGTGGTCGATTGTGGCTCAATGGACAGGTTATAGGTAGACTGTATTACATTAGACTAGTTATAAGATTTTATTATGGCCACTGATCTCGATACGGGGTTGCTACGTGCTTTTGTGACAGTGCTACGTGCTGGCAGCATTAACCGGGCCGCCAGTGGACTCGCACGTACACAGCCGGCGCTGAGCCAGCAGATCCGCAAATTGGAAGAGCATGTCGGTCAGACGCTGCTGCTGCGTTCGCCACGTGGCATAGTGCCAACCATGGCCGGGGCAGCGTTGTTGCCATACGCCGAACGTATCCTGGCACTGACCGACGAATTGGTCCCCGGTTGCGGGGCGGGTGAGCAGGATGAGGATAGGTGCTATCACATCGGCTTGATCGAAGATGTCGTTGGGGCGCGACTGGTGACAGTGCTGAGCGATTTCATTGCAGCTCATCCTCGTTGGCAGCTGAGCATCACGGTGGCGTCAACCACCCGGCTAGGTGAATTACTCGCTGTCGGCGAGCTCGATCTGATCATCGCGGACCCTGCCTGGCCGCTGGGATTGACGCCACGGTGGCAGGTCTCCTGCCCTTTGCTGTGGGCTGGCCTGACAACTCTCGATCTGACGACCTCTACGTTACCGCTGGTGCTATTTGCGGCACCGTGTCTGTGGCGTGATATTTCACTTGCCAGTTTGCAGCAGGCCGGGGTGGCATGGCGTTGCGTATTCGAGAGCGCTAATCTGCAGGCGGTGCAGGTGGCATTGCAGGCAGGGCTTGGCATCAGTGCCCTACTTGCGGGCACGTTACCAGCAGGGGTACAGGTTCTGCGCCATGAGCACTTGCCGGACTTGCCGCCGGTACAGTTGGCACTGTATACGCGTGATGGCGCCGAGTCTGGGGTGGAGCAATTAAGCCGGTTGTTCTACAGGGAGATTAGTGGGTTGTCGCTTCGGGTAGAGCCGGTTGGTGCAAGTTACCCCTAGCGTGCAGATATTACGCAAATGCTGCTGGACTATCTGGCAGGAATGTCTACAGAAGCCGGTACAGTCCACTTTGGACTGTCCATTCAGCTCGTGCAGTATCTACACGAGGGCGCCCAGAGGACTCCAGAAGCAAGGGCTGCAAAGCTTGCTGCCCACATCGAGTGAGCAGTAATTGCTTTTGAGGGCTAACTAGGTGAGAAGAACAACGAGACGACCTGGAACTCCCAAGCGGGGGAAGGGGTGCTCCCTCATCGCGAGCTTCGGGAGACCGTCACAGAAACTGTCTCATTCTTTGCCTTTGCTTCTCCGAGTGCTTCCAATCAAAGCGTTACGATCAGTCCACCTATTAGAGGCCGAGTGAATCGCTCCACTTTCCTAGATACTTCTTGGCTGCTTCAAAAGCAGAAGCGGACATAGTCACCCATGCTTGTGATCGTCCGCTTTGGCCGAAGATCTGCCTGGGCGCCGCCAGGAGGCCGCAGGCGGCTAGGAGTAACCACTCGACAGCTTCACCATAAAGCAGGCACTGAAGCATACTGCTATGTACCGGCACGGTTTGGGCCTTGTCGCGCTACAGTTCTGCTGCGAAGGTCTTGGCTTTCTTCGGCGTGACACCGTACCGTTGCTTGTAGACCTTGATGAAGTGGGAGGTATTTTCATATCCCACCTCCGCAGCCGCGTCGGTGACAGAATAATTTTTAGCCGTTAACAGCTGATGTGCGATGTCGACTTTTTTTTCGATGATCCAGCGGTTCGGGGTGGTGTTGTAGCTGCGCTTGAAGTCGCGGATAAAGGTCGACACACTGCGTCCCGTCAGCAGGGCATAATCTTCAATCTTCAGCTTGTGCGAATAGTACTGCTCCATGAAGTCGGTGATGGGCCGGCGTTTGCGGCTGCCGCCGCAGGACAGCTCGCGCAGGAAACCGAAGGACTTGTCCTGGATGGCGATCAGGTGCAGTAGTTCGAGCAGTTTCAATTCCAGCAGCGCGTCGGAGCCCTCCGCGCCCTTGTAGACATAACTCAGCGAATCAATATAGCGCTGAATCTGCTCATTGGCGTGCAGGGTATAAGTGCCGTGCACGTTTTTCTGCAGGCCGTCCGTATGCGAATTGCCTGTGCCGGCCGCGCGCGACAGGTATTTGGCGATCAGCTTGTCGTCGAAAAACAGCAGCACCGCCTCGAAGATATCGCTGCCAGTGACGTAGTCCGATACCGTGTAAACGCCTTTGGACAGGAAAATCAAATGATTCTCGTCGACGACATTGGCCATGGCGTCATAGTCGCGAATAATCTGCGTGCCCTGCTTGATGTAGACGATCAACGGCGTGGCGATATAGATCGCCTTGTTTTCCAGGCTCGTTTCAAGCGTTTTATGGAGGATGGACGAGCTGCCATCAGCGAGGATAGGCTTTACGTTGCGCATCGAATAAAGCGCCGCCGGTACTACTTCGAGTGTCATTGCTATGGTTTCTCAACAAATTGGCCGACCCATTTGGACAGGTCGGTATCCAGCAGCGCAACATGCTGCTGCCCAAGCGTGTAGGACTCTCGGGACGGAAGAGGATATCCAGAAAATAGCAGAAAATACATAGCAGCAAATAGCGCGTGTATGCGCCGAGATGGCACCGGAGGCGCGGCTGGACCCACCGCACGCGCCCTGCCGCGACGTTAGTTACGGCATCAAACTTCGCTGAAGTAGCCGCTGACCGGCGCACTGCTCAGATGCTCGACGATGACGCCCCACTGTCCGCTCGAGATCATCTTGTCGACGTGGATGCCGTGCATTTCACGAGAATCCCAGGTTTCCACTAGCGTGAACGCGAGTGGATTCTCCAAGTGGTTGAGGATCCTGATCGCTTGGCAACCGTCCAACTTCGGCAGATTGATCTTCACGTCGTTCATGATGTCCTTGAACGATTGCAGCTTTTCTTCTTTTACATTAAAGCTGATGACGAGATTGACGGACATATTACTTCTCCAGTTGGATTTGACTACAAAACACATCGCTGATTGCAGGAGCCGTAGATTGACGAGACGGCGAAAACAAAATGCGCAGAATACGATAAGAATTTGCAGGCTTTCATTTGCTGTTCCGTTTCCGTATCTAACATGGTCAAGCCGACCAGCGAAACCACTAAGTCCTTGATCCATTGTTTGACCTGGAATGCGTCAATAAAATATTTTCCTTTCACATGACGCGCAGCGCTAAGCCAAACCCCTCTTTCGTTAGAGGTCATTATGCAAATTCCTTTTTGGTGTAGATTCGATATGGCGCAAAGAATTCGCTATGGAAGTAACTACTATATATGTAGTTAAAAGATGAAAATGATTAAAAATAATTAAAAATGTACGATTCCAGTCACTCTTGCATTTTTCTTGTGCGACGGCTGATGGCATGCGCCGCCTGCGGGAACGGAGTGTTAGGCGTGGTTCAAAAACGGCCTATCTTGGGTGGCCGCCTGATGTTTTGCTTGGAACATCTCTAATTCGAAGATGTTGCTTTGACATTGATCGTGGAGCAGTACTGAATCGCCCCTCGTTTACTAGATACTTTTATGGATGCATCCTAAATGAAAACAGCCATCTTTTATCTGGCATGCGAAGGATCGCTAGGGACGAACTTGGGTACCCGGCTGCGTCGCGAGGCAATGGCCGCCCCACGCACCGCTTGGAAACGTTGAACTAACCATTGCAGAGGGGCGCCGTTGGCTGATGGATTCTGGGAGTGGTTAATACACTGAGCAATCGTAGTCAGGATTTTGTGAGTCGTATCACGCATAGTGCCTCCCATGGACAGAGGAAGACAGATGAACGAACTTCGGACAACGGCGTACGCGGCACGATTAGGCAAGGTACTCGACTACATTGAGGCACACCTGAGTGAAACGCTGACCGTGGAACGACTTAGCCAAGTCGCCAACTTCTCCAAGTTCCATTTCCACCGGCAATTCGCCAACTATATTGGCACCAGCGTAGCTCGATACGTCTTGCTTCTGCGACTGCGACGAGCTTCACAGCAGCTCGTCTTCGACCGCGGCGCCAAGATCATCGACATCGCTCTGGAGGCCGGCTTCGAGAACCCGGAATCGTTTACCCGTGCCTTCAGGAATACTTTCGGTCAGTCACCCTCCCAATTCAGGAAGCAACCGAACTGGGAGTCCTGGCACGAGCGCTACCGGTTCCGATTACCAGAAAGGAATCAATCCATGCAGATTGAGATCGTCAATTTTGAAACTACCTTTATCGCCGTGCTAGAACATCGCGGACCTACCCAGAGAGTCAACGACTCGGTTGCTCAATTCATTGCCTGGCGTAAGGAAAGCAGCCTTTCTCCCAGACAGAGCAGCCGCACCTTCGGTATCGCCTACGACAACCCGGACACCACCGAGCCCGCACAATTCCGTTTTGACATCTGCGGCGAAGTGACAGCTGAGATTCCGTCCAACCCTCAGGGCGTGATATTGAAGACTATTCCCGGGGGCCGTTGCGCCCGGGTACAGCATCACGGTTCCCACACCCGGATTGCTGAGAGTATCTACCCTTTGTATCGGAACTGGCTGCCCGAAAGTGGCGAAGAATTACGCGACTTTCCTCTCTATTTCCATTACTTGAACTTGATGCCGGAAACACCGGAGAATGAGCTGGTGACGGATATCTACTTGCCATTGAAATAAGGGATAACGCATTTCCCAAAGGCGTGGTAGATCTGGGCAACAGGTCTGCCTTAGCTAGCTAAGATGCTCTGTCGAAAGGCCCGGAGCGACCTGTATGAATACTTTCAGCAAGGTCGCTCGGTCCGACTTACAGGCCACGGGCCGCTGAGCGACACATTACTGACTGAAATGCCCCACTGACCGAATGTCGGTAAAGGCCGAAGCCCAGCCTGATCAGGCTGGAATGCCGTTATTACGCCCGGAAATGAATGCCTAGTGCCTTAGCAGATATGGCAACATGATGCATTCTGATCACCTAGCAGAAGTGTTCATGTCTCGTACGGAAAGATTGTTTACCCTACTTCAAGCCTTGCGGCACCACCGCTTCCCTGTCCCCGGGGCCAGCCTAGCCGATGAGTTCGGGGTCAGTCTGCGAACACTTTACCGGGATATCGCCACTTTGCAGGCACAAGGTGCCAATATTGAGGGCGAGCCTGGGTTGGGATATGTCTTGCGCCCTGGATTCATGTTGCCACCCTTGATGTTCACAGCAGAGGAAATTGAAGCACTGGTGCTTGGATCGAGATGGGTAGCTAAGCGAACTGACACCCACCTGGGCAGTGCGGCAAAAAATGCGCTAGCCAAAATTTCCTCAGTCCTTCCGCAAGAGCTGCGCCACTCCCTGGACAGCAGTTCACTGATAGTGGGAACTCCCTCATTGGCGGAAGCTGATGTGGTTGACTTATCGATAATCCGTCAGGCCATTCGGGGTGAGAGCAAGTTGCGTATCGACTACTGTGATTTGCACGGCAATGCCACGCAGCGAACGATCTGGCCACTGGCGTTGGGCTATTTCGATCATGTGCGCATGCTGGCAGGTTGGTGTGAAGCGCGCCAGGATTTCCGACACTTCAGGACAGACCGTATTTCAGCACTTTCCCTGACAAAAGATCGCTATCCACGCAGAAAGCAAGAATTACTAAAAGAGTGGCGGACATGTGATGCCTACCAGCAGGCCAGCAACAACAAAACTGGCAAAAAATCACTAGTCTCTGATTAACAGAATCATGACTACTGACAGAAACTGTCAGCACCTGCGAATACGATGGCATCACTTAAGGTCAAACACTGGAGTGTGAGCCATGCGTCTTTACTACCATCCTCTTTCTTCTTGTAGCCGCCGGGTGCTTCTGGTAGCACGACATCTTGGCATACGGCTTGAGCTGATATCAGTTGATTTGTTTCGTGGCGAGCAAAACACGCCACCATTCTTGAAGCTGAACCCGAATCATCAGGTTCCCGTTCTTGAAGATGAAGGCTATGTGCTATGGGAGTCTTACGCCATCATGCAGTACTTGTCCGAGTTGGCGCAGGATAAGTCACTGCATCCTGAA
Organism: Vogesella oryzagri; assembly: GCF_040148885.1. NCBI lineage: Bacteria > Pseudomonadati > Pseudomonadota > Betaproteobacteria > Neisseriales > Chromobacteriaceae > Vogesella > Vogesella oryzagri. The sequence goes on from NZ_JBEFLD010000009.1 coordinate 134,649, forward strand.
ACAGCACGAGCACGTGCAGATGCGAGTCGCTGGATGTACTGGTGCGGCCAGCACTTGATGCCAGCGATCAGCACCCTTAACTGGGAAAATTCAATCAAGGAAATGGCAGGGTTAGGGCCTGCCATCCAAACTGAAGTCGACCGGGCTGAAGCTCTGTTTGTCGAGGCTTGTCAGGTTCTCGATACACACCTTGCCGAGCGGAAGTGGATTTGTGGCAACCGGCTATCACTTGCTGATCTTGCCATTGCTGCACCGCTTGGCGATTGGCATCGTGCCAAGCTCCCGCTCAGTCAATTTGGTCAAGTTAGACGATGGTTCCAGCAGATTCAGGCACTAGATTGCTGGAAGGCAACGGAGCAAGGCCCGAACTGACAGGCCGACTGATTCAGACAAAGTGCTGTCGGATTCACAATGTCAACCTGGCTCCGTAAAGCAGCTACTAGCATAGCGGTGCGAGTGTCTGCTCAGGCTGGCCCACTAAGGATGCGTCAGCCTGGTCAGCGGCAGATCGGCCTAAGTGGTCGTCTATCCCATCTAGAGTGATCGACGGCTCGCATTTATTAACCGGAGTGTACTTTGCTAGGCTTGTGCATATCCTCTCGAGTGGCTCTTTGTTGGATCCACATGACCTCGTCTGCCAACGTTTCTGCCATGGGTCTAAAGCCTAGGCCGAACCGCCTCCGGACTTTGTCCGCCGAGAATTTTCTTCCGTAGTCGTTTGCCATATTGTTTACCGTAGCCAAGCTGAGTAATACCGGCCTTCCAGTCAGCCGCGCATAAACCTCCTGCAAAAAAGCGATGGCATACAACATTGTGCGCGGCAGTTTACGACGCGGGGCGGGTACGCCGCTGACAAACTCCATCGCCTGCAAAAGACTGGCCATGCTGACTGGGTGGCCGGCGGCCAAATAGCGCTCACCCCGTTCCCCCGTTTTACTGGCAGCCAAAGCGACTTGCGCCACATCGCGGGCATCCACCACGGAGAAAGCCGCATCGACCACTCCCGGAATTTTTTGTTGCAGGTAATCCGCTACGAACTGCCCAGCCGAAGTGGGGCCAAGATCGCCCGGGCCATGCATCCAGCCGGGCAAGACAAGGGAAATGTGCATGTCCGGGTGACGGTCGAGAAAAGTGAATATCACCTCGTCGGTTTCAATCTTGCTGCGGTAATAATCATCCGGTGCCTCCGCTATTGGCAGCACCATGCTCTCGTCGGTCAATCCTGAGCCATTGCGACCCAATACTGCGATGGAGCTGATATGGACCATGTGTCGAATGCCAGCAGCGTATGCCCCGTTAAGCAGGTTTTGCGTGCCCTCGACGTTGGTCTTGTGCAGGGCGGCCAGATGGCGGCCACCTTTGTAGCTTTCACGGAAGTAAGCTGCGGTATGAAACATAACATCGCAGCCCTGCAATGCTGCTGCAAACCCCTCGACACGCGTGAGATCGCCCGGCACCACCTCCAGGCGGTTGCCTATCAGCTCCCCGAACTGCTCCCTGGCTTTCTGTTCGGACCTGGCTAAAGCCTTGACCCGATAGCCTTGCGCCAGCAGCAAACGAACAAGATTGTTACCCAGCAATCCGGTAGCACCGGTGACAAATGCGATTTTTCCTTGCGTCATGTTTTTACCTGATTGTCAGCCCATTAGGGGCACTTCGGAAGCCAGCCAATGCTGTTGGAATGGGTACTGTAAACATTGGTGTATAGTCCAGGGTCAAGACTAAATTTAGCGGGAGAGTTCGATCGTGCGGATCGGAGAGTTGGCCGAACAGACAGGGATGACACGTGATGCCATTCGTTTCTACGAACGAATAGGCCTTATCAGGCCCGAACGCGGACCAGAAGGTCGCCACGGCTACCGCCGTTACGATGCGTCGACTATTCGACGCCTGGGCCTGATCCGGCAGGCCAAGGCTTTGGGGTTTTCTCTGGGCGAAATTCAGGAGCTGCTGGACGCATGGGCCAATCACAGCTTCAGCCCGGAACAGAAGCGTGCCATTCTTGCTGACAAGATTGGTGTGGTCGATCGAAAAATCTTGGAACTGCAGGAGCTTTCAAGCGAACTCAAATTGGCTCTGGCTGGTATTCGTGACGAGTGTCAACAAACAGGCTGAGTGGTCGTTAAAGATATGACAGCCACCGCTCCCGTAGCAGGACAGTTGCGCACTTGGTTTCGTAGCCCGACAAGGAGCGTGTCCGAAATTCTGCGTAAACCGGCCGTTGCCTAGCAAGCAGCGGAAGGACCGCTTTAGCCGAACTTCTGCCGGTTTGTTGGAGGGATTCTATAAATTTTCAGCCACATATCACTACCTTGAAGCGCGCCGAAGTCTGTCATGACGCTCGGCAATCTCGATCTGCCCCGGCACTGTCTGGGGCATTTTTCATGGAGAAGGTGAGATGGCACATCTGGTAGAAACCATGGCCTTTGTCGGGGCCACGCCCTGGCATGGGTTGGGCAATCAACTGACGGAACAACAACCGCTGGACGTGTGGCAACACGAGGCGGGAATGAACTGGACCATTGAGCAAAGTGATGTGCTGTTCAATGTATCCCTGGATGGCATGCACATCCGGCTACACAGTGATGCCAAGGTGCTGTACCGCTCGGACACGTTGGCACCGCTGTCGGTGGTGTCACCACGGTACAAGGTGGTGCAGCCACACGAGGTACTGCACTTCTATAACGACCTGGTGCATGCCGGCGGCTTCGAGCTGGAAACGGCTGGGGTATTGAAGGGCGGGCGCAAACTGTGGGCACTGGCACGGACTGGCCAGGAAACGCTGCTCAAGGGTGGAGACCGGGTCAAAGCCTATCTGCTGTTGGCCACCAGCTGCGACGGCACGCTGTGTACCACCGCGCAGTTCACCTCCATCCGTGTGGTGTGCAACAACACGCTGCAGCTGGCGGTAGGCGAAAGCCGTGGTGCAGTGAAGGTACCGCATTCGACGGTATTCGATCCGCAGGCGGTGAAGGAGTCGCTGGGCATTGGCCTGTCGGCCTGGGATCGTTTCATCGGCGACATCAAGGGGCTCAGCCGCCGGTCGGTGTCACCAGAAGAGGCCCGCCGCTACTTTGCCGAGGTGCTGGAGGAACCGGAGCAAGAAGAGGGCGACGATACGGTCACCTCCCGCGCCATGCAGCAGTTGTCGGTGCTGTATGCCGGTGGCGGCATGGGGGCGCTGTTGTCCAGCAGCCGTAACACCGCCTGGGGGCTGGTCAATGCCGTTACCGAATACGTCGATCATCGCCGCCGCGCGCGCAGCCAGGACTACCGGCTGGATTCCGCCTGGTTCGGTCAGGGGGCACAGCTGAAAGACAAGGCGCTGCAGCGTGCGCTGGTTTTGCTGGGCTGAACCATGGCCAGCGAATCCGCCGTTTGCCTGGCCGCTGCCGGGCTGGTGATGGGGCTGCGCGACTTCTGTTCGTGGAGCGAGGCCCGTCTGCCCTATGACGGGCAGGACGAAGTGGTGACGTTGCTGTCGGTATGGGGCCAAGGCGCGCGCGAACTGCATGCCGAGTTGGCACAGTACGCGCCGCTGGTGGTGCAACTGGAAGCCGAACTGTGGGCGGTACTCGACGACGGCTTTCCTGGTGTCTGGCACTACGAGGTGGTGGAGGCGCTGGGCTGGGCCATCACCGACTGGATCGTCACGCATGACGGCACACCCCCTGACCGGGCATGGGTAACCACCTCCCTGGTGACGTTGGCAGGCCGGTTCTTCCGCCGTGCGCCGCAGCCGACTTGGCCCGCGTTACGCGCGGTGCTGCTGCGCTACTCCCCAAATCTACCTGCCGACCTGCTGGTTGCCTGATCCCTGTTGGCCGCACACGTGGTCGGCGGCAGATCATTGCTCTCTATCTCTCAGTTGTTCCCTGTGTTGGCTCGTTGCCATCTTTCCCGGCTGACCGCATGGCAGTCACCGGGCTGTCCGCTTTCCCTTTTCGTTACTGATCCGCCCGGCCGGGGTTTCCCGCTGGGCGTTATGCCGTCTGGAGGTATGTGATGCGAGAACGTTACGGCCAGGCCCTGCGCCTGGCATCTACTTTGGAATTGTCCCGTCAGCAATGGCTGGCGATTCGCGGCCTGGGCATTGGTTCGTCCGATGCCGCATCGGCGGTGGGGCTCTCCCCGTACAAGAGCGCGCTGACGCTATGGCTGGAGAAAACCGGCCGCCGCGAACCGGAAGACCTGTCCGGCAAACAGGCAGTGCTGTGGGGCACAGTGCTGGAACCGATACTGGCCAATGTCTACGCCGAACAAACCGGGCGGCGGGTGCGACGCGTCAACGCGGTACTGCAGCATGCTGAACAGCGTCACATGCTGGCCAACCTGGATCGCGAGGTGCGTTGTCCCGAACTGGGGCAGGGCATTCTGGAGATCAAGACCGCCAGTTACCACAGTGCGCCGCAGTGGGAAGACGGCATTCCTGTCGCTTACCAGTGCCAGGTGTTGCACCAGCTGGCGGTCACCGGCCTGGCCTGGGCTGACGTGGCGGTGCTGATCGGTGGCCAGGATTTCCGTATCTACCGGGTGGAGCGCGACGACGACAAGATCGCCGACCTGATCGCCCGCGAACGCGACTTCTGGGCCTTGGTGCGTTTCGACCAACCGCCGCCGCCGGACGGTTCCGAGGATGCCGGCCAGGCACTGAACTGGCTGTTCCCGCGCGACAACGGCACCACCCTTGACCTGTCCGATTCCACCGAAGCCAATGGCCTGTTCCACACCTTGTTGGCACTACGGCAACAACGCGAAGCGTTGGAGCAACAGGAAGCATGCACCCGGCAACAGCTGCAGACGGTGTTGGGCGATGCCACCGGGGCGGTGTTTGCCGACGGCCGCATCAGCTGGAAGAAACCCAAGGACCGCGAGCAGCCGGACCTGGAGCGGCTCACGGCCGACTATCCCGGCTTGCTGCAGCAATACCGCAAACCCGTCAGCAGCAGTCGTCGCTTTGTCATTCACACTGAAAGGAATTCCGCATGATCAAGGGACTCGCCATCACCCCGCCCGTGATCGGGCGTATCAGCATTGGCAAGCTGATCCAGAAGGACAACAAGTGGCTGCCGGAGAAGGACGACAGCTTCACCCTCACCACCCAGGTACAGAACCGCGACGGCTGGTTGCTGCACCCCTTGCATCAGCCGCTGGCAGAGCAGGCCGCTAACGGCAAGGTCCGTGCCATTCCGGTACGGCTGCTGTTCAATAGCAGCGAACTCAACCTGCGCGCCGAATACAGCGCCTTTGACCGCCAGAGTGGTCGGCCGCTATGCGTCGGCAATGGCGACACCGCCCGACGAGCTGGCAAGGAAGGATTGGAAGAGGTGGTATGCCCCGGTCCCGACCGTTGTCCCTTTGGCCAGAGTACTGGCTGCAAGCTGTATGGTCGCCTCAATGTGCAGGTGGATGGCCAGCAGGATGCATTGGGCACCTTCATCTTCCGCACCACCGGCTACAACTCGGTGCGCACGCTGGCCGCCCGCTTGAAATATTTCGAAGCCGTCAGCGGCGGCCTGACACACTACCTGCCGTTGCTGCTGCGACTGCGCGCCAAGACCACCACCCAGTCTTACCGGACCCCGGTGTACTTCGTCGATCTGACGCTGCGTGACGGTGACGACCTGAGCAAGGTGGTGGCACAGGCAAGGGCAGAAGCGGAACAGGCGCTGGAAGCGGGGATTGATACCGCACAACTGGAGGCAGCAGCCAAAGCGCTACTCGGCAACGGCCAGTTTGAGGATACGGTAGAGGAGGTGCCGCAGCTGCTGGAAGAGTTCTATCCAGAGGGGGAAGCCGAAGGCGACGTCACGAAACCATCAACGCCGACTAGAACGACCCGGCTGACACGGCAACTGGGCAAGGCCAGTCAGATACCGGGGGAGGGGTGAACGGTGTGTTCAGTACAAAGGGCTGGCCGTCGCCCATACCTGTTCACTACGCTGAAGACATGTACGGTTTCTCCTCGATCTCCGGACGGTACATGCTCTATTTGGCCCTCGCGGTTTCCCGACCGTGGGGGCATTTTCTTGCTGGCGTTAGTCTGGCTTGCCCAGGCGCTGTACCAGTCTTTCCACCACGTCGATCACCAGCACCCGATCGGCATCACCCAGTGTGGCCAGCAAGCGACTCAGGTGCTGTGCCTGATCCTGTAGCCGCGGGCTGACTTCATTCAGCAGTTCCGTCACTTCGCAGTCGAAGATGGCCGCCAGTTGCACCAGCCGGGCCACCGTTGGCATCACCGTGCCGCGCTCCATGCGCGATACCGCCTCGTTGCCGATGCCCAGTTGCTCGGCCACCTGTTCCTGTGTCAGTTCCCGCGCCAGGCGCAGGCGAGCAATCGCCTTGCCGATCACCTTGGCCAGGGCTTTCTCATCGATCTGTGGCATCACATCCTCCATGTCAACTTAAATGGTGGATGCTCAACCGATTGACATGAAGTGCTTTAAAAGTTGAAACTCATCGAAATTAGTTGTTATTGATTGGATGAGGACCACGATGGCCACCGGGTTTGGTCGTCAATTTTGTGATGAGGGTTTTGCGGCACGCTGCCGTACGACCCGTTGAGATAAGGGAGAGCAGTATGAAAAAAGTCGTGATCAAGACCGTCTTGGGCCTGGTGCTGGCAGCGACGGCGCAGGCCGCCCCCGGGGTCGGCGCGTGTCTGGCACCGAAGAGCAAGGTGGGCAGCGATGGCCGCTTGCAGTTTCCGAAACCGGTCTACCTGTATGCCACACCGGATCGGCAGGCGAACAAGCAACTGCTGAAGGTGTTCTCGCCGGTCACCGTTACCGCGGTGGCCAAGGGGGGCTGGGTGCAGCTGGCGACGGTACCCGATTACAGCCAGGCTGACCCGAATGCCGGCGCCGGCAAGGTCATTGGCTGGGCGCTGACGAGCGACTTCTCCGCCCAGTCGCCACGCAACTGCGCCTGATGCGCCCGCCGCGTGCGATGACGGTCTCTCCGCCGATTCATATCCTGCTGCCAGGCATGCGTCGCGAGCCCGTAGTCCTTTCGCGCGACCAGTAACAACCGGCGGGGCCTGATCGCTCCGCCTTTCATTGTCAGAGGTCTTCACATGCAAGCACGCACTCTTAAGCAGCTGCTGATTTGCTTCACCATCTTCCTGCTGCTCACCGTGATGGCGGTGTTCTCGTCATCGATCTATCTCGGCTTCTTTGGCTATGTCGCCATGCTGATCGTCGGTACCACGACCACCACCATCGGCGTAGTGGTTGGCGATGCCATTCGCCGGCTTGCTATGCCGGACCTGGTGTTTGCTGCCGGTGGGGTGGATCTGCTGCGCAAGAAAGTGTTCTGGCTGGTCGGCCCACAGGCCATCGGCTGGTTCGTTGGCTATATCGCCTTCAAAGGTGTGATGGGCAAGCTGGGCTTTTATCTCTAATCCGCTGGCTGACGTACATCCAGCAGGGAGCAATACCATGAACAAGACCCTACTGTGCGGGCTGCTGGCGGTGCTGCTGGCCGCCTGCTCGGGTGGCAACGAGTACGGTAATGACACCAAGAACGGCTTTCTGCGCAGTTGCTCTGCCCGGAACTCCCCCGTGTTCTGTCAGTGCGGTCTGGCGCAGCTGCAGAAGGAATATACCGAGCAGGAATTCCTGGCACTGGATGTCGAAATGTCGACCACGCAACGACTCCCCGAGCGCTTGCAGCAGAGCTTCACGCGCATCCGGCAGCAGTGCCCGCAAACCTGAACTGACTACTCACCAACACCACGCCACCTGAATCCAGGTGGCGTTTTTTATGCCGGATCGCCGGCGAAAGGAACCCTATGCCATCCACTCGACAACCAGACGTACCGGCAGGGTTGCCGGAAGAAATCATCTCCCTGCTGGCCAGTGCTGGCATCCGCCTGACCCTAGACGAGCTGCAACAGCTGCGTGACCGGCTGCATGCGGTGGTCAACTACCATGCCACCATCGGCGTGATGGGCAAGACCGGCGCCGGCAAGTCCAGCCTGTGTAATGCACTGTTTGGCCGCGAGGTAGCCGAAGTCAGCGCAGTGGAAGCCTGCACCCGCAGTCCGCAGGAAATCGACTGGTCCATTCAGCACGGCAAAGGCCTGTCACTGATCGACATGCCCGGCGTCGGCGAAAGCGGCAGCCGCCACGAGGAATACACCGCGCTGTATCGCCGGCTGTTGCCGGAGCTGGATCTGGTGCTGTGGGTGATCAAGGGCGATGACCGCGCATTGAGCATCGACGAACAGTTCTACCAACAGGTGCTGTTGCCAGAACTGTGGGACCGCGCCATCCCGGTGGTACTGGTGGTCAGCCAGGTCGACAAGATCGAACCGTGCCGCGAATGGGACTGGGTGAAGAACCATCCCGGTCCCTGGCAACGGCAGAACATCGAGGCCAAGGTGGCGCAGGTATGCCGGGTATTCAAGCTACCGCCCAGCCAGGTTTGTGCCATTGCGGCTGAGGAGGGCTATGGCCTGGTGACGCTGGTCGAGAAGATCGTCACCATCCTGCCGGCTGAAAAAAAGTGGAGCTTTACCCGTGAAGCCCGCCAGGACACGGTGTCGGAATGTGCCTGGCGTTCGGCCAGCCAGGGGCTGTGGGACACGCTGACGTTGGCGGTGATGGCCATCGCCCGTGACAGCTGGGACTTCGTCAGCAGCAAACTGTCCGCCCTGGCGGGCAGGCTGCTTAGCTGGTGGTAGGGCATAAAACATCCCGGGGGTGGTCGGGATGTTTTTTTTGTGGAATTGGGTTGGGGTTTAGAGGGTGGTTAATACGTTTGGGGCCACAATTCGACGGCGGCCAGTGCATCAGATGCCATCGCTTGCCATTCAATATTGGCAGGGCAACATGGATAAACTCCAGGCGACAGTTTCGCAGGGTGTGCCTGCTGAAATGTCTGCCGCACTGGTATGGTGGGAACGAATCCCGTAATATCGGCTCATTAAACTGCCGCCTAACTCAATTACTGACTAAGCTGAGAGAAAGGTTGGCGATGATGTTGACCATACCAATGAATAAAGGGGGTTATATGGATCTGCAATCACTGTCCATGTCGGAACTGTACGCACTGCGTGACCAAGTGGAAGCCGAGGTAGTACGTAAACAATCTGCCGAAAAAACCGAAGCCCTGAAAAAAGTGCAGGCGCTGATGTCGCAATATGGCCTGAGTGCTGACGACCTGGCTAAAAAGGCCACTACCGCACGTAAACCGGTAGAAGCCAAATACCAGAACCCGGCGGATCCGTCGCAGACCTGGACCGGTCGTGGCCGCAAGCCGCTGTGGGTACAGGCCTACCTGGATAACGGTGGTGCGCTGGAACAACTGGCAGTGGCCTAATCACCCCGGTACAACATAAAAGCCCTGCGTAATGGCAGGGCTTTTTGTTTGGCAGTCGATTAATACCCGACTGACGGAGGATGCTTAGGATAAGTTCGGGAAATAGTGAATACCCGTGCGCTGTACCAGCTCCCCATAGCTGAGACGTTCAGGCTTTCGCACATTGGTATTTGCCGTCCAGTACACCCACGACTTACCCGAACCAGGATCGAATACCAGCTTGTACAGAGCATCGGGAACACGCACTTGCCCGGCATAATGAGGGGCGACTTGCGAATCGTAATATGGCCCGGTAATCACGAATACCTCACCCCCCGCGCGCTGGACATATTTGCGCGTGGCAGCTTCCACCGCGCGCGCCCAAACGCCACGATTATTCTCCGGCGCCTGCGGCACCATATTGGCCAGACTGAAGCTCTGCGCCATGGCCTCTGGTGTAGTGCGCTGGGCCGCAGCCGCCATATGACCCCGGTCATAACCACTGCCGCGATAGTCTTCCAGGCGCCCCCTTTCGGCACTGGGCAGCCGGGCTTCCTCATAAAAACGGTCGGTCCGCTTCTCATCTGAGGCATCGCTCAAGCTATGGGCTGACAGCTTCTCGGCTGCAAAAACCGGACTATGGGTGCTGCTGCTGTGTAGGACGGCGAAGTCATCAAAGCACAACTCTCGCACACCGTCTGCCTGCAGCGGCGCAGGGATTTGTGGTGATTGTTGCTGATAGAACAAGCTGGCGCAGTCACGGAAACGGGTGGCAACCGTACCGGATGCCGATGCGGTGGGGGCGGCACTGGCAACGGGGCTGTAATGCTCAATGACGGCGTAGCCAAGGGCAATGACCAAGGGGAGGGCGGAGAGAAGCTTCTTCATGCTGGGTGGGAAAAGGGCAGAGGGGGCGAATTGTACCGTGTGAATCGGAACCGTCTGCCCTTTCTGGTCAAGTTGCTGGGCGGAGGGCATGCCTTTGTATTAGGCTGCAAGCGTCGCCTCACTCACTGTTGCAGAGTCCCGATGAAAATCACCGTATCCACCGTCGTTGCCGCTCCCATCGCCGAGGTCTGGCGCGCTTATACCTCCCCGGATGACATCAAAGTCTGGAATACGGCCTCTCCGGATTGGCATAGCACTGCCGCGAGTGTTGATCTGCGGGTAGGGGGGAAGTTCACATCACGCATGGAAGCGAAGGATGGTTCTTTCGGGTTTGACTTCGCGGGGGAATACACCCAGGTCGTGCCGGAGACATTGCTTGCCTATCGCTTTGGCGACCGCGAAGCCGTGGTTGAATTTGTGCCAGGGCTGGACAATGTCACGGTCACGGTCACATTTGACAGTGAAGAAACCCATTCTGAAGCGCAACAGCGCACGGGCTGGCAAGCGATCCTGGACAACTTTGCCCGCTACGTTGCTGGGGGGTAAGCGCATTGCCCTTAATGTTGCATTGCAATTGTCATCCACAGAAAAAGTGGATAACCCTGTGGATGCTGTGACACATGCATGGATTGGCGGGGTGTGGCGGAAGGCGCTCAATTTTTAAGCGGTTCTGGTGTCAGACAGAAACTCGGCCAAAGCAGCCATCTGGGCTGGATGCATTAACCGGCAGCTTTATGATGTTCACCAGTCATCCGAAAGTGGCCACAAAAGCCGGGACAATTCACAGCTCCTGTCAGACAACAGTCATGCTAGCGCTTAGGCATGACGGCCTGTTCTGACCGTGGGAGTGAATTATTGGCTTGCCATTGGCTGTTACCTGTAATTTCTAGGTGGAGGGTTACTCGCGCGTAGGTTGCCAGCCCTGTCCTGGCGGATTGAATTTCCGGGCCAGCTGGTTCAGCTGCGGTACCAGCATGTTGGCCGCCAGCACGGCAAAGCACAGGCCGTCGGCGTACAGGCCGAACTCGCGCACCAGCTCGGTAATCACACCAATGGTCAGCCCGAACAGGATGCGGCCAACCTTGCAGTCCGGGCTGGTCACTGGGTCGGTGGCGATAAAGAACGCTGCGAACATATAGCCACCCAGCGTCAGGCTGTGCAGGCTTTCCTGTAGGTTGTGACCGGCGGCCATGCACAGCAGCACCGAGCTGCACATCATTGCCAGCGGGATTTCCAGCCGGCTGACCCGCAGCAACGCCAGCAGCAGACCGCCGGCAAGATAGCCGCTCCAGGACAGCAGCGGTGCCGGGGCATCCAGCCGCTCGTGGGCAAGTGGTGTGGCGCTGCTCAGCGCATCCAGTTGCAGGCGGGGCACCAGTTGTAGCTGTTGCTGCAGGATGGTGGGGATATCGAGCTGCAGCGTCCAAGGTGCTTGGAAACCGGGCGCCGGGTACTGCAGCTGATAAAAGCAGACCGCCACCACGCCCAGACCGGCCATCACCGGGTTGAGACGATTCTTGCCCAGGCCGCCGCTGCCATGCTTCACCAGCCCCAGAGCCACCAGCGTGGCGAGCGCTATCAGCCAGAGCGGCGATAGCAGTGGCAGCGCGCGCGCCATCAGGCAGCCGCATACCAGCCAACTCATATCGCCCAGGCCGTGCCTGATGTCTTCGCGCCGTAGGTGCAGGCACAAGGTTTCCATCAGCAGTGCCAGCAGGATGCACCAACCGGCCTGCAGCCAGACCACGGGACCAAACTGCCAGGCATGCAGCACAGTGCCCGGCAGCAGGGCCAGGACGACGGTTAGCATAATGCCGCTGACGCTGTTGGGGCGCAGGGTCATGACCGGACTCCCAGCCAGATGGTGCGCTTGGCCTGACGAAAGCTGTCGCGCAGCGGCAGCTTGCTCGGGCAGACATGGCTGCAGGCGCCGCACTCGATGCAGGCGCCCAGCTGCTCCTGCTGCAGGGCGGGGCGATCCTGCTGCTGGCAGGCGGCCAACAGGTGCAGCGGGCGCAGCGACATCGGGCAGGCGTCGACGCAACGGTTACAGCGGATGCAGGGCCGGCTGGCTTGCGCGGCAGGCAGGAAGGCCTCGGCCTGCACCAGCAGCCCGCTGGTGGTTTTGCTGATCACGGCTCTGGCATCGGCCAGCTTGCGGCCCATCATCGGACCGCCAATGTGTACGCTGCCATCGCCTTGCGCTTGCGCTGCCGCCAGCACGCTGGCCACCGGCAGGCCGATCGGTGCCTCGACATTGCCTGGCTGTGCTACTGCACCGCTGATGGTGACAATGCGGCTGACCAGTGGTCGGCCGTGCAGCACGGCGCGGCCGAGCGCATAGACGGTGGCGACATTGAGCACCATCACCCCCACCTCGGCCGGCAGCTTGCCAGGCGCCAGCGTACGCCCGGTTAGGCTCTTGATCAGCAAGGGTTGGCCGCCGGCGGGGTAGCGCAGCGGCAGTGTCAGCACTTCGATGTGGCAGTCGCTGCCGACCGCGGCCTGCCACAGTGCGGCGATGGCCTGCGGCTTGTTGGGTTCGATACCGATACGCACCCGGCCGATGGCGAATACGCTGGCCAGCAGCGCCGCCGCGGCAACGATCTCGCCGGCGCGCTCGCGCATCAGACGATCATCGCAGGTAAGAAACGGCTCGCACTCGGCGCCGTTGATTAGCAAGGTGTCCGGACTGGCACCCTGCAGCTTCAGACCGGTCGGAAAGCCGGCGCCACCCAGTCCCACCAGCCCCATCTGCATGGCGAATGCCGCTAGGCTGGCGGGGGTCAGTACCGTCGTCGGGCGGCAGGCCGGCGCCCATTCGTCCAGCCCGTCGGCGGCGATGTACACCGCCGCTTGGCGCTGGTCGCCATCCGCCGGGCAGCACTCCTTGATGGCAGTGACCACGCCGGAGGTAGAGGCGTGCGCCCAGACAGTACCCGCCGGGCCATCACCGATCACCTCGCCCTTGCATACCCGTTGACCAACCTGGACACAGGGCTGCGCACTGCTGCGACCATGGCTCAGCGGGATCGCCAGTTCCTGTCCTGCCAACGGCAGCGAGCGGATGGGAGTATGGTTGGAAAGCTGTTTGTGTCCTCGCAGGCGCACCCCGCCGCGCCAATGCCCACGTTGCTGGACCGAGTTGAACAGCTGGCGTAGCAGGGGCAGCTGGCTGATGGCAAACGGCAGCTGCTGGGTGATGCGGGCAGGAATTGTCGATGTCATGGGAACTTTTCGGCGCGGTAGTCATCTGCTCGAGCCGCAGTTTAGCCATGTATCAAGATAAATACAAATCGTTATCATTTGATAAAAAATACGAAGCCACCCCAATTACTAGTAGGTAACTCAACAGGTGTAGGGCCTTCATTGCGCGGTGCAGGCTGGTCTGTCCCGCCCCCCCTGAGTCCGCAATTTAGGCCGGTGTCAGCTTCTGGTATGCAAACCTTCGGCATGCATCCTTGCCAGCACGCCTGCGACGATACGGTCACAGCGGGCGCCATCGAAGGAGAAAGCGTCACTCAGGGCAACATCGATCTGGCTGGCCAGCCCCTCACGCAGCAGGCTACGCGCACGGAAAAACCGGGTCCGCACGGTAGCTTCAGGAATATCCAGTGCCTGCGACACTTCTTCCACGCTCATTTCTTCGACTGCCCGCAACATGAATACCGTGCGAAACACTTCGGGCAGCAGATCGATGCGAGCTTCCAGCAGCTTGCGCAGCTGGGCTCGCATGGCAAGACTTTCTGGTCGCTCGTCAGGATCGTTGGTCAGCGATGCCTGGACTTCTGGTTCGATGGAGTTCATGGCAGTAAATAGTGGAATGACTTGCGCAGTCTTTTTTCTCAGCCGCCCTAACGCCTCATTGGCGACGATCCGCACCAGCCAAGTGGAAAGTTTGGCGTCTGAACGGAAGCCATCCAGTGCCCGCCAGGCGCGTAAATAGGCTTCCTGCAGGGCATCTTCGGCCTCCGAATCACTGTTCAGAATGCTGCGCGCCGTTCGAAACAACAACCGGTTGTGGCGCCGCATGATGACCTCGAAAGCCGCCTCATCCCCGTTGGCCGCACGCAATACCAACTCCGCTTCCGTGGTTTGCTGTGAAATGGGGGACGGCACCTGGAGTTGTGGGTTTACCATGCGTTCTCCCCCAGGGTGCACCGCAGACTCTCTGTTGCGAACCGGGTCAGCGTTGGCAAACAAGCGGCCAGATCAATAACCATAAAATTCCTCGCTTCGTACCTCGTCCTCGTCGATATCCGCATCCGTCAGTACCTGGCGTATCGCGGCAACCATCGCGGGCGGGCCAGATACATAGAAAATCGGCGCCACCAACCCCGCGATAGCCTGCTTGATCCAGGCACCGTCGATCTTGCTGGTTGCACCATGCCAGTCTTGTGTCGAGTGCGCGATGTCCGTCATGGTTGCCATCAGGCGAAACCGCGGGTTTTCGCGTTCCAGCTGCTGTAACTCGCCGAGAAATGCCGTGTCTTCGGGGCGACGATTGGAGTACAGCAACAGCAGGTCTTGCTGTTGCTGATGCATTGCCGCGTGCCGCAGCATGCTCATGAACGGTGTCACCCCGATTCCGCCAGCAATGAGCACAGCAGGCCGCGCCATGTTCTTGTGCAGCGTGAGTGCGCCGAAGGGGCCGTCAATCATGACCTCCGTCCCACCGGGCAATTTGCCTAGCGTGCGCTTGAAGACACTGTCACGCATACGGGTCGCCACCGCCAGTTCACCTTCATGCGGCGCACTGATGATGGAGAAGGTATGGCGGACATCCGACGAATTGGGGTCTGCATGCGCCCCAGGCAAAATCAGGTCTATGGCCTGCCCCGGCTTGAAGACAAAACCAGACGGTTTTTCGAAGCAGAAAGCCATGGTGCCTTCGGCAACCATGTTCCGGGAAGTCAATCGGACAGCGTACTCAGACATGGCAAACCTCCAGATTCCGGACAGTTGTCGGCTCCCGCAAGTCGGGGCCGGCCAGCATCCTGCTGCGGCACACTCAGCGGCGGTTCCCGAGCAGGCTCAGAAACTCGCCCCGTAGCGTCGCATCCTTCAAAAACACCCCGCGCATGACAGAGTTCTGCATCAGCGCACCATCATCCTTGACGCCACGCCAGCTCATGCAGAAGTGGTTGGCCTCCATGACGATGGCCAGGCCGTCTGGCCGGATGCGCTGCTCCAGCTCGTCCGCCAGCATGACCACGGCTTCTTCCTGGATCTGCGGGCGGTTCATGACCCATTCTGCCAGGCGGGCGTGCTTGGACAGGCCGATCAAGTCCGATGACGCATTGGGCAGTATGCCAATCCACACCTTCCCCAGAATCGGGCACAAGTGATGCGAACAGGCACTGCGTACCATCACCGGGCCGACAATCATCAGCTCGTTGAGCTGCGACACGTTCGGAAAGGCAGTCGCCACCGGTGCGGCTTCATAGCGGCCACGAAATACTTCATGCACAAACATCTTGGCGACCCGCTTGGCGGTATTGGCGGTGTTGTGGTCGTTCTGGGTATCAATCACCAAGGCACGCAGCACGCCTTGCAGTTGATGCTCGACCTCGGCACGCAGTTCGTCCAGTTCACCATCCTGGAGGAAGGCAGAAATATTGTTGTTTGCATGGAAGCGTTGCCCCGCTTCAATCAATCGACGGCGGATACGATCGGAGGCTCGTTCTTTGTGCACAACGGGTTTCTCCTGAAATACCGGTTCGAGCAGCACGGATGGTTTCCTCGGACAATGATTGATGGACTCGACAAGTACCCGGCCTAGTTATTTAGTGCGGCCAACCTTGAAGAGATGGCTGCTTGCTGTCGAGTCACACGCAGGCAAGCCAACTTACCGCGCTGTTTGAAAAATGTTTTCGGCCCAGCACGGGAAAGCTTTTCCATCTCTACACGAAGTGAAAGAGAAACTGCATGCAGGCAACAAGCATCACACCTGACCATTAGATGGAGCGACTTTCAGACGCGTTCCCGAATGGAAACCGTTGGGTAGGTGCTGTGGCTTCCTGAGATTTAGTATTGGTTGTCTGGTCTGTCCCAGCGCTGCAGGACAGACCCGTTCGGGATATGCAAGGAGCAGGATAGGCGCGCTCGGCCAAGACAGACTCGGCTGATTGCGCGGTGGGTGACACGATGCTGGTATTAGCTAGACAACGTTAACAACACTTGATCACAGGGTGTCGTGATGTCTGGCTACTACTTCATCGGCTGCGGCGACAATGACCTATGCCTTGGCTCCGGTTAGCAAGCCTAACTCCAGGTTGGCCATCTCTACGCTGCGCGCTTCTCCACCGTTAATGCCAAGATCAGCGCTGGATGCATCTGCTCGCAGGAGATTGCGAAGTGCTCCAGAGCGCATTCTCAGCGAATTCTATCGGGCCGAAACTGCCGGTTTTCAAGCGCATCGCTTCGCTCATTTGGCTTGCCCCATCGGGTCGAACTCCACTCTGCAGCCATAGTCCAATTTCATTCTGCCCGTATCGTTGTCGTCGCTACTTTTAAGGGAGTCAGTCATGCCCCTGCGAATCCAAGACAGTCAGCGCGCGTTTCCTTTGGCCTCTGGCCAACAAGTTTATTTCTACTCTTTGCCGGCCTTGGCCGAGCTTGGCGTTGGCGATGTCAGCCGTTTGCCGGTGTCCCTGCGTATCGTATTGGAATCGCTGCTGCGCAATATGGATGGGCACCGCATCACCGAGACGCACGTCCGGCAACTGGCCAACTGGCGGCCACAAGCTGCGCGCAGCGAGGAAATCCCCTTTGTAGTGGCTCGCATCGTGTTGCAGGATTTCACCGGTGTGCCGCTATTGTGCGATCTGGCGGGGATGCGCAATGTGGCGCAGCGCTTCGGCAAATCGCCCAGGCTGATTGAGCCATTGGTGCCGGTAGATCTGGTGGTGGACCACTCGGTGCAGGTGGATCACTTCCGCGAAGGCAACGCGCTGGATCTGAACATGCAGCTGGAGTTCCGCCGTAACGCCGAGCGCTACCGTTTCATCAAGTGGGGAATGCAAGCCTTCGATACCTTCAAGGTGGTGCCACCGGGCATCGGCATCGTCCACCAGGTAAACCTGGAATACTTGGCACGCGGCGTGCTGCACAAGGACGATGTCTATTATCCAGACACGCTGGTGGGCACTGATTCGCACACCACCATGATCAACGCGCTGGGTGTGGTGGGCTGGGGTGTGGGTGGCATCGAGGCCGAGGCCGGCATGCTGGGCCAGCCGGTGTATATGCTGACACCGGACATCGTCGGGGTGAATCTCAGTGGTCGGCTGCAGGCCGGCGTCACCGCGACCGACCTGGTGCTGGTAGTGACCGAGATGTTACGTAAAGCCAATGTGGTGGGGCAGTTCGTCGAGTTCTTTGGCACTGGCGCCGCCACGCTGACGCTACCGGACCGCGCCACGCTGGCCAATATGGCGCCGGAGTACGGCGCCACCATGGGCTTCTTCCCGCCGGACGAGCAGACCGCAGCCTATCTTGCCGCCACCGGCCGAAGCGAGGCCGAGGTGGAGGCTTTTCGAGGCTACTTCCAGGCACAGGGTATGTTCGGCATGCCTACAGCGGGCGATATCGACTACAGCCGCGTGTTGGAGCTAGATCTGGACAGCGTGGTACCGAGCGTGGCTGGCCCGAAACGGCCGCAGGACCGCATCGCGCTGCCGGCACTGAAGACCCGTTTCAATGAATTGCTAATGCAGCCAACGTCCAGCGGCGGCTACGGCAAGGCCGGCACGGTGCCAGCGTCCAGTGGCGCACTCGATCATGGCGCGGTGCTGATCGCCGCCATCACCTCCTGCACCAATACTTCCAACCCCGGCGTGATGCTGGCGGCCGGCCTGCTGGCGCAGAAAGCGGCGGCGCGCGGGCTGAAAGTGGCACCTCACATCAAGACCTCTCTGGCACCTGGCTCGCGGGTCGTGACTGACTATCTCGCCAAGGCCGGCCTGCTGTTACCGCTGGAACAGCTGGGCTTCCGGGTGGTGGCCTATGGTTGCACCACCTGTATCGGCAATTCGGGGCCGTTGGAGGCAGCGCTGGAGGCGGAAATCACCAGCAAGGACCTGATATGCGCTGCGGTGCTGTCCGGCAACCGCAATTTCGAGGCGCGCATCCACCCGGCGATCAAGGCCAACTTTCTGATGAGCCCGCCACTGGTAGTGGCTTTCGCCATCGCCGGCCGGGTTGACATCGACCTGGATAGCCAGCCCCTGGGCGTGGACAGTGCCGGCCAGCCGGTGTATCTGCGCGAGGTCTGGCCCAGCAGCCAGGAAGTGGCTGACGCGTTACGCCAAACCGCCTCCCCGGCCACTTACCACCGACTGTACCAAGGCTTTGCCAGCAGTAATCCGCTATGGAACGGAATCGTCGCGCCGACGGAGCAGGTATATGGCTGGGACGCCTCCAACTATATTGCCGAACCGCCGTTCTTCCAGGACTTTGCCATGCAACCTGCCGCGGTGCCGACGGTGACCGGCGCGCGGGCACTGGCTATCTTCGGTGATTCAATCACCACCGACCACATTAGCCCGGCCGGCTCGATCAAGGCAGATTCACCGGCTGGGCAGTATCTGCTACAGCAAGGCATCAAACCGCTGGATTTCAATAGCTACGGCTCGCGCCGTGGCCACCATGAGGTGATGATGCGCGGCACCTTCGCCAATGTGCGCATCCGCAACCTGATGCTGCCGCCGGACAATGACGGCAAGCCGGTGGAAGGCGGCCTGACACTGAGCCAGCCAGACGGCACGCTACAGTTCATTTACGACGCAGCGATGGCTTATCAACAGGCTGGCACGCCGGCACTGATCTTTGCTGGAGAGGAATACGGTACCGGCTCCAGCCGCGACTGGGCGGCCAAGGGCACCCGGCTCTTGGGCGTGAAGGCAGTGATCGCCCGCAGCTTCGAACGTATCCACCGTTCCAATCTGGTAGGTATGGGCGTGTTGCCCTTACAGTTCACCGGCACAGACAGCGCCGCGGGCTTGAAAGGCGACGAAGTGTTCGACCTGAGCGGACTGGAGGACAACATCCAACCGCAGCAGCCAGTGATGCTGACGGTGCGACGTCCGGATGGACAAACCCGGCAATTACAGCTGCTGTTACGGATAGATACACCGGTAGAGGTGGAGTATTACCGCCATGGCGGCATTCTGCCATATGTATTGCGGCAGCTTCTGACTGGGTAGCGGACAGAATAATGGTTGATGTCAGGATAGTTGCGACGGCTTTTTTGCGGGTTGGTCTTGTCGGTAAAGTTCTGAGTCTATCTAGCTTATTTCAATATCCGTAATCGGTAACTTGTTCGTCACCTTCATCTCTCGCAATGAAATATTCGAGCGGATGCTCAATACGCCCGGCAATTTTCTCAGCACTTTCTCGACAAAACGGCTGTAGTCATCGAGATCCCTGGCAACTACCTGCAACAGAAAGTCGGCCTCGCCGGTTGTGTTGTGACAAGCGAGCACATTGGGGCTGGCCTGGATGATCCGCTCGAACGCGGCAGTGACCTCCTCGCTGTGCTGCGTACAGACGATCTGCACAAAGGCCATCACACCGATCCCGAGCTTGCGTCGGTTCAGGATCGCTTTATAGCCTTCGATCACCCCCATCTCTTCCAGCCGCTTTTGGCGCCGCCAGCAGGAGGCTTCGCTTAGGGCGAGCTGTTCGGCAAGCCGGGCATTGGACAGCCGGCCATCCTGTTGCAGCCGGTCGGCAATGGCAATGTCCACTTTGTCGAGCGCGGTCATGGCGAAACAACCTTTCAATCCGTTTTCACTGGTGAAATGCTATTTCATATTCCCTGTTATTCCAATAGCAAGTAGAAAGGTAAATTCACCGCAATGCTTCACAATGAAGGAACAGTTCAACACAGGAGCCCCCCATGAAAGCTGTTGTTTATGAGTCCTTTGCCGACCCACCGCAACTAACGACTGTGCCCGATCCGACGCCGGAATCCGGCGGGGTGGTCATCAAGGTCATGGCGACCGGTGTTTGCCGCAGCGACTGGCATGGCTGGGTCGGTCATGACCCGGACATTCGCCTGCCCCATGTACCGGGGCATGAGTTCTCGGGCGTCGTGGAGGCGGTGGGCAAGCAGGTGACGAAATGGCGGTTGGGCGACCGGGTCACCGTTCCGTTTGTGGCCGGGTGCGGTCATTGCCCCGAATGCCACTCCGGCAACCATCAGGTCTGCGACCATCAGTTTCAGCCCGGCTTCACCCACTGGGGATCATTTGCCGAGTTCGTGTCGATTCATCAGGCGGACATCAATCTGGTGTCCTTGCCGGAAACGCTGGACTTCACCACCGCGGCCAGCCTGGGGTGCCGGTTCGTCACCTCGTTCCGCGCGGTAGTGGATCAGGGTAAGACCTCGGCCGGCCAGTGGGTGGCGGTTCATGGCTGCGGTGGCGTCGGCCTGTCCGCCATCATGATTGCCAATGCCATTGGCGCGAATGTCATCGCCATTGATATTTCGGATGACAAGCTCGATCTCGCCCGCGCCCTCGGTGCGGTTGCCACGGTAAACGCCGCCAAAGTAGCCAACGTGGTCGAAGCCGTGCTGGAAATCACCCGGGGCGGCGCGCACGTGTCCCTGGATGCACTCGGGCACCCCACCACCTGCGTCAACTCGGTCAGCAACCTGCGCAAACGCGGCAAGCATGTCCAGGTCGGCCTTATGTTGGGTGAGCACAGCACCCCGGCCATTCCGATGAGCAAGGTCATCGCGCACGAGCTTGAAATCCTGGGCAGCCACGGCATGCAGGCGCACCGCTATGACGCCATGTTCGCGATGATGAAGTCGGGCAAGCTGGCGCCGGAAAAGCTCATCGGCCGGACGATCAACCTTGAGCAGTCGATCGATGTGCTGATGAATATGGACAAATTCGAAGTTGCAGGCGTGACAGTCGTCACGGAGTTCTGAGAGGCGTGTGATGCATCAACGCGGAGGGTGCTCGTAACTGCGTTTTGAATCGCCCTTGTTTGCCTGTGACACCAATGGCTGCTTTCAAGTATGAAAGTAGCCATTGCTCATGATGGGCTTCCGCGACAGCTCAGGCGACACTACTACCGGTCTGGTGGGTATTCCGGCAGATCCTCGGCCTAAGCAGTCTTTCAGCAGAGATGAAAGGAACGACCGGGTTACTCAGAATCTCGGACATGCGCCCCTACAGGAGCCGGGGTAGTCCAGGTTCTGGATAGCAGTATTAACCAGCTTTTTCCCAGTTTGGTTATGCCGATAACGTGAATCTGTTTGGCGTATGCACCTGATTCTGTCTCATGGCGATTAAGTCGGGCAGTGGCAGAGGTTGAGCAAATAGATAGCCTTGATAATTACGACAGCCTTGTTGCTGTAAAAACGCCAGCTGCTCCGCCGTTTCCACCCCTTCAGCCAGTAAATTCAGGTTTAGTGCCCTGGCCAGCACAATGACGGTACGCACAATGGCGGCATCGTGCTGGTCGTGCATAACGTTGCGCACAAAGGACTGATCAACTTTCAGCTGGTCCAGCGGCAGTTTTTTCAGATAGGCAAGTGACGAATAGCCGGTACCGAAATCATCCAGCGCAAACCGCACACCGCTTTGCCGTAGTGGCGCCATCTTGCTGCGGCTGGCTTCGATGTCGTCTACCAGTCCGCTTTCCGTCAGTTCCATTATCAGCCGTTGCGGCGGGGCACTGGTGGCGGCGAGAATGGTTTGTACTTGGCTGGTGAAGTCTGGGTGCCGCAGCTGCTTAATACTGATGTTCACCGACAGGCTAAGGTCGGCCATGGCTGGCTGTTGACTGAACAGCTGTAGCTGGAAGCAGGCCTGTTCCAACACCCATTGACCGATGGGTATGATCAGCCCGGTTTCTTCTGCCAGCGCAATAAAGCGGTCCGGGCTCAATAGGCCAAGGCTAGGGTGCAGCCAGCGCAGCAGCACTTCCGCGCCATGGATGTTGCCGGCCTGGTCAACTTGTGGCTGGTACATCAGGCGTAGCTGGCCGCCAGCCACGGCCTGGCGCAGCGCTGCTTCCAGACTGGCGCGCTCGCTCAACGTCTTTTGCATCTGCGGTTCAAAGAAATGCACCGCATTGCGGCCAGCGGCCTTGGCACTGTACAGGGCCAGATCGGCCCGTTTCATCAGTTCGTCGCCGTTATGCTGGCCATCGGCAAACATGGCAATGCCAATGCTGGGGGTGGAGTGGTAGTCATGTCCGGCTAGGTCGTAGGGCGCATTCAGTGCCAGCCGGATGCGTTCACCCAGGCGGAGAGCAAGTTTCGCCGCTTCGTCGCAGTTCTTGCTCAGATTGGGCAATAGCACCACGAATTCATCGCCGCCCAGACGGGCCACGGTGTCGTCTTCGCGTACGCAGTGGTTCAGACGCTGGGCGACATCTTGCAGCAGCAAGTCGCCCATGTCATGGCCGAGGGTATCGTTCAGAGTCTTGAAGTTGTCCAAATCGATGAACAGCAGCGCGCCTTCATTTCCGCGTCGCCCGGCACTGCCGACTGCCTGCTGCAGGCGCTCCAGCAACAGGCGGCGGTTTGGCAGCCGGGTCAGCGGGTCGTAATACGCCAGATTACGGATTTCCTCCTCGGCACGTTTGCGCTGGGTGATATCCGTCAGGGTGGCAACGTAGTGGCTGATGTGGTCCTGAGCATCGCTCACCGCGGTGATAGTGAGCCACTCCGGGTAAATGTCGCCGCTCTTGCGACGGTTCCAGATTTCACCGCTCCAGAAGCGACAACTTTGTAACTGTCGCCACATCTCGTTGTAAAACGCTTGTGGATGTTTACCTGAACTCAGCAGGTGCGGTGTTTGGCCGACGGCTTCTGCCTCGCTGTAACCTGTTATGGTGGTAAAGGCGCGGTTGACCCGCAGGATGTTGTTGTTGGCATCGGTAACGAAAATGCCCTCCTGCGATTCGAACGCAGCGGCGGCAATGCGCAGCTGTTCTTCGTCTCGCTGGCGGCGGGCTTCCAGCTTCTCGAAACGTAGGTAGTACACGCTGGCCATGCCGATCAACAGCAGCAGGATGCTGCTGACCAGCGCAACGGCGAAGCGCGCTTCGTGGCGCCAGTTGGCCAATACCTGCTGGCGGTCCAGTCGTACCACGATAATGAACGGATACACACGCGATGCCCGGTAGGCACTGATTAGCTGCCTGCCGTCCGCCAGCCGTTCAGTAAAGCTGCCGGCTTCGCTCTGCGCCAGCTGGATGCGCAGGGCCGGGCTATATACCGTGGCCGCAGGCTGACGGTTGCTGCGGATCAGCAGGCTGCCATCGTAACGCAGCAGGGCGACTTGACCTTGTTCGGCGGCGAGGTGCGAGTTGTAGAAGTTCAGAAAATAGTCGGTATTGAGTGCCGCGACGGCAGTGCGCCAACTGCCATCCGGCTGCGCGGCATCCAGCAATAGCGGAATGAAACTGAGGGTGTCATCCGGCTGTCGGGCGGTCGCCCGCAGATCGGCGAAATCGCGACCGGCAAACAGCGGTCCGCTGCGCAGCACCGCCACCGGCGCCGTACTTTGCGGCATGAACATGCGACGATCCAGCGCGATGCCAAGGTTGGCCGCATTGGAGCTGTGGCGGATGTGGTCAGTGGCATCGGCAAGGGCAATCGAGCGCAGATACGGCGCTTGCTGCAGGTAGAACGACAGGCGCTGGTGGGCCTGCGGATCACTGCCTGCCAGGGTAAGCGTGCGCTCTACCACGGTGAGGCTCTGTGTCAGCTGGTCTTCCATGGCACGCGCGGTCAGGCCGGCCAGCGCAAACTGCCGCTCCAGGGTGTCGTTGTGCAGCCGCCATAATACCGAGCCGGTGGCAATGGCCGCGGCAAGCAGCACAAGCGCGATCGCCGTCAGAAAGACGTTGCGGCGCCGGCGGCGTGCCGCCGCAGGAGTCTGGAATGCAAAACTGTCCAAAATGTTAACCCGCCTCAATGCTCAGCGATCGGGTCCAGTTTGTTGCGCTTGATGGCTGCCTGCAGGCGACCATCGGCCCGTACCTTATCCAGGAAGGAAGATACCCGCTGATACCAAGCATCATCGCCCTTTTGCATGGCATAGGCGTAG
The DNA here is from genome assembly GCF_040148885.1 of Vogesella oryzagri. NCBI lineage: Bacteria > Pseudomonadati > Pseudomonadota > Betaproteobacteria > Neisseriales > Chromobacteriaceae > Vogesella > Vogesella oryzagri. The sequence continues at coordinate 158,921 of NZ_JBEFLD010000009.1, forward strand.
TGTGTCAGGTGATAGGTACTCGGTGGTGACACCAGACGGGCCCAATCTGTAGTTTCCAGCATGCGGCGGCTGAACGGGTAGTCGGTCATGAATGCATCGGCGCGGCCGGCTTCCACTTCCTGCTCTCGTCCCTGCGGGGTCGCGGTTACCAGCAAAGTGGCTTGCTTTAATTTTTCGCGCATCACCGATTCGTGCAGCGTGCCCTTGGCCACCGCAACCACGGTGCCCGGCTTGTCGATATCGGCCCAGCTTTGGATGCGGCGGTTGCTGCGAGAGGTGATGGCGTATATGTCGCTCATTAGGTGCGGACGGGTGAAGCGCAAGTGTTCGCTACGCTGTGGCGTGATGCCGATGGCAAACATGGCGATGTCGCACTTGTCCTGCTCGATGTCATTGATCAGGTTGGCAAACGAGCTATCGATGAAGTGCACCGGTACCCGCAGCTCCTGCCCAAGCACATGGGCCATGTCGATATCGATGCCTGAGAGCTGCAGTGTTTTAGGATTGCGGTAGGAAATGCCGTAATAATCCGGCCAGATACAGACTTTCAGTTCATTGGCTGTCTGAATCTTTTCTAGGCGGCCAGCGTAGACGGCGGGCAGTTGCAGCAGACAGGTGGCAGCCAGTAGGCTCCGGAGCGTCCGTTTCATGGTGGGGATGCTTTCGTGATGACTTATTTTTGTACCTACACAACGCGCCATGACGGCATGATTTGCACGGTGGGCTTTATATTCGAATTTTATTGAGTGCCGCAACCGTATGAACTGAGAAAAATCAAAGGAGCTGTTTCCAGCTTCATGTCGCAACCCACTGAATTACCCCTCTTTGACTAGATGCATTTTCAGCCGCTTCCAATAGGAACGCGGCTATTTTCATCGGTCACGCGGTCGTCTGCTTTGGCCGAACAGTCGCCGACCAGGTTGACGAATCGTCAGTTGGCCGGCCAAACAGCCATTTCTCTTGGCCGAACATCGGCTGCTTTCACTCAGAAAGCAGCCTTCTCTTACCATCTACTGAAACAGGGACACTCCAGTTTGGCTCTGCTCCGCGTGCTGCGCCAGAAACGCAAAGCTAGTATCGTCCATATAGGCCGCATTGCAGCGCAACCACGAGCTGGGTTCGCGATGTACGCTGAACAGCACGCCGGGCGCCAGCAGGATGTCGTGCGCCAGGGCGGCTTCGGTCAGGGTGACGGCATCCAGCGTGTCGGGCAGGCGAACCCACACAAACAGGCTAGCCGCAGCCTCGGCAAAGACAGGCCAACCCAGACGGGCAAAGCCGTCGCGTGCCGCCAGGTTGGCCGCCAGCAGGCGCTGTTGCAGTTTTTGCAGCCGGCGGCGGTGCTGGCTGTCGGTCAGCATGCCCAGCGCCAGTTGTTCGGTCAGTAGTGATGAACTGAGGCCACTCACCATTTTGTGGTTCACCAGGGCATCGATCACGGTGTCGGCCGCCACCACATAACCCACCCGCAGTGAAGGTGCCAGCGTTTTGGAGACACTGCCGATATAGACCACGCGTTCGGTACCGCCCAGTGCTTGTAGCGGACCGGGCCCGCCGCTGGCCAGGGCCGCCGAGACGTCGTCTTCCACAATCCAGCAGCCGTGTTGTTCGGTCAGTTGCAGTACGCGATGAGCGGTGGCGTGCTGGTAACTGGCGCCAGTGGGGTTGTGCAGCCGAGGATTGGTAAAAAAGGCGCGGGGCTGGTGCTCGGCCAGCAGGGCCGCCAGACGGGAAGTGTCCGGGCCGTGCGGGGTCCAAGGCACACCAATCACCCGGGCGCCGGCCATGTGCAACTGGGCGATCAGGTTGCAGTAGCCCGGCTCGTCAACCAGCACGGCATCTCCTGGGCGCACCAGTACGCGGATGGCCAGTTGCAGTGCCTGGCTGGCACCCTCGGTCAGCAGCAGGTTGTCGGGGCGGGCGGGCAGGCCGCTTTCCTGCAGGTACGCGGCCAACCATTGGCGCAATGGCAGATAGCCCATCGACTCGCCATAGCCGGTCGGCGGGGTGATGCGGCCCATGCTGCGCAGGCTGCGTGCCAGTCCATCGCCGTCATACCATTCATCCGGCAGCCAGCCGCTGCCGGGCTGACGGTCGCTGTCGGCCGGGTTAAAGCGGTTGTCGATCAGCCAGAAGGCATCGGCACTGCGTTCAGGTTGCTGGGGCGGCAGCAGCGGTCGGCTGCCGGCGCGTGGCGTGACAAAAAAACCGTCTCCGCGACGGGCAATCAGTACACCTTCGGCCACCAGCCGGTCATATGCTTCGACCACGGTAAAAGTACTGACCCCGTGCTGGCCGGCAAACTGCCGGATCGAGGGCAGCTTTTCACCGGCGCGCAAGGTGTTGTCGGCTACGGTCCGGCGGACGGCAGCAACGATCCGCTCTATCAGCGAGCCTTGTTCTTGTTCCAGTTGCAAGCGCATGCAGACTCCAGTGTGCAGGTCATATGGCCTGTACAGTGCAGCGGAATGCCGCACGGGTCGTACATGGTAGCGCGAGCAGGCGGGAAATACAGTGCGTTATCCGCTGAGGAGACAAAGGAGAAACGCATGAAGACAAAACTGTTCTGCCTGATGGCCATGCAGGTGCTGGCCGGGGTGGCGCAAGCCGAAGAACCGTTGCGCGTAGTGACCGAAGGGACTTTCCCGCCGTACAGCATGACCAAATCCGACGGAAGCCTGACCGGCTTTGATGTGGACATCGCCAATGCCCTGTGCGCCGAGATGAAGGTGAAGTGCCAGATGGTGGCCAACGAATTCGACGGCATTATTCCGGGGCTGATTGCTCGCAAATTCGACATCGCCGTGGCATCGATGGCCATTACACCGGAACGCCAGAAAGCGGTAGCGTTCAGTGATAAATACCAGGGCGGGTATTCGACCTTTGTCGGCCGCATCGGCCAGAAGCTGGATGGTTCACCCGCCAGCATGAAGGGCAAGAACATTGCTGTGCAAACCGGCACCATCCAGGCCAATTACGCCAAGGCGGTGTACGCGCCGGCCGGTGCCTCGCTGCGCATGTACAGCACCGTAGAAAACGCACTGCTGGATGTGACCAGCGGCCGCGTGGATGCGTTGATGGTGGAAATCGGCAGCGCCTACGAGCTGAAAAAGACCCCCAAGGGCAAACTGGTTGAAATGTTCGGTCCCAAAATGAATGACCCGAAATACTTCGGTACCGGTTCAGGCATTGCCGTGCGCAAGGATGAAAAAGTGCTGCTGGGCAAGCTGAATGCGGCCCTGAAGACCATCATTGCCAACGGCACCTACAAGAAGATCAACAACAAGTATTTCGACTACAACCAGTACGACTGATTCGATTGCCGGCCCTGTGACCGGCAGCGGGTACGCTGTTGCTTCTACTCTCGGTTCCGCCCGGCCAGTAGCCGGGCGATTTTTTGGATGGATGGCATGCGCTGCATCGAACACACCTTGCCGGGGGGCATCCCGGGTACCCAATACCACTTTCAGAGCTATCACTTTGGCGAGACAGGGCATGACGCGCCTCACGTCTATCTGCAGGCCGGCTTGCATGCCGACGAACTGCCCGGCGTGCTGTTGCTGCACCGTCTGCGTAAACGGTTGATGGTGCTGGAGGCCGAAGGCAAGCTGGCCGGCCAGGTTGCCCTGGTGCCGATGTGTAATCCGGTCGGCATGGCCCAGCACTGGGCGGGCCAGCATCACGGCCGTTTTGAAACCGGCAGCGGCGAGAACTTCAACCGCCATTACCCCGATATCAGCCGGCAAGCGGCCGACCACATGGCACAGCAGGCATTGTCGCCGCGCGAGGCACTGCGGGCGGCGCTGGCCGCGCTGCCGCGCAACCAGGCGCTGGACTATCTGCGCTACACGCTGATGGATATGGCGCTGGCGGCCGACATGGTGCTAGATGTGCATTGCGACAGCGAGGCGGCGTTGCATTTGTATGGCAACCATCGTCATAGCGAGGCGGCCACCGAACTGGCCGGTTTCCTGCAGGCCGGCGCTACCTTGCTGTGCGACGAGGCCGGCGGCATGTCGTTTGACGATGCCGTGGTGCAAAACTGGCGCCGGCTGGAGCAGTATGTAGGCCGCACGCTGGCCATTCCGTTTGCCGTGACGGTGGAGCTGCGTGGCGTCGCCGATGTGGACGACCGATTTGCCGCCCGGGACGAAGGCGCGCTGCTGGCATGGCTGGTGGTGCAGGGCGTGTTGCGGGGCGAGCCGGTGGCCGCGCCGCAACCGCCGTACGCGCCAACCCCGCTGGAGGGAGTGGAGTGTGTGGTGGCGCCGCATGGCGGCATCGTGGTGTACCAGCTACCCTACGGGCAATGGTTGCCGGCCGGCAGCCGCCTGGGCTATGTGCTTGATCCGCTGAGTGGCGAGACGACGCCGCTGGATACCCGTCACGACGGTTTCTACTATGCGCGGGTCGCCGGCCGGCTGATCACGGCCGGCACCGAAGTGGCCTTCATTGCCACGGCCACCCCGCTGCGCGACGGCGCGCTGCTGTCGGCCTGAAGGTTGGCCGCGGTGCGGCGCTAATGCCGCCTCGTTTTGATTGGTGAATCGCCACAGTGAATCGCCACACGTTTGCTAGATACTTTTGAGGCAGCTATCTATTTGATAGCTGCCATTTTTATCTTACAGCCGAAAGACCACAATGGCCGACGATCCGCCGCTACACAAGGTGGACTGCCGGCACGTCGGCCAAAGCGGTCAGTGAGTCCTTCAAAGAAATATGGCCGGTTCTGTTTACAGACCGGCCATTGCCATTTTTTCTAGGCCAGGGCTGCCTACAAGAGTCGTGGCGATTCAGGGGCTTCAGCACCATGTTGTCAGCAGCCAGAGTTGACTGCTGCTGCATCCCGTAGACGTGTCGCCAACCACTTTCCACGTGAAATTAATATTCAATGTGTATTTATATGCGCTAGGACTTGTTGGTGGCATGTATTTTTTAAGAGGCAACATAGACACATGATCGTACATGTGTAAAATCCAGCTTGATAGCTTATTGTCATTGGTGATGTTGATGAAGCGGTTTTCGGCTGGTTTTACCCTGATCGAGCTGGTGGTTGTCTGTGTCGTGGTCGCGATACTGGCGGCCATCGCTATCCCTGCTTATTCACAATACATGCTGAAGAGCCGCCGTATTGATGCCAAGAACGCGTTGGCCAGCCTGCAGTTAGCGCAGGAGAAATACCGTGGCAACAACACGGCCTACAGCAGTGCGCTGGCGTCGCTAGGGCTGACGGCCGTTTCACCACAGGCCTATTACACCGTCGCCATTACTTCTGCTACCAGTTCGACCTATGTCGCGACCGCCACCATCAGCGCGTCCGGTGCGCAGGCAAAAGACTCCTGCAACAATCTGACAGTCAATCAGGATGGCTTCCCTAGCAGTAATGCCAGTTGCTGGGGAATGCAGTGATCCGCCAGCACGGCTTCACTGTATTTGAAGCGATGGTTGTGATGACGATCATCGGGGTGTTTGCTGCGATCGCGATTCCCAACTTCAATACCAGCATCAAGAAAACCAAGATCCGTAAAACGGCAGACCTGGTTGCGCAGGCGATGGGGTATGCCAAGTCCTATGCACTGGACAAAAACGCCACCATTTATTTTTCGGTACAGGCAAGCAAGCTCTGCCTGAGCCGGGTGTCGGCTAGCGGATGTGAGTTGCGTAGCGACAGCATGGACAGCGATGTGGCGGCCAGCATGAAAGATACTTCTGGCAGCACGCCTGCCAATATTTCCTCATTCAGTCTTAGCGGCGTCTATGGCACCCCGACGCCCAAAGATGTGACAGCCACGGTGTCCGCCAACGGATTCAGCCAAAGCGTCAATATGAACATTATTGGGCTTGTCACCGTAGGCGGCTTGCAATGAAGCGGCAGCACGGCTTTAACCTCATCGAGCTAATGATTGCCCTGACCTTGGGCATGGTAGTCATTCTAGGCGCAGAGCAAGTCTATTTCACCACGCTTGCAGCCAACGTTTCGGCCGTCAAAATGCAGCGCTTCGAACAGACATTGCAAGTCCTGGGTAATGAAATGGTGTCGGAAATCCGACGAGCCGGTTATGCCAATCCGGGTATTACGCTCACCAAGCAGTCGAACAATAAATATTACCGGGCGCAGAGTAGCTGCATCACCTTCTCACATTCCACGCCGGCAGTTGACTCAGCCGCTGCTGTGAATGAGGTTTTTTACGGCTACCGCTTAGCCAACAACAAGATTTACTACTGGAGCAGCACCAGTAGCAACGGGGACTGTAGTAGCACAACGAATTGGAAAGCGCTAACGGACTCCGGCCAGATCAAAGTGACTGCTCTGAGTTTTACTGAGTCGGGTACCGCCTTGGTGACAATCAATCTGCAGGCCGATGCCGTGAACATGGCAACGCCGAGCGGCGGAACGGTAAGCCGCAATCAGACCATCTACGTTAAGGTGCGCAATTGACGAGAATAAACATGCAAAATCAGCGTGGTTTCACCACACTGCTGGTCTCGTTGATACTGGTGATGCTGGTTTCGCTGAATGTGATTATCGGCTCACGCAGCTCGGCGCTGGAGGTCAAGTCGGCCAACAACCTGTATCGGACCGAGGCGGCGTTTCAGAATGCTGAGCAGGGTATCCGTGCCATGCTGACGCAGTTGAACGCTACCATTGCAGCAACGCCGGATGTCGCACTGAGTAATACAAAACGAGCAGATAGTCTGTATACCGTGAATTTCTGTACTGCCGCCAGTGCGGATTGTGTGGCCAGCAGTTCTCTGCCGTTTCCCTTTATTAAAAGCACCGGGGTTGATCCATCTGGGGCGACGCGGACGATCAGTCAGCGAGTGAACTACAGTTTCACCGCCGGCACTCCGCCGATCATTCCCACGCCGGTGACCGATGCCTTGACTGCTTTGGGCAATATCAGCATTGGCGGTAATGCCGATGTTTCCTCGGTGAAGTCGGGCGGTACGGTCAATAGCACAGGCAGCGGTTCGGTCGGCTCGGTAACCACATCGGACTTTTACCAGAAGACGCTGGTCAACGGTGTGGAGACCTATCTGCTAGCTGCCAATGGCTCCAAAATTAAGTGGACAACCGACGAATTTTTTATGCATTACTTTGGCGGACTGTGTCCCAATACACAGGCCGCCTACGATTTGCTGCGTGCAACAGGGACGGCAACTTCCGTGCAGCTTGCCCAGCAGGCCGGTTATTGCAAGGCTGAGGTCAAAGCGACCGTCGCAGCACGCAGTGACGGCTATATCTGCGCCTCGAGCTGCAACAATGCCGACCTGAGTGCCGCGTACGCGAGTGGTGCCCGGCTGATGTGGCTGACAGCAGGCGGTATGAAAATCAACGCCAATGTTGTACTGGGTAGCACCACGGATCCGGTAATTATCTTTGTGATGGAAAGTGGCACCGTCCAGATTAACGGCACCTCAAAGATTTACGGGGTGGTCTATGTGGACGTACCAGAAATTTCATCGACAGTGACCAATGTCACGAGTACGACTACCTGTAACTGTACGGCAAAAACAACGCGGATTTCTAAAAAGGGCAACGAAATTCAGTGGAGTAGTCCTTCCTACGAGCCAACCACCGCAACGCAATGGTGCACGATTGAAGCTTGCAAGAACGCAAGTGTCGCTCTGAAATGCACCCCATCAACTCCCTCCAGTACCGCTGTCGGCGATAGCTCGACCTGTACCTACAATATCACCGTGGATGTTGGCGATTTGAGTACGCCAGGCCAGACGCAAGTGGTGATCGAGGTACTGGGCACCTGGGACAATAGTGGAGGCGGTAACGCTCTGATTGAAGGGGCTGCGTTGACGTCCGGTAACTACTCCACCACAGGTGGTATCGAAATCGTCAAGAACACTGGGATTGTCACCAAGTTCCAGGCAGGTACCCCGGGCGTCAACAGTATTGCCACTTCCAGCAGCGGCTGGTCGGACATGAACTAGGGGGCCGGATGCAAAGCAGACATTTTCAATCCGGTTTAAGCCTGATCGAGGCGCTGATCGCCATTGTGATTCTCAGCGTAGGCCTGATTGGTGCAACCAAGCTACAGCTCAGCATCAATATGGCCACTCAGGTTTCGCGTCAGCGGGTTGAGGCGATGGCCTATGCCAGAAACAAGGTAGAGCTGCTGCGCGATGCGGGTGCCTGTATTGCGGCTACGGAAGGTCCTACCACTCCTTACCAGGGTTCGACTGCCTATAACCTTGCGGTCACCTGCACAACGACGACTCAGCCTGTAGTGACGGTGACCTGGATCGACTCCAAGGGCGATAGTAACAACCTTGTGATTCAAACGACTATTTGAGAGCCCCTGTTTTTCTAGGCTCTTTGACGAGTCAGTGATCTGTCCAGCTCACGAGGGCAGTGAGGTAAGGCGGCTTACTCACCAGCAACCTCATAATGGATTGAAGCAGCCATTTTCGTCCTCGAGTCATATGGTTGCTTTGGCAGAAAATCTGCCGTGGATTTCTCCTCGGTGGTTGGGCGTCGGCCAAAGCGGCCCTGTCATGTGGAAAAAGAAGAATGTTGCTTTCTTATTAGAAGCAGTCGCAACCGAATCTAGAGAACTAGAGCCGATTGATGTATAGGCAATAATTGTTTAGCTTGTTACTTTCATTCCTCAAGGGGCTATGATGAAAATTTTTGCTTGTAGCATAGTCGCACTCGCATGCGGTGTGAGCGGGAGCGCAGCAGCACAGTCAGCATCCAATGTAGATTGGTCTGGCTTCTATGCCGGGGGATTGCTTGGTGCGGTAAATAGCACTTCGGATGTAGGCACGCGTGTCGGCGTGTCCAAATACATGGATGCGACGGATGCAAGGCAAATTGCCCGAGTTGGTGATGGCCAGGTAAGCCAGTGGCGCGCGGTGGGTGGACTAGTTGGTGGCTATGGCAAACAGTTTGGAAATGTAGTGCTTGGCGTTGAGGCTGGAGCCAATAGCCTTTCTCTCAATAAAGAGCGTCAAACTTCACAGGAAATGGATGCCAACCCTGGGCAGCAAAGCACCATCAAGCAATCTGTTTCGGCCGACTGGATGGCAGGTGTTCGTCTTAGGCTAGGTTGGGCTGAAAACAATTGGCTGGCCTATGTCACGGGTGGCATTGCTTCTACACGCCTGAAACTGGAGGCCTCTTACATTGACAATGCATTCAATGGATTATCCAAAGGTTCGAAGTCAGTAACCAAAACGGGTTGGAGTCTTGGTTTTGGCGGGGAGTATGCGCTGAGTAAGCACTGGTCGCTCAGAGGGGACTATCTTTACACTAGGTTCGGCGGCATAAGCATGGAGAATGAAGTGACTTCAACCAATAATTCGGGAGGAACCCTGGTTCACAATGCTAATCTCGACACCCATGGTCTCTTTGTTGGTATCAATTACCGCTTTCAGTAATTGAATTACTTTTCACATAAGTTACTCGATAGTGGCCACTTCCATTAGAAAAACGGCAATTTTCACCCGTTGCTTGGACGTCAGCTGTGGCCGACCTGCAGTCCTCTAGACGATGGCTTGCTAGACCATCAGCCTTAGTGGTCAATTGTTCCATCAGAAAAATGACTGCTGAGCCTACAAGAAGCAGCCCTCTATTACGGTCCATCTAGGCAGGGACAGATCCATCATGGCTTGACTATGGTAGCGACCGGTTCACACAGTAAACCGGACACGCTACTACAAAGAATTGATCAATTGGCTAACAGAGTGTTCATGCCTGAGCGAGTTAAATAGCGGCCGTTACGTTGACTGGCCAAGTCTGGCCGAGTGGAGTAGGCCACTTGCCCATTGACCAGTAATAGCGCCACGCCGACAGCCGGTGTGATTGGCTGTTCGAAGGTGGCTGCGTCGCTAATGGTTGCCGGATCAAACACAACGAGATCGGCAAAGTTGCCGTTAGCGAGCGTGCCACGCTGGGGCAGGCCAAAGCGCTGTGCCGGCAGGGAGGTCATTTTGCGTACGGCTTCTTCCAGGCTAAACAGCCCGACGTCTCGCGAATAGTGGCCCAGTACACGCGGGAAGGTGCCCCATAAGCGCGGATGAGGGTGGCTGTCATGCGGAATGCCGTCCGACCCGATCATTACCAGTGGATGTGCCAGGATGCGCTGCACGTCGTCTTCGCTCATGTCGAAATACACGGCACCGGCTGGCGACAGGCGCTCGCAGGCCTCGTGCTGGCTGATCTGCCATTCTGCCGCGATGTCAGCCAGGTCTCGCCCGGCCACCTCCGGGCATGGGGTGGACCAGGTAATAATGATGCGGATGCTTTCGTCGATGGCATCGGCACGCAGCACGGTCGAGCACGCGGAGTAAGGGTAGGCGTCTACATGAATCTCTTGTGTGGCCGCCGCCTGTTCGATCATGCGCAGGGTGTCCACGCTCCGTCCCCAGTTCTTCCGCCCCGCGCACTTGTGGTGTGAAATGACGACCGGCACTTCGGCCCGGCGCCCGGTTTCGAAGGTTTCCTGCAGCGACTCCATTACGAAGTCGTCTTCGTCACGCATGTGGGTGGTGTAAATGCCACCCGCATGACCTGCTTCTTTTGCCAGCTCGACGAGTTCATCCATTTCCGCAGCGTTGGCCGGCTGGTAGTACAAGCCGGAGGACAAACCCGCAGCGCCTTCTGCCAGCGCCTTGCGCAGTATCGCGCGCATTTGCTGTGTTTCTTCTGCGCTGGCAGGGCGATCCAGATCGTCCATGACGGCGACGCGCAGAGTGGAATGCCCAACCAGCGCGACAACATTCACTGCCGGCACGGCGTGATTGACCGCCTTAACGTAGTCGAGCATTGAATCGAAAACAAAGTCTTGCTTGCTACCCAGCAGATTGAGCGGCGGCACCGGATCGGACGTGGTGAGCTTGAGTGGCGACAGGCTGATGCCGCAGTTGCCAACGACTACCGTGGCGATGCCTTGGCTGACTTTGGGCTGCATTGACGGATCAATTAACACCAGGCGGTCGTCGTGGGTGTGGACATCGATAAAGCCGGGGCTAACCACCAGTCCTTCGATATCGATGGTTTGACTGCCTTTCAAGGTGCCCGGGCTGCGAATGGCGGCGATGCGATCGCCCTGGATGGCGACGTCGGCCATGTAACGTGGCGCGCCGGTGCCGTCGATCACGGTGCCGTTGCGCAGCACGATGTCGTAGAGGTGTCGAGTGGTCATTGTGGGGTGATTTCAGCTAAGAGTGGGGGTGCAGGCCGGTGTGATGTGATGCCGGCCTGCCTATCAGCAAAGGTGGTGATCAACCGCCAGAAATATCGAAGTCGAAGTATTTCTTCATCAGCTTGTGGTAGGTGCCGTTTGCCTTGATTTTGGCCAGAGCCCGATTCAGGTCTTTCTCGAGTGCAACATTATCCTTGTGGATACCAATACCCACCCCGGGGCCAAAGATCTTGTCGTCACGCAGCGGGTCGCCGGCCAGTTCGAAATTTTTTCCTTCCGGCCTTCCCAGGAACAGCAGCTTGGCTTGTACGGTAGATTGCACCGCGCCATCCAGGCGCCCCGCCCGCACGTCTGCGTAAACCTGGTCTTGAGACTGGTAACCAACCACCTGCACCCCCTTGGGTGCCCAGTAGGTGCGCATGAAGGTCTCCTGGGAGGTGCCTTGTTGCACGCCAACGCGCTTGCCACGCAACGATTCAGCAGTAGGGAGCAGACCGGATCCCTTGCGTACCATCAAACTGGCGGTGGACAGGTAGAGGCGATTGGAGAAGTTGATCACTTGCTTGCGCTTTTCAGTGATCAGCATGCCGGAGAGAATGGCATCGAATTTCTTGGCCATCAGGCCGGGAATCATGCCGTCGAAGCCATGTTCTACCCAGACACATTTGGCCTTCAGCTCGGCACACATGGCATTGCCCAGATCAATATCAAAACCTACTAGCGAGCCATCCGGCATCTTGCTTTCAAACGGGGGGTAGTTGGGCTCGACACCGAAGCGAATGAGCTGAGTTTCACTGGCATGGCTGCCCATGCTTGCCAGGGCGCAGAAGGCGAGGGTGATTCCGGTCATGCTTTTTTTCATGTTGACTCCTCTGTGTGCATATTGAGAATGAATTCGGCCTGCGGTTGGCTGCTGGTAGGAATAAAGTCCGGACAACCCATGGATTACCCAGAGATTTTCTGGCTGAAGCAGTTGAAAAAAGTATTGCACAGGCGTTAAAAGGGGGCGGTGAAACATATTGATGCCCCTATTCATCTGCTTCAAATTGACGCTCGCAAGGTTTTAGAGAGGGGGAGGTTCATCCCTGGTTGACAGTCGTGGTGGTGACCGATGTAATCGGTATCCTTGCAGCCGGAGCCTGTTAGCGATGAACCAACTTCCCCCGTTGCATGCATTGCGTGTGTTCGAGTCGGTCGCGCGTCTAAGTAGTTTCACGGCTGCAGCCAATGAGCTGTGCCTGACTCAGAGTGCGATTAGCCACCAAATCAAGAACTTGGAAAGCTATTTCGGTTTTCCTCTGCTGGAAAAACGCAATCGGATGCCCGTACCGACAGAGGCTGGCCAAGACTTATTCAAGACGACGCAAATGGCGTTGCAGTTGATTGCCAGCTCGGTCTCACGATTGCGCGACGGGCATGGCAATCAGGTTCGACTTAAATCCCGCCCTTCGATTGCCTACCTGTGGTTGATGCCGCTGCTCCGGGAGTTTTATCAGCAACACCCGGACATCGAGGTGAGTCTGACCACGGTGTGGGAGGCCTCTCCCTCGGTTCATTGGGATGAGTACGACTATGTGATCCAGTACGGACCACTAGGGCTGGCTGGCGAGGGCGTGGAACTTTTGCATGAAGAGATCGTGGTGCCATTGTGCGCACCCGAACTGTGTCTGAACGGAAGGCTGACGCTGGAGGCCTTGGCGAAAGTCACACCTGTCCACCCAACTGGCGACCGCATGGGCTGGTCACTATGGTGGAAAGCTGCAGGTTATTCACCGCAACCCGCTGCCCGTGAGCAAGTGTTCGATACCGACTACATGGCCATTGCTGCTACTTTGCAAGGTGTCGGTGTCACGTATAGCGATCCTACCCTTGTTCAGCTGGATCTGGCCGCTGGTCGCCTGATGATTCCCTATCCACTACAGGTCAAGACGGGCCATGGCTTTTTCTTGATGTCGACGGCCCGGACCAGGGAGCGAACCCCACTCAATGCTTTAAAAGAATGGTTATTCCAGAAGATGTCAGAAGCAGAGAAGGGGGTGCATCACATTGACAGGGTGCCGGGGTGACATGAATCCCCCTTCTTTACTAGATACTTTATATGACTACTTCCTTGGCAAAAGCCGTTATTTTTAATCTGGCATGCGGGGAGCTATTTTGGCCGGCGATCTGCCGCTGCTCCAGGTGTGAAGGCAGCAGGTCGGCCTAAGCGGTCTTTTCCCCGGTCTGTCATGAGTGCCCGTTTTGAACCACATACCAGTCATTCCCTGTGTGTGGACTTATCCATCTGTCCACTTCGTCAGAGGGATATCCGTCTTTGTCGATAATTGCTGCCAGATGCTTGCGGAGCCGTTCAATATTCCCTTCCATGTCTGGCGCCTTCATCACGTCGTGGCAGGAGAATGAGGGTAGGACTTCCGCGCCACAGAATTTGTAGTTGGCGGTACTGGCAACGAAAAACATCGTCTACAGCCTTGCCTGTGAACAATACTGATCCTTGCCGCCGAATGCCTCCTTGGGTGCATTCCAGGTCAAGGACAGCATGTACTTCTTGCCCTGCATCGGCTGCTCGTACCGTATTGCTTGGGGCGTACGACACGCGCCAATGTCACGCAGCGATTGCGGAGCGTGGGCTGCGGCCAGCATTCCCCCGCGTCGAAACGGCCAGTTCTGGAAAGGGAGTTCACGAAGCAATCAGGAGCGCAATGAGTCACTGCGCTCAGTGAAGTATCTGGGACGCACGCTCTGGAAAAAGTGGAGTGGCCACCATCGGCGCAGCCTGGTCGAAACGAGGATGCACTGTTTCAAATTGCTGGCCGACCGAGTGAAGTCGCGGCACTTTCACCGGCAGGTCGCAGACCTTCAAATCTACGCCGCGATTCTGAATGGTTTTACTGCGCCGGGTACGCCGCAAATGGTACGCATGGGATAAGTTCGCCTAGGGATTGGGGGGCTCAACCTTTAACTGATTTGTACAACAAAGTCGCGAAAAACCCTAGAAGCAGCTATTGGATCTGAGCGGTTCTCCGGCTTAACGAGCCGCTAATGTGAGCTCCTTTCCCCTTTGCCGGCGGTGACGTCAGCGGCCGAATGGCACCTGATCCGGCTGGTGGCGCATGGCGGCCACTCGGATGGCGGCTATTTCGATGGTTGTGTGTGTTAGTGAACAGAGGCGGACTACAGCAGGGCGCATGCTGCGACTGTGCCATGGATGTGCGACAGGGCGGTACGCCGCAGGGTATGACACTTACTTCCTTTCAGCCAGGAGATATGGGATGAATGAAAGCGAGCTTTTAGCCAGAATCCAGACCGTAACCGGGCGAGACAACCGTGAGCTGCTGGCCCGTTTCTGGCTGCAGATGGATGCCAGCCCCACCATTTTACCCTTTACCTTTGATGATCTACGCAACCTGAATGCCGATGGCCATAGTATTTTTCACGCCATTCTGGGGGGGCTATGCCAGACAGCAGTTCCCGCCCCTTAAAGCGACGTTACTCGGCCAGCTAGGCGACCTCATTGACAAGCCTCGCTATCGCGACGCCATGATGCCCTTGGCCGATCACCGGGCATTTCACTATTACTCAGGTGGGCAGTCAGCGTGTGCAAATCCGCCAATCGGCCAAAAAGCAGGAAAAACATGAGCAAGCGCGACGCGTCTTGACATCGTGACGTTGATTGAACGGTGTATTCAGGGAAGTCGAATCGAATATTTAAGGCCACTTCGAGCCGAACAGGTCTTGATGCAGGTTGGTGGGGCAGGGGGATTGGGGGAGTTTTAGCTTGGTTTGTTCGCCAAATGTGCGGCTAGACAAACAGTTATGCGCATAGACGAATAAATCCCATTAAGAGAAACAGAAGCAAAGATCTCGAAAACCTGGTCCCGAATTCCCATGCAAGCATTTTGCTAGCTTTGGGGGATGTGGAGCGACGTTACTGGAGCGCAACGATGATTGGTCGGTTCCATTTATTGCTTGTTCTGGTGCTGGTCACCCATCTTAGTGGGTGTGCATCGCTGCCTCCGGGGTCAGACTTTGCAAAAACCACTTCCTTCTCGCTGTCTCACCCGGAAGAGACAAAGCTTGGGCGGCAGTTTGAAAATGCGGCACGCGAACATGATGGCAACTCCGGATTTCGCATGATACCGGTTGGCGCCGATGGGTTCCTGACCCGTATGCAAATGATCAATGCGGCAGAACGAACACTCGACCTGCAATATTTCATTTTCCGCGGGGACGAAACGGGGCGCTTGCTTACACGTGCGGTGCTGGTAGCTGCGGATCGTGGTGTCCGGGTGCGTATCCTGGTTGACGATGGTGAAACCGTGGCAGGCGACGAGCAGATTGCGGAGCTGGAAGCACACTCGGCCATTGAAATCCGGATATTCAATCCATTCTCTTACCGTGGCCACTCATTGTTGCTTCGATCCATGGAGTTCATGCTCAACTCCACGCGGCTCGACTATCGAATGCATAATAAATTGCTGGTCGTGGATAATGCCATCGCGCTTATCGGTGGGCGCAATATTGGCGATCAATATTTTCAGATGGATCCGGAGTCGCAGTTTGCCGATGACGATGTATTTGCTGCTGGCCCCATCGCCAAACAACTATCGGCAACTTTCGATGCTTTCTGGAATAGCTCCCTATCCATTCCGGTTGAAGCACTCTCAGGTAGAAAATCTGCGCATGTTCTCAATGTGCATCGCCAAGTATTAGACAATCAACATCAGAAGCTGAAGACAAGTGGTGTCAACTATCTGGAGCGAGTGGCGACTGGCGAACCATTTGGTGGAATAATTTCAGGTGCATTGCCGCTTACATGGGCGCATTCGCAACTAATCTATGACAGTCCCGAAAAGAAAAAAGTGAAGCAAGGAGAGATGATAGGGAGATTAATGCAGCGCTCGGTGGCCGCGGCGACGCTCGCCGTGCAATCCGAGTTGCTGATGATTACACCCTACCTGATCCCCGGGAATGAAGGGATGCAGTTATTGAATTACCTACGGCAACGCAATGTGCGAGTCCGGATTTTAACCAGCTCACTTGAATCAACTGGAGTGTTGCTGGCGCATTCCGGCTATATGCACTATCGATTACCCTTGCTGGAGAATGGCGTCGAGCTTTATGAAGTCCGTTCGCTGTTGGGTAGTGCCAGAGGCAGCGGTCAAACTGCGGCTATCTCACGTTTTGGAAATTATTCACTGCACGCGAAGCTGTTCGTATTTGATCGAAAGAAGGTGTTCATTGGCTCCATGAACTTCGATCAACGATCGATGCATCTTAATACCGAGATTGGCTTGCTAATTGATAGCCAAATTCTTGCGAAACAGATTGCCGAGCGTTTTGAATCCATGGTTAAGCCGGTTAATTCCTACAGGCTGGCAATACGAAAGAACGAAAAAACTGGCACGCCAAGCTTGGTATGGCACACCCAGGAAGGCACTAAAGAAGTTGAATATAATCAAGAGCCAGCCAGAAATAATTGGCAAAGAATTATGGTGAATATGCTTTCGCTACTACCCTTGGACAAAGAACTATGAATGTGCGGACTATGGCTGGCGCAGTGGCGATGTCTCTTTCATTGTTGGTAGTGCCAATTGCTCACTCAGCACCTTCTACGGAAGTGCAAGTGGAAATTAGTTTTTTGCTTGGATATATTGAAGGATCTGGGTGTGAATTTTACCGCAATGGTAGTTGGTATAACTCGAAAGCAGCACAGGCTCATTTGCGGGAGAAGTATAAATACATGGCGGCAAGAAATTTGATAAGCACGACAGAGAATTTTATTGATGGGGCTGCTACTGAAAGTAGTCTAACTGGCCAGCCGTACGCGGTGAAATGCAATGGTTTTAAAGCAATATCCAGTAATAAATGGTTGCACGATGAATTGGCCAGGCTCCGCAATTATTAATAATTGACTGCCTTGTTTTTTGATGCCCATCATTACTACTGATAATGATGGGCTTTTTTCTGGGCAACGAAGATTGCCTCTTATTCACTGTGCTGATGTCATTGTAGCTGCGAACGAAGCCGCGTTTAGTAGTATGGCATGGGCGAACATGTTGAAAAAATTCTATTTGTGCGTTAACGCACAGACCAAACTCGGTTACTGCGTTAAATGTAACAGTATGCAGATTGCAGTCAGGCAATGGCTTATAATATTTCTATAATAAAATGACTGTCGTTGTCTTGGAACTACACGGGGCCGCGGTTGATGGCGCCACCATGAAAAGTGGGGTGCAATCAAAACTATCCAGATTTTCGCCAGTTTGGCAACGGTGAAATGTCAGCAGAGTTGTTGATTGTGATCCCGTCTGGATAGCCCGCCAGGAGTGTGTGGCTATGGGTCTATTGGTGGCGATACGCTTCTGGCTAATTAAAGGAGTATATGCGATGAAATTTATTCCATTCTTAAAATCGCTGCATGCGGTATTTTTATTGCTGCTTGGGCTTTCGGCTGCAATACCTTTGGTGGCGAAAGGTGGTCCAGTGGACTTTCCTTCCATGCAGTTGGCGCCGCAGGAGCAAGGTGGCATTACTTATCTGGCCGGCGGCATTGGGTCGGATGAGTCGGAGGCCATAAAAAATGCCAGGGGTTATAACTTGCATATGACTTTTTCTCAAGGGCTGGCCAATGAATACGAGGTTGGAGTCGATGTTGACATTCAGAAGCCCGGAGGAGGCTCCGTATTGTCCCTGAGCAAGGTAGGGCCGCTGGTTTATGTCAATTTGCCGGTTGGTCGGTATGTTATTGCTGTCAATCGTGATGGTCGAATTGAAAAGCGGCGCGTCATGATTGAGCGTAAGTCAACCCGTAACGTTAACTTTCATTGGGAATGATTAGTGCACCTCGTGCCGCAATTGTCTCTATTTATATGAAAGATCTAGTGCGGTCGAAAAAGGCTAGCTTCTTAAAACCAGCCTGGGCATGGCTTCATGCATGATTGATGGAGTGGAGGTGGGTGGCTGAGAGAATGGTGAGTCGTGGAAACATATCCCTCTGCATGACGCCATGCCTCCGGGTGTCTGTTGTTTAATCTGGCATGTCCGTAAGGGTAATCCCCATACTTTAGGTGGGATTTTTTACGGCCGAGATATTATGTTGGTTATTTTAAATAGTTTTATGATTTTCCGAGTCCGTTAGTGTTTCTGATGGTTGCTCTCGCTGATCTGTATCTCCAGAGCCATTCGTGCCAATGAACTCACTTTGCAGTGACCATCTCGGTGATGGCTGTTTATCTTATTTTGGAGAACTGAAAATGCGCTATCTCATTCTTGCGTTGTCTTTGCTGATTTACCCGGCAACTTCAACTTATGCTCAGGTTTCTGTCGGTATTGGTATTGCGCTGCCTGGCATCAGCATCGGCATCAACCTACCCATGTTTCCATCTCTGGTCAGGGTGCCTGGCTATCCCGTCTATTATGCGCCTCAGGTGGATGTGAATTTCTTCTTTTACGACGGCCTGTACTGGGTGTATGAGGACGACCGCTGGTATGCAGGCAGTTGGTATAACGGGCCTTGGGCCGAGGTGGAGCCAGAATATGTTCCGCTATTTATATTACGCGTCCCTATACGCTACTACCGCCGGCCGCCAGTGTATTTCCGCGATTGGCGTGTAGACCGACCGCCTCGCTGGGATGACCGCTGGGGATCTGACTGGGCCAGGCGTCATAGCGGATGGGACCGCTGGAGTCGCTTCTCTGCACCGCCACCAGCACCGTTGCCAATCTACCAGCGTGACTACTCGGGTAGCCGCTATCCAGGTTCGGTAGAGCAGCAATATACGATTCGGTCCCAGAGTTACCGTTACCAGCCGCGTGAGCCAGTGATTCAGCAGCACTATCAACTGAGGAATCAGCCGCAGGAAGAGCGGCAGCGGCCACAACAGCAAGTACCGCAACGGCAACAACAGCAGCAACCACCGTGGCAACAGCAGCAGGCACCACAGCCGCCTCAACGGCAACCTCAACGACAGCAACAGCAAGCACCGCAGCAACAACAGCAAGAGCCGCCATGGCAGCAACAGCAACGACAGCAGCAAGTGCCGCAGCAGCCACAACGGCAGCAGCAACAGCAGCAACCAGAACCACAGTGGCAACAACGGCAACAGCCAGAGCAGAACAACAATCAGGGTAGATCGCGTGCGGAACAGCGTCAGCAGGCATCTGGTGCTCAGTACTCACCCTCTCAACAACAGCAAAACAAGCAACCCGGGAAACGCTCGCCTTACATAATGCCGCCCGAAGCGGAGCATTAAGACCGCGCGTGGGCATGAAGCGCGGCTAGTGGCTGGTTGCCTATCGGACACGGGACAGTTGCTTTTGAACTGTCCCGTGTTTCAAATGCGCGCCACATTGCACCGGGAAGTGAGACCCACATCCTGCGTAGATGCAGCGGCGCTTACTGCGCTGTCTCGCCTCGTGGACAGCACCGGCAGCGAATGCCGGCGCTGTTCGGCCGAAAAAATGCACTGCGTCAAACCGCAGCCAGATCAAGCACTGTTGCGTGGTCTGACCGGCTGGTAGCAGCCCTTCTGCCCGGTAGTGCGGGCCCGAGTCGCAGCGCCGTTCTGGGTGTCGTCGCAGTGTGTGCGGCAAATGCGGCAGTACATGTTTGCCGCGGATGCTGCGGGCGTGGCGCATGCGGCCAACGTTTGTGGCTCTCGCCACTGCGGTGACAGGCCACCTTGCATTAGCGCTTGTCGTTCTCGGGTGAGCCATCCCGCATCAGCCTGCCCATATTGCCAGTGTGTGCTGCGAATAGCCGCGAGCTGCCGTGCCTGGCCGCCGCCGGCAACATCGCCACCCACTGTCATCCCCGCGTCTACGACATCGCGCTGGAAATCGTCACCCACAGCGACAGCCGCGTCGATGGCGACAGCCTGCGCCGCTTTGTCGCCGCCTACCAGCGCGTGACGCCGCTGCAGCTGGGCGAGCTGTGGGCGATCCCGATCATGCTGCGCCTGGCGGTAATCGAGAACCTGCGCCGCGTCGCGGTGCGCATCGCCGCCGGCTGGTCGGCCCGCAACCTGGCCGATTCCTGGGCCGACCAGATGCGCGAGGTAGCGGAAAAAGACCCGAAAAGCCTGATCCTGGTGGTCGCCGACATGGCGCGTTCCAATCCACCGATGATCAGCACCTTTGTCGCCGAACTGGCGCGCCGGCTGCAGGGACGTGGCCCGGCGCTGGCGCTGCCGCTGACCTGGATCGCGCAGCGGCTGAGTGAATCCGGCTTCACCATCGAGCAGCTGGTGCAGTCGGAAAACCAGCAGCAGGCGGCCGATCAGGTGACGATCAGCAACAGCATCGGCAGCCTGCGCGCGCTGGGGGCGCTGAACTGGCGCGACTTTGTCGAAAGTATGAGCGCGGTGGAGCAAGTGCTGCAGCAGGACCCGTATGGCGTGTACGGGCAGATGGATTTTGCCACCCGCGACCGTTACCGCCATGCGGTCGAGGCCATCGCCAAGCGCAGCACGCTGAGTGAAGTGGCGGTGGCGCAGCTGGTGGTGACGCTGGCGCGCGGTGTCGCGGTCGAGAATCTGGGGCGGCGGCTAAGTGAGTCGAGCAGCCATGTCGGCTATTAACTGATCGGCAACGGGCTGCCGCAATTGGAACGGGCGGCCGCGGTGCGCTTTTCGCTGTTGGCCGCGCTGTGCCACGCCGGCTTTCGCCACGCGCTGCCGCTGTTTCTGGGCGGTATTGCGCTGCTGACCGCGCTGTTCAGCGGCCTGCTGCTGTGGCAGGCACAGGCCAGCGGCCTCGGCGTGTGGCCGCTGCTGTTGCTGGGGCTGCTGGCGATCCTGTCCACCAGCCAGCTGGCGGTCACGCTGATGAACTGGCTGGCGACGCTGACGGTGACGCCGCACCTGCTGCCGCGCATGGATTTCAGCCGCGGCCTGCCGCCGAGTGCGCACACGCTGGTGGTGATTCCGACCATGCTCAGTAACGAAGCCGGCGTCGACAGCCTGCTGGAAGGGCTGGAGGTGCGCTTTTTTGCCAATCATAGCGAGTACCTGTACTTCGGCCTGCTCACCGATCTGTGCGATGCCGCGTCGGAAGTGCTGCCCGGCGATGCCGCGCTGATCGCCCGGTCGCAGGCCGGCATCGTCGCCATCAACCGTCGCTACGCCACCGCGATCGAGGTGCCGCGCGCGGCTGTGGCGGGCATCACCCTGGATGGCGTGCCGCAGGCCGGCGACGAGGTGCTGCTGCAGGATGACGGCCAGCCGCACCAGCTGCGGGTGAACTGGACGCCCGCGCCCTGACGGCGGGCAGGACGGCACAAGGTTGGCCGCAAGCATGGCTGTGTACGATGGCGTACCGACCGCCGCCGCGGCGCTGGCTAGCATGCCTTATCGCCCGTGCCCCTGCGGCCGGGCCGTCAGTCAGGAGGGTGCAATGTCATGAAGCTGTTTGCTCTGGAACACGGAGAAGCCGCATACCGTGTCGATTTTGCGCTGTACGGCGTGGCTATTGCCGGGCTGCTGCTGTTTCTGCTGCTGAGCGGCAACGGTAGCCACCGGTTGGACAGCACGGTGCTGGTGATGGCCGGCCTACTGGAATGGAGCGCGCTGGAGTATGCGTCGCACCGCTTCGTACTGCACGGTGTCGCCCCGTTTTCTCGCTGGCATGCCGAGCACCACCGGCGGCCGGCGGCGCTGATCTATACCCCGACATTGCTCAGCGGCTTGCTGTTTGCGGTATTGGTGTTCCTGCCGGTGTGGTGGCTGGGCGATCTGCGCCGTGCCAGTGCGCTGACGTTGGGGGTGCTGCTGGGCTATGTCGGCTATGCGCTGACCCATCACGCGCTGCATCACCTGCGTCGCGACCACGGTACGCTGTATCGGCTGAAGTGCTGGCATGCCCGGCATCATCGCGGCAGTGCGCCGACGGTGTGTTACGGCGTCACCAGCCGCTTTTGGGATGTACTGCTGTTGACCGACGGGACCTACTACCGCGGGTCACGCTGGCGGCGGTTGGCGGGGCAGCTGCTGGCCGGCTTGCTGCTGGCGGCCCAGTTGCTGCTGCTGTACCGGCCGCTGGACTGAACCGGGGTTGGCCGCAGTTAACCCGCGGCGGCGGCCCGGCCGCTTATGACTGCAGACTGGCCTGCGGCTGCGCGGCGCGGGTCGCGCTGGCCGCTTGCTTGTTGCGGTACATATTGCTGTCGGCCTGCTGCAGCAATTCGTCTGCGGTTTGCTGTCGGTCGTGGTGCAGGGCAACGCCGATGCTGGTGCTGATCGCCAGTGCGTGTTGCCCCAGCAGATAGGGTTGTGCCAGCGCGTGCTGGATCTTGGCCACTACCCGCGGTGCCGGGTCTTCACCCTTCAGCTCCGGCAGGATGACCACAAACTCGTCGCCCCCCAGCCGGCAGGCGGTGTCGCTGCTGCGCAGACAGTGTGTCAGCCGTTGTGCCACCTGCTGCAGCAGCTGGTCGCCGGCGGCGTGCCCGTGCCGGTCGTTAACCGCCTTGAACTGGTCCACATCGATCATCAGCACAGCCAGCTGCCGCTGTTCGCGCGCGGCCATCACCATTGCCTGCTGCAAACGGTCATACAGCAGGCGGCGGTTGGGCAGGCCGGTGAGCGGATCATGATCGGCCAGATACTGTGCCTTGCGCAGCAGTACGGTGAGCTTGGCCAGCTGTTTGTACAGCAGGTGGTTGGCGCGCGCCGGCGACCGCAGCTGGTGCGCTTTGCGTTTGGGAAGCACGAAACAGGACATGATGGACCGACCAATCTGCTGAGGATGAAAAGATGCGTCGCGCTGATGTTGCGCCATCGCCGCCGTGTGACGACTTATGGTGCGCAGCGTTGATGACCCGGTCTGTGCGCTAGCAAGCATATCGGCCAGCAACACATTGCTCGCGCGGCCGCGCGCTGGCTTCGGCAAGGGGCGCCGCACCGGCGGTGGTCGCTGGGCAAAATGTCGTGATGCGGCGGTGGTTGCTGGCGGGCGCAGGGAGGGACAAATGGTGTTGGCCAGGTGCGCCTGGTAAGCGCGTCCCTGGCCAGGAGGCTGCAGCAGCATGCTCAACGGTTCTGATAAGCGTCATTCCTATCCTCATCGTTATACAACGGTGGGACGCCTTGCTGGTTGTAGCGGTAGTCCCTGTCACCCTGCTGATAGCGGTGATGGCGGCGCTGCTGCTGGCGATCTCGCTGATAGCGCTGGTAGCGCGGTACATACTCGTTGGTGTACCAGCGATCCTGCACGAAGTAGACCCGTTCGCCACAGGCGTTGTAAGTGCGGCAATAGCGTCCCCAGTTGCGGGCGTGTCCCGGCGGGACGCGCAGATAGATCGGCTGCCGACTCTCCGGCACACGGCGGATGGCGATTGGTTCGCGATAGAGCAGCAGCGGCGGCGGGTAACCGCCAATATCGAGGCGGCCATAGAAGCCGGGCTGGCCGATGCTGATCGAGACGCCAACGTCGGCAGCAAGAGCCGGGGTGGCGAGGGTGGTGACGGCGGCAATGGCCGTGGCAAGTAGAATACTTTTCATGTTGACTCTCCTGTGGCCTGCAGCTGGCGGGTGTGCCTGCCGGGGGCTGGACGACGGCGGCGAAGTTTGTCCGGTTGTCCGGTCGCGCTTGGCACTGCGGGCGGGGGCGGCTCGAAAGCGCGCGGTGTGGCGTGGCATGTCGATGTTGTTGGGAGGGATGCCTGGCCACGCGGCCTGTGCCGGCATTGCTCGGCGCAGACAGGATCATCATCGCGGACACGTTGGCCGCAGTCTGTTCGTTGCCATACATAGCCGTTCGCCGCGCAGCAAGCCACGAAACGGCGGCGGTGCTGATGCGGCCCCAGCCGTTATCGACCGCCATCACCAGGACGGTGCACGCCGCCGCCCATCCTGCCGCGTTCCGCACACTTCCCCTTGTGCCGATCAGCGAGCCGCATCCAGCCGGCCATCTGCTGGCCACGCCCTGACGATTTCCCGGTGTTTGTGTGCTAGCAGACAGACGGTCCAGGGCGGTGCTTTTAAGCTGCATTCATTGGCGCCATACCACGCCATGCCGGCCTGACGGCCGCCTGGCCCTGGCGACGAGCAGTGCATGCGGTGGCTCCTGCCGACATGACACTGCCCACTCACACAAAGGAGTCAACGTGAGTCGCGGCCCGTATTCACTGCCGGCCAGTCCGGCCAGGGCATCCGCGATGTCCACACCGCTACGGCTCACCCGAAATACTCTATTCAGGAAAAAGGTAACCCCATGAAAACGATGCAGAGATTGACACTCGGCGCAGTCAGCGTAGCCATACTGCTGAGCCTGGGTGGTTGTGCGGGCATGTCGCGCCAAGGGCAGAACACCGCCGTCGGCGCTGGCGTGGGTGCCGTCGGCGGTGCAGTGCTGACCGGTGGCAGTGTACTTGGCACAGTGGGCGGCGCCGCTATCGGCGGTGTTATCGGCCATGAAATGGGTGATCGCCACTAACTAAACGGCGTGCCCCGGCCGAGATGGCGGGACAGCACCACAGTGGTGGATTCCGGCGCCAGCGCAAGCATTGTGCTGGCGCCGGTTTTTCTTGCGCCCGCAGTCTGCTCGCGGGCGTAAGGTCGCGGTGGTCATGCCGGTCTGAGGCGGGCAGTGGTTATACGCCGCCAGGCGGTGTTGCGCGGCAGTACTGATCGTGGTCGTGGCGGTTTCTGACCAAAAAGCGACCCCGCATCAAAGTGCGGGGTCGCTTTTGTTTGGCTGGGGTGGTGGCTGGTTTACAAACGACCCAGCACCAACAGAATCAGCAGCACCAGCAATATTAGTCCAAGCCCGCCACTGGGGCCGTAACCCCAGCTGCGGCTGTGCGGCCAACTGGGAAAGGAGCCGATCAGCAGTATCACCACCACGATCAGCAGTATGGTTCCTAAGGTCATTTTGTCTCTCCTAACGGTAAGTCGTAGCTTTGCAGCGCGCGGGAGAATTCCTGCAGCGCGTCAATGCCGCTTCCCTCGGCGCGGTGGCACCAGTCCTCCAGCTGGGCGAGCAGCTGCTCCTTCGAGGTGCCGGAACGGCGCCACAGGGCGGTAAGGTCCTGGCGCATCAGTTCAATGGTGTTCAGTTTGCGGTTGTGACGTAGCTCCTGTTCCAGCGCGGTGCGCTGTGGCAACGGCAGGGCGTGTCGCCCGCGCTGCAGCCACTGCCGAATCGCCGCGTGTGGCAGCGGCAATGCCGTATCGCTACCCAGTTCGGCGATGGCAACGGGGTGCAGCAGGCGGGCAAAGCGTGCCAGCACGTGATGGCGATGCACGATCACCGCCTGCAGCGTGTCGGCATCGCACGCCGTCTTGGCGTGGTTGTAGCGCAGCGGCGGCGCCAGCTTATGCACCGTGGCCAGCCGCAACGCGGCCAGCAGGCGGATGTACAGCCAGCCGATGTCGAACTCCCAGCGCTGGCGTGACAGCCGGGCAGAGCTGGCATAGGCGTGATGATTGTTGTGCAGCTCTTCGCCGCCGATCAGGATGCCCCACGGCACGACATTGCGAGAGCAGTCATCGGGCGCGAAATTGCGGTAGCCCCAGTAGTGGCCGACGCCGTTGATGACGCCGGCGGCAAAGAATGGAATCCACAGCATCTGTACTGCCCACACGCTGAGACCGAGCGGACCGAACAGCAGCAGATCGATGAGCAGCATCAGGCTGACACCCAGCGCGCTATAGCGGGCGTACAGCCGGCGCTCGAGCCAGTCGTCGGGGGTGTGGTGACCGTATTTTGCCAACAGCGCCGAGTCGGTGGCGGCACGGCGATACAGCTCGGCGCCTTGCAGCAACACCGTGCGCAGACCGTACACCTGCGGGCTGTGCGGATCGTCCGTACTCTCGCAGGCGGCGTGGTGCTTGCGGTGGATTGCCACCCATTCGCGGGTGACCATGCCGGTGGTCAGCCACAGCCAGAAACGGAACAGGTGGCTGACGACCGGGTGCAGCGCCAGCGCGTGGTGCGCCTGGTGGCGGTGCAAGAAGATGGTGACCGCGGCAATGGTGACGTGGGTTAGCCCCAACGTGACCAGCAGCGTGCCCCACCAGGGCAGATCCAGCAGGCCGAGTTGCATATTCCACTCCTTTGCCATCGTGCACGGCTCCCGGCCGCGTCTGCGGCCAACCTTTGGCGTGCCATTTAATGCTACGACAACGCTCGGTGCAGTCTGTGCGCCAGCGCACTCAACACTTCAGCGCCGTTTGCGGGCGCCCACCGCGTCGCTTCAAGCCGCGGCCCGGGTGTATGTATGCCAGCGAACGGTAGCCACCGCGGCAACGGCGTAGCTTGGGCTGACAAGGCCGGCGGTTGGTCCACGCCCGTGCTTGTCTTTAACCCAAGCGAAGGAATGATCATGAAAAATGCGATGAAGCTGTCAGGGGCACTAATGGTGCTGGCCCTGACAGCATGCGAACGACCACCGGCAGTGGTGGTGACCCAGCCGGCGGAATCTACGGTGATAGTGCCGGGGCCGGCTGGTCCGGCCGGTGCCTCCGGCCCCGCCGGCGCTACCGGCTATCGTGGTGACACGGGCGCCACCGGCGATGCCGGCACGGCTGGCAATACCGGCAACACTGGCGCGACGGGAGACACCGGTGCGACTGGTGCAACCGGGGACACTGGCGAACGTGGCAAAACAGGGGGCGATGTGGTTGTGGTACTGCCTGCGCCTGCGGCCGAGCCTTGAGCGATGGCCGGGCCGCGCCAGACATTCGTCAACCTATGTCTGGCAGCGTACCGACAGGAACGCAGTCACTGCATATCCTTAATACTGTAACCGGCTTTTCCATGAGCACAGCACAAACGATGGCCTACCTTGGCAGCAGTACCCTGTCCTTGCATGAGTGCAGCAGTAGTGCACGGCCGGCTGCATGATCGGCAGCCCGATTGGCAATGCCTGCATACGGGCGCCATGTGGAAGGAACGATAATGGACTGGAACAGGGTAGCAGGAAACTGGAAGGAATTCCGGGGCAAGGTAAAAGCCGAGTGGAGCAATCTGCCTGACGATTGCCTTGACATGATTGCCGGCAGGCGCGTGGCGCTGTCGGGCAGGCTGCAGGAGGCCTACGGCATCAGCCGGAACGAGGCCGAGCAGCTGATCAGGCGTTTTGAGCGGCAGCAACACAGTCGGTTCCTGAAGTAACAGGGCAATGCGCCGAGTACTGCGCCGTGCCGGCAACCGGGTTGCCGGCTGCGGCTGGCGGGCCGGCGCCGGAAAAGGAGTACGAAGCATGCTTACCACCATTGCAGTGATCCTGCTGATTCTGTGGCTGCTGGGGCTGGTGTCGTCATACACCCTCGGCGGTTTCATTCACATCTTGCTGGTTGTCGCCGTCGTGATGTTCCTGGTGCGGCTGACCACCGGTCGTCTTTAAGCCGCGGCACGCGGTGCGCGCCGTTGCGGTTGCGCCTGCAAAGGTGGGCCGCAAGCGCGCACGCTGCCCGGCTTGTCAATTGCAGCCCGCCGTGAGCCACCGGCGTCACAGAGGAGCGAGCGTGGATCTCTATCTCAAGGGCTTTGTCATCGCGGTCGCCATCCTGTGCGGCTTGGCGCTGTACTGGATGCTGGCGCCGTTCTGGGATGCGCTGGCGTGGGGCATCTGCCTGGCCTTTCTGCTGGCGCCGGTGCAGCGCTGGCTGACGCACAAGCTGCGCGGGCGCGGCGGCGTGTCTGCCGGCATCATCACCGTGCTGGTACCGTTGGTGCTGGCCGGGCCACTGGTAAGCCTCG
>NZ_JBEFLD010000012.1:0-57600 GCF_040148885.1 Vogesella oryzagri
TTAAAGAGCGGGCTGACTTCGTTTCGTTGCGTCGTCAGCAGAGGAGGCGAACTATACCCAGCCAACCCACACCCGTCAACACCCGCCACCACAGAAAACCCGACAAAATCGACAAGTCGTTGATCTGCAAAGCTATCGGCACGAAAAAATTTCACCATCACACCCCACCCGGCAATGGATAGCGGCTGCAGCACGCTCTGATCGCGCGTTTTTCTCTCCGATTTTCGTGATTTTTACCGGATTGTATGGCGAATGTTTTGACAATGAATCGAAGATAACAATAATATAAATGCGAATAGTTCTTATAACTACCAGCAAATACTTTATGGAACACCGTGCTTTCCACTATGGCGCCCTGACTGTGATCGGCGCGGCACACTTGGGGCTACTGATGCTCGCCTCCAACCACACCACACCGGTCACGCCGCCACAGCTGTTGCCGATCGAGATGGTAAGCATTAATGAAGCACCGCAACCGACAGCGGCGGCCGCGCCGCAACGCGTGACTCCCGTTGTGCCCAAGCAGCTCACGCCGCAGCCCGCTGCCGTTAAGCCGATCGTCACCCCCAGCGTGCCGCGCCAAGTGACAAGCAATGCTCCCAGCGTACCGGCGCCAAGCCAGCCGGCACCGGCACCAAGCAGCCCCAGCACTGCCGCCACGGAAACAACAAACCATGCGGCCAACGTTGAGCAGGCCGCCGTGCCGGAAAAAGTAGCCGTCACCCCGCCTTCATATGAGAAGGGCAGCTACTTGAACAATCCGAAGCCGGAATACCCGCCACTGTCGCTGGAGCTGGGGGAAGAAGGCACCGTGTACCTGCGCATCGCCGTGAACAGCAAAGGCCGGGCTACCGCGGTCAGCGTGGCCCGCTCCAGCGGCTTCCCGCGCCTGGACAGCTCCGCACGCCGTGCGGCCGCCGGCTGGAGCTACTCCCCGGCCATGCGCGGCGATGAGCCCATCGACGACACCTTTACCGCCCCGATCAAATTCGTCCTTCCAAACAAGACCAAAGCCTGAACATGAACCTGATGCACACCTTCGAACAGGGCGACGCCATTCTGGTGTCGGTTTTCCTGAGCCTGATCCTGATGTCGGTACTGACCTGGTATTTCATCGTGCTGCGCGGCTGGCGCGCGTGGCGCACCCTGCGCCTGAACCGTCAATCCGAAAGCCTGCTGTGGGCCGCCGACAGCTGGAAACAGGCGGAAGGCGAGTTGACCGCCACCCCGGCACCGGTATCGGCACTGCTGCGCGACGGCCTGGCGGCGCTGCGTCAGTACCAGCAACATAGCAGCAGCGCGCTGGGGCAGGCGTGCTCGCTGGATGACTACCTGACCCGCGCGCTGCGCAAACGGCTATTGCAGGAACAGCAAAAGCTGGAAGGCGGCATGACGCTACTGGCCACCATCGGCTCCACCGCGCCGTTCATCGGCCTGTTCGGCACCGTGTGGGGCATCTATCACGCATTGGTGAATATCGGCGCCCAGGGCCAGGTATCCATCGCCACCGTGTCCGGCCCGATCGGCGAGGCACTGATCGCCACCGCCGCAGGCTTGGCCGCCGCGATCCCGGCGGTGCTGGCCTACAACACCTTCACCCGCCTGAACCGGGTGATCAACCAGGAAATGGACCACTTCACCCATGACCTGCACGCCCACCTGCTGACCCACGGAGGCAACGATGGCGTTCGGTAGTTTTGACAAAGGCACCGATGCGCCGATGTCCGAGATCAACACCACACCGCTGGTGGACGTGATGCTGGTACTGCTGGTGGTGTTCATCATCACCGCACCGCTGCTGACCAATGCGGTGCAGGTCAATCTGCCGCAGGCCAGCGCCGCGCAGCATGAAGAGAAGCCGGAAGCCATCCGCCTGGCCATCAATGCCGATGGCAAGCTGTACTGGAACGATCTGCCGATCGAGCCGGGCCGGCTGAAGAGCCGCTTTGCCGAAGCCGCCGCCGCCAATGCCGCGGTGGAGCTGCACCTGCGCGCCGACAAGGCAGTGCGCTACGAGGTGGTAGCCACCACCCTGGCCGCGGCGCAAGGCAGCGGCATCAACCGCATCGGCTTCGTCACCGAAGCGCAGTAATCCTCCACGCCGTTCCCCCGCACTGCGGCCCACCCAGGTTGGCCGCACGGGGCGGCTTTTGCCCGTTTTTTACGCACAACGACACATTAGACATATGAAAAAGACCGCCTCCATCGTTGCCACCCAGGGTGCCCCCAAGCGCCTGCCGCACACCATGCTTGCCAGCATGCTGGCCGCCAGCCTGGCCCCGGGCCTGGCCATTGCCGCCGATGCCACCACCACGGCCAGCACCGACAGCAGCACCACGCTGGAAACCGTGGTGGTGACCGGCGAACAACCCAAACGCGGCAGCTACCAGGCCGGCACCACCACCCTGGGCAAGCAGAAGCAGGCGTTGAAGGATGTACCGCAGGCGGTCTCGGTCATCACCCGCCAGCTGATGGAAGATCAGGGTGACGTGAACCTGAAGGACGTACTGAAGAACGTGTCCGGCATCAGCTTCGCCGCCGGCGAAGGCGGCCGCAGCGGCGACCAGGTCTACCTGCGCGGCTTTGCCATGTTTGCCGACACCTACCGCGATGGCCAGCGCGATGTGGCGCAGTACAACCGCGACCCGTTCAACGATGAGAAAATCGAAGTGCTGAAGGGCGCCAGTTCCATGCTGTTCGGCCGTGGCTCCACCGGTGGCGTACTGAACCAGGTCAGCAAGACGCCGTTTGCCGGCGAACAGGTGGAAGTCACCGCTACCGTGGGCAGCAACGATTTCTACCGCACCACCACCGACGTCAACCAGGCGCTGTCCGACACCAGCGCCATCCGCCTGAACATGATGGCGGTCAACGATGGCAGCCCGAACAACATCAGCGAAGCGGAGCGCTTCGGCATTGCCCCCTCCATCGCTTTCGGCCTGGGCGAGCCCACCACCGTGGTGCTGTCGCACATGCGGCTGAAGGAAAACAACACCCCAATGCTGGGCGTGCCGTACAACCCGAACACCAACCGCCCGATCGACGTGCCGCTGGACCGCTTCTACGGGCTGCAGGGCATGAGCAGCGAAGACATCACCAGCGATATCAGCACCGCGCGCATCACTCACAAGCTGGACGCCAACAACGAGATCAGCAGCCAGCTGCGCGTGGCCCGCTATGACCGCTGGCTGGTCACCAGCCAGCCGCAGCTGCGCAACAGCACCAATACTGGCGGCATCAGCGCCGGCACTGCGGTAACCGACGACACCCTGCTGCGCTATTCAGGCAAGAACCGCGGCTCGCTGAACGAAGTGCAGGCGCTGACCACCGACTACACCGGCAAATTCGCCACCGGCGACCTGCGTCACAACCTGCTGGCCGGCGTGGAATTCGTGCGCGAAACGCAGAATGCCTTCACCATCACCGCCAACAGCAGCATCACCAACCTGACCACCACCGTGGGCGACCCGAGCAGCATCAGTTACACCGGCAGCTATAGCGAGTCGCCGTCCAACAGCTACGTCACCCGCAACCTGGCGGCGTATCTGACCGACACCGTTGAGCTGGGCGCCAACTGGAAAGTCATGGGCGGCGTGCGCATGGACACGCTGGAAGGCAACTACAAGAGCTACAGCAACGGTAGCGTGAGCCGCACCAACACACGTGATGACAAAGGCCTGAGCTACCGCACCGGCCTGATCTGGCAGCCGACCAATGAGTCCAGCTACTACCTGGGCTACAGCAGCCTGCTGAACCCGTCCGGCGAGGCCTACCAGTTCGACGTCAACAGCGGCACCGGCACCGACAAGCTCAAGGCCGAGCGCAACAACCACTACGAACTGGGTGCCAAGTGGGATCTGGCCGATGGCGATGCTACCCTGCGCGCCGCCATCTTCCGCACCGTGAAGCTGTACGAGCGCAACACCGATGCACTGTCGCCGGACATCAGCATCCTGTACGCCAAGCGCCACACCAACGGCATTGAAGTGGAAGCCGCCGGCCGTCTGAGCGAACGCTGGGAAATCTTCGCCGGCGCCGCACTGATGGACCCGAAGATCGACAAGGGCTGGAACTCCACCACCAACACCGAAACCAGCGTCAACACCGGCGCGGTGCCGAAGTACACGCCGAAGCGTACCGCCAACCTGTGGGCGACATATAAGGTGAACGAGGTGATTCGTGCCGGGGTGGGTGCCTACTATGCGGCCAAGCGTTTTGCCGCTGACGGCAGCACCGATCAGTCCAAGACCAACTACCTGCCGGCCTACGTGCGCTACGACGCCATGCTGGCCTACGAAGCGCGCAAGTACAGCGTGAAGCTCAACGTCAACAACCTCACCAACGTGAAGTACTACGACTCCGCTTACAGCGGCCATGCCTCCGCCGCCGCGCCGCGTGAAGTACAACTGACCGTGGGCTACAAGTACTAAGCCCGCCGCCTTGCGGCCAACCTCTGCAGCACTGCAGGTTGGCCGCAAGGCCGTTTTGGCGATGAGGGCAGCGCCATCGCCAAAACGCTGGCAGGATGCACCACCCCATCTTGCGCGTCTGCCAACCCGTTTTGCTCAGGAATCCCCATGCTGCTGCACATCCCCGAAGTACTGACCCGCGAAGAACTGGCCCACGCCCGCATGCTGCTGGCCAATGCCGACTGGCAGGATGGCCGCGCCACCGCCGGCCACCAGGCCATCGACGTCAAACACAACCTGCAACTGCCGGCCACTGGCGACACCGCCCGCGAGCTGGCGGCGCTGGTGCAGCGCGCGCTGGCGCGCCAGCCGCTGTTCATGTCGGCGGCACTGCCCAAAGTGGTGATGACGCCGATGTTCAACTGCTACCAGCGCGGCATGACCTACGGCAACCACGTCGATAACGCCGTGCGCACCGACCCGCTGTCCGGCCAGTACGTGCGCACCGACGTCTCCAGCACGCTGTTCTTCAGCGAGCCGCACGAATACGAAGGCGGCGAGCTGGTGGTGGAGGACACCTACGGCAGCCATCGCGTCAAGCTGCCGGCCGGCGATCTGATCGTCTACCCGTCCACCAGCCTGCACCGCGTCGAGCCGGTGCACAGCGGCGCCCGGCTGGCCTCGTTCATGTGGACGCAAAGCATGGTGCGTGACGATGCGCAGCGCGCCATGCTGTTCGACATGGACATGGCCATCATCAGCCTGCGAGAAAAGGTGGGCAACTGCCAGGAACTGGTAACGCTGACCGCCACCTACCACAACCTGCTGCGGCAGTGGGCGGAGCTGTAACGCGGCAAACGTTGGCCGCACGGGCAAAAAAAAACCCCGCCGGACACAGCCGGCGGGTCACCGTGGGACAGAGCAAAACCCTGATAATCAGGATTTACAGCCAGCTGGCAGCAAGCTGCCAACCGTCGGGTACTGTGCCGCAGCCGGCAGGCAGACCATGCCCGTGACAGTTCGGCTACTTCACACCACCCTACCGCGCCCCCGTTGCCGGGAGGGGTTCTTGCGGCGACCTTGCGGTCGCGCATTCCTGCATCGCTGCTGCCAGGCGGCAACAGCCGATAATTCGGGCATCCAGTATCTGCGTAAAGCAGAACCGACACCAGCAAAACTTGCATCCTTGCCATCAGCTGTCGTGCCGTTGCGGCAGCAGTACAGCACCGCAACAGACTACGGCTAGCGGCGGAAGTTGCATCCACCAGCACAAAGCCTAACAGCCCAAGCTTTCCATTTGCTTACAAGCCGGCGACAAACCGCAGCCGACTGCGGTTGGCATGCCACAAATACCGTTAAATGCGCGCTTTAATTGCCCTTGCAATCACCATGAGCATATTGCATTGCTGGATCGTATTAAATATTGATACAAAACAGTACAATGCCGCGCCACCGGAAATTTAACGTGCTATTGCAGCAAGGATTTTTGCCATGACCCGTGCAAGGTTACGCAGCGGCCCCAAGATTGACAAAGCATTCTTACGCATGTTTACCATGCAAAAAAATCATGGGATGTCTGCAATGAAATTGCCGCCGCTGAATGCCCTGCGCGTGTTCCTGGTTGCCGCCGAGCAGCACTCGTTCACCAAGGCCGGAGAAACCCTGCACCTGACCCAGGGCGCAGTGAGCCGCCATATCCAGACGCTGGAGGCGCACTACGGCCTGCCGCTGTTCGTGCGCCAGGCGCGCGGCCTGGCACTGACACCGGAAGGCGCCGCGCTGCTGCCGGCGGTGCGCGATGCCTTTGCCCGCATTGAGTCCGCCAGCGATGCCATCTCGCGCCGCTCGCGCGAGCTGCGGGTGAAGGCCAGCCCGTCGATTGCCTCGCGCTGGGTGCTGCCCAAGCTCACCCGTTTCCGCAATCTGCACCCGGAGCTGACGGTGTTCCTGGTTACCGTTACCGCCTTCGATCCCAACTTCAAGAGCCGCGAGTACGACATCTCGTTCCAGGCCAGCATCAGCAAGGAACCGGGGCTGATCTACCACCGCCTGCGCAGCGCCCGCTTCGTGCCGGTGGCGTCGCCGTCGCTGTTCCAGGACAAGCCGCTGCCCACGCCGGCCGAGTTCCGCAACTACCCGCTGCTGCACCCATCGCACGAAGACCCGTTCTGGGCCGAGTGGTTCGCGCTGGCCGGCGAAAGCGCCGGCGGCAATCCGGAAGCCTACGCCTTCGACACGCTGGACCTGGCCATCGTCGCCGCCAGCCGCGGCATGGGCATTACCCTGGCAGAAGAAAGCATGATTGCCGACGACCTGGCCGGCGGCACGCTGGTGCAGTTGTCGGATATCGCGCTGGTAACCGACTGGGCCTACTACCTGATCTACCCGCAAGAGCTGGCCACCCTGCCCAGTGTGATCGCCTTCCGCGACTGGGCGCTGGCCGAGTTCAGCGACTCGCCGCCACCGGCCACACCCTGAACCGGCGGCACGCACACAGCACAAGGCCCGGCATTGCCGGGCCTTGTCGTTTACTGCGGCCAACCTTGTATCAGGCGTCCGCGTTCGCCACTGCCGGCTTGCGCCAGCGCGCGCCCAGGCCGTCGAACCACAGGTACAGCACCGGGGTGATGTACAGCGTCACCAACTGCGAGAACAGCAGCCCGCCCACCACCGCCACCCCCAGCGGCTGACGCAGCTCGGCACCGGCGCCCAGCGCCAGCGCAATCGGCAGCGCCCCCATCATCGCCGCCAGCGTGGTCATCAGGATCGGCCGCAGCCGCAGCAGGCAGGCGCTGCGGATGGCGTCGTACGGCGTCATGCCCTGCTCACGCTGCGCCACCAGCGCAAAGTCGATCATCATGATGGCGTTCTTCTTGACGATGCCGATCAGCATCAGGATGCCGATGCCGGCGATGATGGTCAGCTCCTGCCCCATCAGCATCAGCGCCCCCAGCGCGCCCATCGCCGCCGACGGCAGGCCGGCGAGAATGGTCAGCGGGTGGATGTAGCTTTCGTACAGCACCCCCAGCAGCACGTAGATCACCACCAGCGCCACCAGGAACAGCGTGGTCTGGCTGCTCTGCGATTCGGCAAACGCCGCCGCGTCGCCGGCATAGCTGGTAAACACGCTGGCCGGCAGGCCGATGTCCTGCTGGATGGCTTTCAGGTGCTGGTCCACCTCGCCCAGCGCCACACCGGCCGGCAGGTTGAACGACAGCGTCACCGCCGGCAGCTGGCCCTGATGGCTGACCGCCACCGGCCCCACCGTGCGGCGCA
Organism: Vogesella oryzagri; assembly: GCF_040148885.1. Taxonomy (NCBI): domain Bacteria; kingdom Pseudomonadati; phylum Pseudomonadota; class Betaproteobacteria; order Neisseriales; family Chromobacteriaceae; genus Vogesella; species Vogesella oryzagri. The sequence continues at coordinate 7,686 of NZ_JBEFLD010000012.1, forward strand.
CGCTGGCGATGCTGGACAGCGGCAGCAGCGTGTTGTCGCTGCCGCGCACATACAGCCGCGTCAGGTCGAACTCGTTGATGCGGAACGCCTCGTCCAGCTGCAGCAGCACCGGGTAGCTGTCGGCCGAGGTGTAGATGGTGGATACCTGACGCTGGCCGAAGGCGGTGTACAGCGCGGTGCGGATGCTCTGCATGCCCACCCCCAGCTGCGCCGCCTTGTCGCGGTCGATCAGCAGTTCCGCCTGCAGCCCCTTGCGCTGCGCATCACTGCTGACATCCTGGAACAGCGCATCCTGGCGCATGCCGCGCTCCAGCTTGTCGGCCCAGTCATACAGGCCGCTGGCGTCCACGCTCTGCAGCACGTACTGATAGCGGCTCTTGCTCTGCCGCCCGCCCAGACGCAGGTTCTGCACCGGGTTGAGGAACACCGACAGGCCGTTCACCTTGCGCAAATCCTTGCGCAGGTCTTCCACCACCTGCTGCACCGCGGCACGTTGGCCGCGCGGCTTCAGCGTCACGAACATGCGCCCGCCACTGCTGCTCAGCGACGAGGTCACCGCCGCCACGTGCGGGCTGTGCTGCACGATCTCGGCGGCACGCGCCTGCAAGGCCGCCAACCGGTCGTAGGACACATCCTGCGCCACCTCGGTGTTGACCTGGATCTGCCCGGTGTCCTCCACCGGGAAAAAGCCCTTGGGAATAGCATTGAACAGCCACACCGACCCGGCCACCGTACCCAGCGCCACCAGCAGCGTGACGCGGCGGTGACGCAGCGCCAGGTCCAGCGTGCGCTCGTAGCCCGCCAGCAGCGCATCGAAGCCGCGCTCGAACACGCGGGCGATGGCATGGCCGTGGCCAGTGCCGGCATGGTGCGGCATGTGCTCGGCGCGCAAGAAGCGCGACGCCAGCAGCGGGATCAGCGTCAGCGACACCAGCGCCGACGCCAGCACCGCCAGCGTCACCACCACCGCGAACTCGTGGAACAGCAGGCCGATGACGCCATCCATGTAGAAGATGGGGATGAAGATCGCCACCAGCGACAGCGAGATGCTGATGATGGTGAAGCCTACCTCGCGCGAGCCGCGCAGTGCCGCCGCCAGCGGCTTCTCGCCCTGTTCCATGTAGCGCACGATGTTTTCCAGCACCACGATGGCATCGTCCACCACCAGCCCCACCGCCAGCGTCAGCCCCAGCAGCGAGATATTGTCGATGGAATAGCCCAGCAGATACATCAGCCCCATGGTGCCGATCAGCGAGATCGGCAGCGTCAGCGCCGGGATCACCGTCGCCGCCAGCCGCTGCAGGAACACGAAGATCACCATGATCACCAGCGCCACCGTCAGCAGCAGGGTGAGGTTGACGTCGTGCACCGCCTCACGGATGGCATCGGAGCGGTCGGACAGCGGCGCCAGCCGCACCGAGCCCGGCAGCTGCGCCGTGAGCTTGGGCAGCATGCCGCGGATGGCATCCACCACTGCCACCGTGTTGGCATCGGACTGGCGGAACACCGCCAGCACGATGGAGCGCTCGCCGTTGACCCAGCTGCCGGTCTTCAGGTTCTCGATGCTGTCCTCCACCTGTGCCACATCCGCCAGCCGCACCACCTTGTCGCCGTTGCGGCCCACCGCCAAGGCGGCAAACGCGGCGGCGTTGCGGTACTGGCTGTCGGCCTGCACCGTCAGCACCTGCGCGCGGCCCTCCAGCGTGCCCAGTGGCGTATTGCCGTTGGCCGCACGCAGCGCGGTGGCCACCTCGTCCAGCGTCAGGTTGCGGGCGGCCAGTTTTTGCGGATCGGCCTGCACCCGCACCGCGTAGCGCTTCTGGCCGAACACCTGCACCTGCGCCACGCCGTTGATGGTGGACAGCGTCGGCGACACCAGGTTTTCGGCGTAGTCGTTCAGCTGCGTCAGCGACAGCGCCGGCGAATTCAGCGCCAACAGCAGGATAGGCGCGTCGGCCGGGTTGACTTTGCGGTACGACGGCAGGCTGGTCATCTCCTCCGGCAGGCTGCGCTGCGCGCGCAGCAAGGCGGCCTGCACGTCCAGCGCCGCGCCGTCCAGATTGCGGCCGGGCACGAACTCCAGGGTGATGGAGGTGCTGCCCAGGCTGCTGGTGGAGCTGATCACCGCCACCCCGGGAATGGTGGCGAACTGTTTCTCCAGCGGCGTCGCCACCGAGGTGGCCATGGTTTCCGGGCTGGCGCCGGACAGGCTGGCCGAGACGTTGATGGTCGGCGTTTCATAGCTGGGCAGCGCGGCAATCGGGATGCGCCCCAGCGCCAGCAGGCCGCCGACGATCAGCGACAGGCACAGCAGCACCGTCATCACCGGACGGCGGATGCACAGTTCGGAAATCGTCATCACTGCGCTCCGCTGGCCGGTCGCTGGCCGCCGGCGTTAACGTTGGCCGCATGACCGCCGCACGAAGGCAGCCCGCCCGGTTTGCCCGCCGCCATCTTGCCCTCAGCGGCCGCCTTGGGCTTGCGCGGCGGCAACGGCTGCACCGCTTCGCCCGGACGCACGTTCTGGCCACCGCTGACAATCACCTTCACCCCCGGCTGGATGCCGCGCACGATGGCCTGCTCGTTGGCAATGCCCAGCAGCTGCAGCGGCACCGCCTGCGCCTTGTTATCGGCGCCCACCGCATAGGCAAACTGGCCGTCCGGGCCGGTAATCAGCCCGGCCACCGGCAGCGCCACCGCCCCCGGGTACTGCCCGGCCTGCAGCTGCACGCTGACAAACTGCCCCGGCCACAGCGCGCCGTCGCTGTTGTCGAAGCGCGCCTTCAGCAACACATTGCCGCTGGCGCTGTCCACCGCGCTATCGATAAAGCTCAGTTCGCCGCGGCGGCATACACCACCGGCGCTGTCTTGCGCCTGCACCGCCAGCGGCGCCGCCGCCTGCGCCTGCCGCACGGCGGCCAGCTGCTGCTCCGGCAGGTTGAAGCTCACCATCACCGGGTTCATGCGGGTGATGGTCAGCACCGGTTCGGCCATGCCGGTGGTCACCAGCGCGCCCGGCGCCAGGCTGATGGCGCCGATGCGGCCTGCCACCTGCGCGCGCAGCTGCTTCTGCTGCACCGCTACCTGCGCGGCGGCGATCTGCGCCCGGTCTGCGGCCAAGGTGGCGCGGCGGGTGTCGGCGGTAGCCTGCAGCGTATCCAGCGCACTTTGCGAGATGAAGTTCTGCCGTACCAGATCGCGGCCGCGCGTCAGCTCGCGCTCGGCGCTATGCAGCTGTGCCTGATCGCTGGCCAGCTGCGCGCGCGCCTTGGCCAGCGCCGCCTGCTCGCTGGCATCATCCAGCTGCACCAGCAGCTGCCCCGGCTGCACCATGCTGCCCTCGGTCACCAGCAGGCGCGCCACCACGCCGTTGGCCTGCGGCCGCACTTCCACCCGCTCCAGCGCGGTGACGCTGCCATTGGCAGTCAACAGCACCGGCTGCCGGTTGGCCACCACCGCGGCCAGCTGCACCGCCGGCGGCTTGCGCCCCGCCGGGGCCGCCGGCTTGGCCCTGCCCGCCTGCCACCACACGCCAGTGGCCAGGGCGGCCACCACCACGCTACCGATCAGGATCTTTTTGTTCATTGCTATCGTCTGCGCCAACACAATTGCGAATCATGCAAGCCTAACCAATTCCAGCGGCAAGCATGTGACCAAGTTGATTAATGAGTATGAATGGGTAGCGGCGCGCCGGCAGACGGCAAAACAAAAGCGGCCCGATGGGCCGCCTGCGGTACTACGCGTTGTGCTGCCCGGGGCAGCCAGCGCTTATTTCTTGCTGTCGTCGACATGCTGCTGCAGCAGCTTGCCCAGCAGCGGGTTGTCCAGCTTCTTGCCGTCCTTGGCATTGGAATCCTTGCCGAAGCGGTCCGGCGAGCCGGCCTTGCGCAGGTTCTCGCGTACTTTCACCGCCTCGAAACGGTTCAGATCGTAGAAGTTGATCGGCATGGAAGGCTCCTGAATGGCAAAGCGCGGCAGTATGCGCTGTGACGGGTAGGCTGTCCAGAAAAAACCGTTGCGAAAACAGGCAGTTAATCACCGTCCGGCGCTTGTATTTCCACCGCCGCGGCACAAATACTATGTTTGTCATGTCCATGCGTCTTTAATGGACAGGTAGCAACCACCTCAAGGAGTGCACTATGAGCTTGTTTGATCAACTGGGCGGCCTGCTGGGCGGCGAAGGCAACGGCGGTCTGCTGCAAAGCGCACAGACACTGCTGAACGACAACGGCGGCGTGTCCGGGCTGGTGGAGAAATTCCAGCAGGGCGGACTGGGCGAGATCGTGTCGTCGTGGGTGGGCACCGGCGACAACCTGGCGATCAGCGCCGAGCAGATCCAGTCGGTGCTGGGCAACGAGCAGATTGCCGGCCTGGCCGCCAAGCTGGGGCTGGACAGCAACCAGGTGGCACAACAGGTGGCCGAGCACCTGCCGACGCTGATCGACCGCCTGACCCCGAATGGCGAAGTGCCGCAGGGCGGCGACCTGCTGTCGCAAGGCGCCAGCCTGCTGGGCGGGCTGTTCGGTAAATCCTGACGCCAGCCGGCGTCGATACCCCACCGGCGGCCAACCTGGCCGCCGTTTTTATTGCTGCCGGCTAGCCGCCGCCGCCCAGGTAATCCCCCTTGCCCAGCGGCACGCCGTTGTGGCGCAGGATGTCGTAGGCGGTGGTGAGGTGGAAGTAGAAATTGGGCAGCACGAAATACTGCAGGTAGTCCTGGCCGCTGAAAGTCATGGTCTGGTGCGGAAACTTCAGCACGATCTCGCGGCTGTCGCTGCCGTCGAACTGCGCCGGCTGCAGCCCCTGCAGGAAGCTCACCGTCTTGGCCAGCCGCTGCTGCAGCTCGGCAAAGCTGGTTTCGCTATCGGCAAAGCTGGGGATCTCCACCCCGGCCAGCCGCGCGCCACAGCCTTTGGCGGTGTCGCTCACCACCTGCACCTGGCGGATGAAAGGAAACATGTCCGGCGCCAGCCGCGCCTGCAGCAATACTTCCGCCGCAAACTGCTGTTTCTCGGCATGCAACACCGCCTTGTCGAGGATGGCGGACAGGTTCTTGAGCGCGTGCAACAGCACCGGTACCGATGCCTGATACATGGAAAGAGACATGGCAAAACTCCCGCGGGGGTGGGTGCGCGGCCCAGGTTGGCCGCAGCGGACACTTCACCATAGCCGATGCCGGCCGGGAGCCAAGCCTTGCCTGTGGTGGCTCAGGCGGCGTCGTTGTCCGTCTTGCGCTTGCGGCCGCGCTTGCCCTGCTGCGCCAGCGCCTGGGCGCGGTACCACGCCTCCAGCGCCTCCTCGGCGTTCATGATGTGCTGGCGCAGAAACGCCGCCGCGCTGATGGCATCCTTCTGCCGGCAGTATTCCAGCAGCTGGGTGTGCTCAAGGTGGGCGCGATCGTTGAAGCCGGTGAGCAGGATCTGCATGCGGGTGTAGCGGTCGGTGCGGTTGTGCAGCTGCTCGATGATGGCCAGCGTCTGGCCACGTCCGGCGGCGCGGTACAACGCCAGGTGGAACTGGGCGTTGAGAATGCCCCAGGCGCTGATGTCCTTGTCGCGCAGCGCCACCTCGAACTTGGCCAGCAGCGCCTCGGCTTCGGCAATGTCGGCGCTGCTCTGGCGCGGAATCGCCTCCAGCAGCACGTCGCACTCCAGCAGCACCCGCACCCGCAGCAGCTCGACGATTTCCGGCAGCGACAGCTGCGACACCACCGCGCCCTTGTTCTCGATGATGTTCACCAGCCCTTCCGCTTCCAGCTGGCGCAGCGCCTCGCGGATCGGCACCCGGCTCATGCCCAGCTCGCGCGACAGCGCTTCCTGGCGCAGCTGGCTGCCATCGGCCCACTCCCCGGCCAGAATGCGCTGGCGGATGGCTTCGGTGGCGACAACGGTAAGACTTTGCGGGGTTTCGGCGGCTTGGTTCATGGTGGTCTCTCGCAACGGCGGCGCTACCTTACCACAGCGCACGCGCAATTTTCAGGCGCGGCCGGGCAAGGTTGGCCGCATGCCATGGTTATGGTGTCGCCGCGGCGGCCAACTCTGCCGCCCGCCGCGCGCTAAAAAAAGCCCCCGTCGGGCGGGGGCGACAGCATCACACGCCGAGATAGGCGGTTTTCACCGTGGTGTAGAACTCCGCCGCGTAGCGGCCCTGCTCGCGCGGGCCATGGCTAGAGCCTTTGCGGCCGCCGAACGGCACGTGGTAGTCCACCCCGGCGGTGGGCAGGTTCACCATCACCATGCCGGCCTCGCTGTGGCGGCGGAAGTGGGTGGCCAGCGCCAGCGACTGGGTGCAGATGCCGGCGGCGAGGCCGAACGGCGTGTCGTTGGCCAGCGCCAGCGCGTGCTCGTAGTCGTCGGCGCGCAGCACTGCCGCCACCGGGCCGAAGATTTCCTCGCGGCTGATGCTCATCTGCGGCGTGCAGCCGGCAAACAGTGCCGGCGACTGGTAGTAGCCACGCGTCGCCAGCGTCAGCCGCTCGCCGCCGCACAGCAGGCTGGCACCGTCGGCCAGGCCTTGTTCCACGTAGGACAGGTTGCCGGCCAGCTGCGCTTCGCTGGCCACCGGGCCGATCTGCGTGTCCGCCGCCAGCGCATGGCCCACCCGCAGCGCGGCAGTGCGTTCGGCCAATCTGGCGACGAAAGCATCGTGGATACCGCTGCATACGATCAGCCGGCTGCTGGCAGTGCAGCGCTGGCCAGTGGAATAGAACGCGCCGTTGATCGCGCATTCCACCGCCTGCTCCAGTTTGGCATCGTCGGCAATCAGCAGCGGGTTCTTGCCACCCATCTCCAGCTGCACCTTGATGCCGCGCGCCGCGCAGTCTGCGGCCAACCTTTGCCCGGTGGCCTGCGAGCCGGTAAAGCTCAGTGCGTCGATACCGGCATCCAGCAGCGCCGGCCCCAGCACGCGGCCGCTACCCATCACCAGATTGAACACCCCGGCCGGCAGCCCGGCGCGCTGCAGGATGTCGGCCAGCGCCCAGGCCGAGCCTGGCACCAGCTCGGCCGGCTTCATCACCACGCAGTTGCCGAACGCCAGTGCCGGCGCGGCTTTCCATGCCGGAATCGCAATCGGGAAGTTCCACGGCGTGATCAGCCCCACCACGCCCACCGGCTCGCGGCTGATCAACACCTCCACGCCGGGACGCACCGAATCCAGCAGCTCGCCCTGCGGCCGCAGCGCCTCGCCGGCAAAGAACTTGAAGATATGGCCGGCGCGGGTCACCTCGCCGATGGCTTCCGGCAGGGTCTTGCCTTCCTCGCGCGCCAGCAGCGTGCCCAGCTCCTGCTTGCGGGCCAGGATTTCGCTGCCGGCGGCATCCAGGATATCGGCGCGCTGCTGCGGCGTAGTGCGCGACCAAGCCGGGAAGGCGGCACGGGCGGCGGCCACCGCCTCGCGCATGTCGGAGGCAGAGGCGCTGGCGTATTCGCCGACCACGTCATCGAGGTCGGACGGGTTGCGGTTGACGATGGCCGGCTGCCCGCCGCGCCATTCGCCGTTGATCAGGTTGCAATGCATGGTGACTCCTGGTGGCCACACATAACGCGCAGCCGAAAAAAATGGCCCTCCCGCCGCGGGGGCGGGCGGGAAGGCAGAGCCGCGGCAAAGGTTGGCCGCAGCAAGATCAGGGAGAGAGGAATACTGCTGCGCGGGCTTAGATCGCCGGCAGTTGCGGGCGCGCTGCCAGCCCGGCCTTGATAACCGCGGCCACGCGCTCGCGTTCGGCGCCAGCCAGCGGCAGACGCGGGGCACGCACATGCTCGGTACCGACGCCAACCATGGCTTCGCACAGCTTCAGGTTCTGTACCAGCTTCATCGACACATCCAGGTGCAGCAGCGGCGCGAACCAGCGGTAGATGGCGCGGGCTTCTTCCAGGCGGCCAGCCTTGGCCAGCTTGTAGATGGCCACGGTCTCTTTCGGGAACGCCACCACCAGGCCGGCGACCCAGCCGTCGGCGCCCATCACGATGCTTTCCAGCGCCAGGTCATCCACGCCGCTGAAGATGGCGAAGCGGTTACCCACCGCGTTGATCACGTTGGTCAGGGTGCGGATGTCGCCGCTGGATTCCTTGATCGCCACGTACTTCGGTTCCGCCGCCATTTCCGCGTACATCTCCGGAGTGATGTTGACGCCGTAAGCGATCGGGTTGTTGTAGATCATGATCGGCAGCGGGCTGGCATCGGCCACGCGCTGGTAGTGGTTGATGGTCTCGCGCTCGTCGGACACGTAGCGCATGGCCGGCAGCAGCATGATGCCGTCGGCGCCGGCGGCGTGCGCGGCCTGGGCCAGCGCGGCGGCAGCGCGGGTGCTGTCTTCGGCCACAGTCAGCAGCACCGGCTTGTCACCGGCCACTTCCTTGGCTGCCTTCAGGATGGCGATTTTCTCGTCGGCGGTGAGGGTAGATGCCTCGCCCAGCGAACCACACACGATGATGCCGTCGGCGCCGCATTCCAGCTGCCACTTGATGTGCTGGGTGGTACCGGCCAGATCCAGCGATTCGTCAGCGTTGAACTTGGTGGTTACGGCGGGGAAAACGCCAGTCCAGAGATGTGCCATGGTGTTGCTCCTTCAGGGGGTAGGGTGCAGCGACTGTGCTGCGGTCCATTTCATGCTAGGGCTTTTTGAATACAAAACTCAACATTTTTTGCATTCAAAACTCACATCGCAGTGCAGCATGCACTTATCCAAAATCGACGGTGATTTTTTACAACACCAGCAGAAATACTTGATTAACAAGCCTTTCAGCCCCGTATGCAGCAGATACAAGAGCGCATACACAGTGTGGTGTTTTGGCAAAATTGCATCCAATTATTGTATTCAATGCAGCAAAATCCTACAGTGAAGCCAACGCAAGCCAAGGAGCACAGCGATGGCAGTAACCGAATTTGAATGCATTGACGGCCACACCTGCGGCAACCCGGTGCGGTTGGTCACCAAGGGCGCGCCGGCGCTGAATGGCAACACCCAGGCCGAGCGGCGGCTGGATTTCCTGGCACGCTACGACTGGATGCGCACCGGCCTGATGTTCGAGCCGCGCGGCCATGCGCAGATGTCCGGCGCCTTTCTGTATCCGCCCACCCGCGACGACTGCGACGTGGCGGTGCTGTACATCGAAACCAGCGGCTGCCTGCCGATGTGCGGCCACGGCACCATCGGCGTGGTCACCATGGCCATCGAGCACGGCATCGTTACCCCGAAAACCCCGGGCGTACTGAACCTGGACACCCCGGCCGGCAAGGTGGTGGCCGAGTACACCCAGGTTGGCCGCAAGGTGAAATCGGTGAAGCTCACCAATGTGCCGTCCTTCCTGCTGATGAAGGACGTGGCGGTAGAGATCGCCGCACTGGGCAAGCTGAAAGTGGATATTGCCTACGGCGGCAACTTCTACCCCATCGTGGAAGCGCAGCAGAACTACCGCGACATGGCCGACTACACCCCGGCGCAGCTGGTGGCGATGGGCAACGAGCTGCGCGATTACATCAACGCGCACTATGAAATCGTGCATCCGCTGGATGCCAACATCCGCGGCGTGCGCCATGTGCAGTGGACCGGCGCGCCGAAGACGCCAGGCTCGCATGCGGCCAACGCGGTGCTGTACGGCGCGGCGGCACTGGACCGCTCGCCATGCGGCACCGGCACCTCGGCACGGCTGGCGCAGCGCTACGGCCGCGGGCTGATGAAGAAGGGCGACGTGCTGGTGCACGAGAGCATTATCGGCAGCCAGTTCACCGGCACCATCGAGGCGGAAACCGAAGTCGCCGGCATCCCGGCCATCATCCCCGGCATTGCAGGCTGGGCGATCACCACCGGCTACAACCGCATCCTGCTGGACGACGCCGACCCGTACGTGCACGGCTTCGTGGTGGGCTGATGGAAGCCATCGCTAAACCTGCTGCGCGGGCCGATTGCTGCGTTGCGCGGTGCTCGCTCCCTCGCTGTACCACTTGTACTACCTCGGTCGCTGCGCTCCGGGCGCCTTGCACTCGGCCCGCTCGTGACGGTTTTTCGAGGCTTCCATGCCATGACAATGAATAAACACGTAATCGTGGTCGGTGCCGGCGTGGTCGGCATCGCCACCGCGCTGCAGCTGCGGCTGGCCGGCTGCCGCGTCACCCTGCTCGACCGCGGCGAACCGGCGATGGAAACCAGCTACGGCAATGCCGGCGCCTTCGCTGTCAGCGACGTGATCCCGCTGGCGGAGCCGGGGGTGCTGCGCAAGGTGCCGGGCTGGATGTTCGATCCGCTGGGACCGCTGGCACTGCGCTGGCGCTACCTGCCCAGCCTCACGCCGTGGCTGCTGCGCTTTCTGGCTGCCAGCCGCCCGGGCAAGGTGGCCGAGCTGACCAGACAGCTGAGCGCGCTGCTGTCACGGGTGAATGCCGACTACGCGCCGCTGATCGCCCGCGCCGGGCTGGATGCCATGTGGCGCCGCCACGGCAACCTCACCCTGTACCGCAGCGAGGCGGAATTCCGTGCCGCCGAAGCCGCCTGGCACACCAAGCGCGCGCACGGCGTGGAGTGGCGCAAGCTGGACCGTGCCGCGCTGCAGGCACAGGCGCCGCAGGTGAGCGAGGAATGGCAGGTGGCAGTGGAGGTGCCGCAGTGGTCGCACGTGGACGACCCATACCTGTTCAGCCGTGGCCTGTTCGATGCCTTCCTCCGCGAAGGCGGCAGCTTTATCCAGGACGACGTGCTGGCCACCGCCAGCGAGGCTGGCCGCATTGTCGGCGTGGACACCAAGCACGGCGGCCGGCTGGACGCCGACTGCGTGGTGATCGCCTGCGGCGTGTGGAGCGACCGCTTTGCCCACCAGCAGCGCTGCCGCCTGCCGCTGGAAAGCGAGCGCGGCTACCACGTCACCCTGCCCAACGCCGGCGTGGCGCTGCACCACTTCATCCAGTGCGCCAGCGAGAGCTTCGTGATCCTGCCGATGGCGGGCGGCGGCCTGCGCCTGGCCGGCACCGTGGAACTGGCGCACCGCGACGCGGCGCCGAACTGGCAGCGCGCCCACATCCTGATCGAGCGCGCCCGCCGCATCGTCGGCGATTTCAGCACCGAGGGCATGAGCGTGTGGATGGGCCACCGCCCGTCGCTGCCGGACACCATCCCGGTGATCGGCCCGGCGCCGGATTGCGGCGGCCTGTATTTCGCCACCGGCCACGGCCACCTCGGCCTGACGCTGGCGGCCACCACCGGCGCGCTGCTGACCGAGCAGATCTGCGCACTGGCGCCCAGCATGGATACCAGCGCCTATCGGCCGGACCGGTTTTGAGCTGCACCGTTTTCGCTGCCGTGCCACGGCATGGCGGCTGGTTTGTAGTAGATGAGGAGTCGCTAACAACGACACCTGAGCCAAGGCGCGCCGACGCAGACAGTACAAGTCGTACGGCAAGGAGGCGCAACGCAGGATCAGGAATGTGGTTAGTGACGCCAAACGCGGCAACAAGACCGCAACACAGCTCTTAGGCAACAAACAGCCGCCCTGCGGCCAACCTTCCAGTAGTGAACACAAAGGAGAAACAGCATGAAACCTTCCATCGCACCGCGTACGCTGCATCTGGTTCTGGCCCTGGGCGGCATGATGGCCCCGTTCGCCATCAGTGCGGCACAGGCTGACACCGTGGTGAAACTCGGCTTTTCCTCGCCGCTGTCCGGCCCGCAGGCGCACTACGGCAAGGACAATGAAAACGCCACCAAACTGGCGATCGACGACCTGAACGCCAAGCCGATCACCGTTGGCGGCCAGAAAGTGAAATTCGAACTGGTGTCCGAGGACGACCAGGCCGACCCGCGCGTCGGCACCCAGGTAGCACAGCGGCTGGTGGATGCCGGCGTGAAGGCGGTGATCGGCCACTTCAACTCCGGCGTGTCGATTCCGGCCTCGCGCATCTATTCCGATGCCGGCATCCCGCAGCTGTCGGTGTCCACCAACCCGGCCTACACCACCGCCGGCTACAAGACCGCCTTCCGCCTGGTCGGCAGCGACAGCCAGGTCGGCGGCGCGCTGGGCCGCTACGCGGTGATGCAGCTGAAAGCACAGAACATCGCGGTGATCGACGACCGCACCGCCTACGGCCAGGGCATTGCCGACGAATTCATCAAGTCCATCGCCGGCATGGGCAAGAAGCCGATCAAGCGTGAATACACCAGCGACAAGGCCACCGACTTCACCGCCATCCTCACCGCGCTGAAGGCGCAGAAACCGGACGTGGTGTTCTACGGCGGCGCCGATGCACAGGCGGCGCCGATGGCACGGCAGATGAAACGCCTGGGCATCAACGCCAAGCTGATGGGCGGCGACATGCTCAGCACCCCCACCTTCATCCAGCTGGCCGGCCCGGATGCCGTCGGTCATTTCTCGGCAGTACCGGGTGGCGAACTGGGCGCCCGTCCGGCTGGCAAGGACTTTGAAACCCGCTACAAGGCGCGCTTCAAGCAGGAAGTGGTGCTGCTCGGGCCGCAGTTCTACGACGGTGTGATGATCGTGGCCGACGCGATGAAGCGCGCCAACTCCACCGAGCCGGCCAAGTTCCTGCCCTTCATCGCCAAGACCGGCTACAAGGGCGTCACCGCCGACTTCAGCTTCGACGGCAACGGCAACCTGAAGAAGGCGCCGGTAACCATCTCCACGGTGGAAGGTAACGACTGGAAGGTGAAGTCCGTCGTGCAGTAAACACTCCCGGTCGTTTTGTAGTCGCAGTTGCGGCCGGCGCCTGCCGGCCGCTTTTTTCACTTTCCCAGCACGCACAGCCCACGGCGGGCGCGATGCCGACCGCCCCTGATTTACGGAGAAACCACGATGTCCACCGCCACCACGCTGCCGGTACTCGATAGCCAGCAGACCCAGGCACGGCTGCCGATGGCGCAGCTCTGCCGCCAGCTGGCGCAGGCCGCCGCCGAGCTGGCCGCCGGCCACATCCACTGCCCGGAGCGGCAGGCACTGCCGCTGCCCGAGGGCGGCACCCTGCTGTCGATGCCGGCCAGCGCCGCCGACATCGCCATCCACAAGCTGGTCAACGTCTGCCCGCACAACGCCGGGCTGGGCCTGGCCACCATCCACGGCGTGGTCAGCGTCTACGATGCGGTCAGCGGCGTGCCGCAGCTGCTGCTGGACGGCCCCACCGTCACCGCGCGCCGCACCGCCGCGGTATCGCTGCTGGCGATCCAGACCCTGCTGCCGCAGCCGCCGCGCCACGTGGCGCTGGTGGGCACCGGCAAACAGGCGCGCGCCCATGCCGCGGCACTGGCCGAAACCTGGCCCGGCCTGCGCGTGGACCTCCACAGCCGCAGCGCAGACAGCGCCGCCACCGCCTGTCAGCAATTGGCGGCGCTGCCGCTGGCACTTAGCCCCAAGGTTGGCCGCATCGACGACGGCGCCGAGGTGGTGATTCTGCTTACCACCAGCCGCAGCCCGCTGTACAACGAGCCGGCGCGCGCCGGCCGGCTGCTGATCGGCACCGGCGCCTTCCGCCCGGAGATGGCCGAGCTGGGGCTGACCAGCATCGCCGGCAGCCAGCTGTTCTGCGACGACGTGCCCGGCGCCCGCCACGAAGCCGGCGACCTGATCCAGGCCGGCGTCGACTGGGCGCAAGTACACAGCCTGGCCGACGCGCTGGCCGGCCGCTTCGACCCCACCGCGCCCAAGCTGTTCAAGAGCGTGGGCAGCGCCGCCTGGGACCTGGCCGCCGCCCGCTGCGCACTGGCCGCCAGCCAACAGGAGCAACACGCATGAACTGGCAGACCCGCAGCTTCGACACCATCGAAATGCATACCGGCGGCGAGCCGGTGCGCATCATCCCCGGCCTGTATGACGACATCCACGGCGCCGACATCCTGGCCAAGCGCCGCGACATGCGCGAGCGACTGGACGGCGTGCGCCGCCTGCTGATGTTCGAACCGCGCGGCCACTACGACATGTACGGCGCGGTGCTGGTGCGCCCCAGCCTGCCGGGCGCCGATCTGGCGGTACTGTTCATCCACAACGAGGGCTACAGCACCATGTGCGGCCACGCGGTGATCGCGCTGGCGCGCTACGCCGTGGACCACGGCCTGGTGGCGCGCACCGCGCCGCTGACACGGGTCGGCATCGAATGCCCGTGCGGGCTGGTGACCGCCTGGCTGGCGGAAGACGGCAGCGTCAGCTTCGACAGCGTGCCGGCCTTCGCCTTCGCGCTGGATCACGCGGTGCACGTGCCCGGCATCGGCAAGATCAATGTCGACATCGGCTACGGCGGCGCCTTCTACGCGGTGACGTCTGCGGCCAGGCTTGGCGTGTCGCTGGACGGCCGCCTGCGCGACGTGGTGGATGCCGCCAGCGCGCTGTCCGAGGCGGTACGGCGCAGCATCAGCGTGCGCCACCCGGAAGCCGACGACCTGGGCTTTCTGTACGGCAGCATCCTCACCGACGGCGTGGAGCGCGCCGGCGACGGCCCCAGCCGCAATGTGTGCGTATTCGCCGATGCCGAAGTGGACCGCAGCCCCACCGGCTCCGGCGTCACCACCCGCATGGCGCTGCGCCACGCCCGTGGCCTGGTGGCAGTGGGCGAAGCTTGCGTGTTCGAGAGCCTCACCGGCGCGCGCTTTAGCGCCAGCGTCAACGGCGCGGCCAACCTGCCCGGCCACGACGCGGTCACCGTGCGCGTGTCCGGCCGCGCCCACTACAGCGGCAAAGCCAGCTGGACGCTGGAGGCGGATGACGAGATCGGGCGGGGGTTCTTGTTGCGGTGAGCCTGCCCACGTAGGTTGGCGTCGAGCGAAGCGAGGCCCAACGCATACCGCGTATGGTTTTGTATCCGCTGCGCGGATGCTACTTGAAGTCGCCGGTTCCGCCCGGCTGACGGGGCGGGGGGCGTGCCGCCGCCCCCCTCCACCCCCGCTCGCCCCAATGGTCCGCGAAACCCCGCCCCAAAAGGCATTCGCCAGGCGCCGGCAATTCGCCGTTTGCTAACGTCAAACGGCTCAGCTGCCGTCTTAAAACCTGGCGAACACCCTTTGGGCCTGTGGTGTGGTGGGAGTATTGGCACAGGGGGCGTCGGTGGGATGATCTGGGATTAAGTGGGAAGAAGTAAAGCCTGGCGGGACTTAGCGTGGCGCCGGCACTTCTAACGCCCAGAATTCATTTTGCACTCCAGAAACAGCAAGGCCGCGAGAGTTCGCGGCCTTTTTGTCACTAGCGATCAGTCAGCACTGACTGATTATTCTGGGCCAACTAAATCTGGCGCCCGAACCATACCACACGGCCAATCACTGCAAAGTCGCTTGGCGTGTCGTTCATGTCCACCTCGAACGGTGCGTAGGCCTCGTTAGCGCTTGATACGCGGAGCCTGTTGCCAGGCAGACGCTGTACACGCTTCACGACCAGATCGCCATCCAGGCGCAGCACGTACAGGCCACCGGACGCCTGAGTGTCCGCACGGTTCAGTAGGATCACGTCGCGGTTATTCAGCACACCCTCCATCGAATCCCCTTTGACAGAGATCACCGACAGGTCGGCCGGATTGGCGCGCAGGTAGTGCTCAATCCAGTACTTGCGGAAGGCCATGCTGAACAGCGGCTTCTCGCCGTCTGTCGCGGCGCCATGGCCGGCAGCGGCTTGCAGGTTATAGCGCGGAATAAACACGAACTCGCCCAGGTCTACTGGGTTACCAAGTGTGTCCTCACAGGGGCAGCTAGTCATGCCCATGCTACTTGGGGCCGTCACAGCGTCGCCTTTTCGCATTGTGCCTTCACCGGTTGCCAGCCACTCAACAGAAACACCTGCGGCCTTTGCCAAGGCAACCAACGTGGAAAGAGTCGGCTCACCACCGTTAATCAAGCGTTGCAGACCGGTCTGAGACACGCCTGAAGCCATGGCAAACGCACGGACACTTTTGAAGCTAGGCAGCAAAAGGTTAAGTCGCTGGTGGAAATCTGAGCTTTCAGGTTCATGCTGCGAACTTGAAAGCGGATCATGAAAACCATCTGTCGCTTTAGGGTTCACTGTAACGCCTTGTTTTATATGGTTTGGCCTAATTTGCTGTCAATAATTTGAGCAAATGAGAGCAAACCGAACGTGAAAATTAACTCTTTCATGTTTACATTGAACTCATATGCGCATAGACTGCACTCACGGTTGTAACTGAAAGGGTTACCAAATGAGTGCATTGCAAGCGCCAAAAAAAGCCGCCGAGGATTGGCACCGGGCGGATGTCGTAGCCTGTCTACGCAAAAAGGGTTGGTCACTTCGCCAACTTTCTAAAGAAGCTGGACTTGGTGAAAGCACCCTAAAAACAGCGCTGGATCGTCCCTATCCAAAGGCTGAACGAATCATTGCTGCTGCGATTGGTGTTACGCCAGAAACCATCTGGCCTACACGCTACGAGAAGCGCCATTTTAAACCGGCTTTTCCATCTGTTCCCCTTGTTTCTGCAAATCATCCCGTGGTCATGGGCTGAAGCGTAGATGCGGAAGCGACAGCGCACTAGCGCGGCGTTTCCCGACGCAAGGAGAACGATGATGAGAAAACGCAACTGGAAGTCAGCACGCCCCGCCAGCCTGTCCGAGGCGATGGAGCTGTGCATCGAATTCGCCGCCGAGCGTCGCCGCCCGATCAAGGTGCTGGCCGACCTGATGGGTGTCGAAACCAAAACCCTGTATCGCTGGTTGGCGGAAACCTCCATGCCGCTGAACCGCATCCGTCAGTTTGAGAGCTTCTGCGGCATTGATCTGGTCAGCGAGTACCGGGTGGTGCAACACCACCTGGAGGAGTTCGTCCGCCAGTTCAAATGGGCACTGAGCAGCCGCGAGGTGTTCAAGTGGCAGCAGATGACCCGCCCGGAGACGCTGACCGATATCCAGCGCGCCGCGCGCTTCTTCTACCTGCAGCACCACGCCTTCGGCGGCAAGGTGGATGGCCAGAACTACGGCACCGCCACCACCGCGCCGATGGTCAACCTGTGTCGGATCGAAGAGAACCTGAGCGCCGCCCACTTGCGACTGACCGGCACCAACATTGAGCGGCTCAGCTGGCAGGACTGCCTGAAGCGCTACGACCGGCCGTACACCTTTTTCTACGCCGATCCGCCGTATTGGCAGACCGAGGGCTACGGCGTGCCATTCGACTTCGAGCAGTACGAGCAGTTGGCTAAGGCCATGCGGGAGTGCAAGGGCAAGGTGATGGTCAGCATCAACGACCACCCGGACATTAGGGCCGCGTTTGCTGGCTTCTGGATGGAGGGGCTGGACATCAAGTACAGCACGGGGAATAGCCAAGGAGCGCCGCAGACCAGCCGGGAGCTGGTGATAGCGAACTGGGAGCCGGCAGTGCTTGGCGGGCTGTTTTGAGGTGTATTGGAAGGGGCAAGGTGCATGAGCGAGTGGTCGTACTCGCTCTGCTCCAGCATTTAACTCTTCAAGCTATACAACACCAACACGACCATCAGTGCTGCAACAATAGCGCTTGTGCCTGTTACATCTACCGCGGCAAAACCCCGGAGAAGTGCAGCAACGCCAGTACAGGCATTGCCAATGGCAAGCAGAGTATTGCTGTCTGAGTGGCTTTTCGTAGGCATGGATTCCCCTATCAAAAGCTCCTTGAGGCCCTGTACATTGAGTCTGGCATGCAAGGAATCAGACCTTCCCTCTATTCGAAGTTTAATTCCAGTCCTTCGGGAGAGAGATCCAGACTGGCCGGTAAAGGAGGCAGCAGCAGCTCCCTCCTAAGTCGGTATGAATACGCAAAGTGAATGCCAAATCTAGCGCAAATTTTGCCTGCATGCCAGTGCCATTGCATTCGCAAAAATGTGCCAAATGAGTCGCGACGTTACAGGGCCGGCGCTCCCCGTGGGGCAATCTGGCACCTCACAACGTTGGCCGCATGCTTTATCGCATCTTGATTGCCAAGAAGGTATCTACCAATCCCCACAACAAAAAACCGGCCCACAGGCCGGTTCGATTACCGCAAAAAAAATACGCCTCAACCGCGTGCCAGCGCCGCCTGGGTGATGGTGGACAGCGTGGCGCGGGTGCTGATGATTTCCGGCGGCAGGCGGATTTCCAGCAGCGTGCCGCTCTCGCGCGCCAGTGCACGTTCCAGCGCCGCGTCGAACTCGTCGTTGCTGGCGATGCGCTCGGCGGCGTAGCCGTAGGCGCTGGCCAGCTGGCAGAAGTCCGGGTTACCAAGCGTGGTGCCGCTGATGCGGTTGGGGTACTTGCGCTCCTGGTGCATGCGGATGGTGCCGTACACGCCGTTGTTGAGCAGCAGGATGATGGATTTGCCGCCGTGTTGCAGCGCGGTGGCCAGTTCCTGGCCGTTCATCAGGAAGTCGCCGTCACCGGCGATGGTGAAGGCGGTGCGGCCGGTGGCGAGGTTGGCCGCAATGCCGGCCGGCACACCGTAACCCATGGCGCCGTTGGTGGGCGCCAGCTGGGTTTTGTGGCCTTTGGCCACGCCGTGGTACTGGAAGTAGCGGTGAATCCAGCTGGCAAAGTTGCCGGCGCCGTTGGTGATTACCGCATCGGCCGGCAGCTGGCGCTGCAGGCTGGCGATCACGCGCGGCAGGTCGATGTCGCCGCTGATGCCTTCGCTCAGCCCGGCCAGGCGCTGCGGTACCAGGTTGGCGCGGTAGTCGGCGTTCAGCTGCTGGCTCCAGGCCTGCCAGCGCGGCGCGGCGGCCGGCGCCGGCAATGCGGCCAGTGCCTGTGCGGCGGCGTTGACGCCGGACTGGATCGCCACGTCGGCCTGGTACACGCGGTCCAGTTCGTCGCCCTGCGGCAGGATGTGCCCCAGCTGCTGCTGGCTGCGCGGCGCCTGCAGCAGGGTGTAGCCGCCGGTGGTCATCTCGCCGAGGCGGGCGCCGATGGCGATGATCAGGTCGCTGTTGCGGATGTTGGCCGCCAGCGGCGGGTTGATGCCGATACCGACGTCGCCGGCATACAGCGGGTGATGGTTGTCGAAGGTGTCCTGGAAGCGAAAGGCATTGCCCACCGGCAGCTGCCAGCGCTCGGCAAAGGCTTGCAGCGCGGCGGCGCCTGCGGCATCCCAGCCACTGCCGCCGGCAATGATCAGCGGGCGTTCGGCCTGCTGCAGCAGGCGTTGCAGCGCAGCGATGCCGGCCGGGTCCGGATGCGGTGTTACCGCTTCCACCCGCGACAGCGGCTGCAGGCTGTCGGCCACCGGCTGCACCAGCATGTCTTCCGGCAACACCAGCACCACCGGGCCGGGACGGCCGTTCATGGCGGTGGCGAAGGCGCGGCTGATGTATTCCGGGATGCGGTTGGCGTCGTCGATGCGCTCCACGCGCTTGGCCATGCCCTTGGTGGACGGGCCGAAGTACACGCTGTAGTCCATTTCCTGGAACGCTTCGCGGTCGCGGCAATCGCTGCCCACGTCACCCACCAGCAGCACCATGGGGGTGGAATCCTGGAACGCGGTGTGCACGCCGATACTGGCGTTGGTGGCGCCGGGGCCGCGTGTTACCAGGCACACACCGGGGCGGCGCGTGAGCTTGCCGTGCGCCTCGGCCATGAAGGCGGCGCCGCCTTCGTTGCGGCAGGCCACGAAGCGGATCTGCTCGCGACTGCGATAGAAGCCGTCCAGCACCGCCAGGTAGCTTTCCCCCGGCACGCCAAAGGCGATGTCCACACCCTGTGCCACCAGGCACTCCACCAGCAGATGCCCTGCCAACTTGCTGTTCATGCATTACCCCCTTGTCGGTGGTGAGTTGTCCTCACGCGGCCAACCTTGAATAGCCACGCGTCTGGCGGGCCGCTTCGGCCCACCGCAAAACAGTCACGGCCGGGAGCCGTGCTCCCGACAAAATGCAGTACAACGGCGCTGGCAGAGCCTGATGTCAGGCAGCCGGCGTCAAAGCCTTCAACAACGCGCTGGCCGGATGCGGCAGCGCCACGTCGTCCATCAGCGCCACCTGGCAACGGCAGGAGTAGCCGGTGGCCAGCAGCGGGCTGTCGTCACGCTGGCCGGCAACAATGCCCTGCCAGCTCTGGCGATAGATGGTTTCCGACAGCGCGCGCTTGTCGGCCTCGTGGCCGAAGGTGCCGGCCATGCCGCAGCAGCCGCTGGCGCGGGTGGCCAGGTTCAGGCCGCAGGCAGCAAACACCTGCTGCCAATCGCCCACCGCCGCCGGGGCGTTGGTTTTCTCGGTGCAGTGCGGCAGCAGGGTGTAGCTTGCGCCAGTCGCCACACGCGCGTCTGCCGGCAGCTCGGCCAGTCGGCTGGCCAGCCATTCCTGCAGCAATTGCACCTTCGGCAGCTCTCCCGCCAGTGCCAGCTTGGCGTATTCGCTGCGGTAGGTCAGCGTCATCGACGGGTCGATGCCCACCAGCGGCAGGCCGCTGGCCGCCAGCTGTTGCAGGCAGGCCACGTTGGCCGCCGCCACTTTCTCGAAGCGGGCGAGGAAGCCATGCACGTGCAGCGGCTTGCCGTTGGCGCGGAACGGCGCCAGCAGCGGCACAAAACCCAAGCGCTGCAGCAGCGCGAACACGTCCAGCACCAGCGGGGTTTCGAAGTAGCTGGTAAAGGCGTCCTGCACCACGATCACCGCGCGGGCGCGATCCGCCGCCGGCAGCGCGGCCAACGTTTGCGCGCTAGCCACGGCCACGCCGCGGCGTGCCAGTTCGGCCTGCAGATTGATACCGGACAGCAGCGGGCTTTCCACCAGATTCAGCTTGCGCATCAGCATGCGGCCAAGCTTGCTGCCGATCACGCCGTTGTATAGCCACGGCAGGCGTGCTGCCAGCGGCAACGCATGTTCCAGCCCGCCGATCAGATAGTCCTTGAGCGGGCGCAAGTAACGGCCGTAGTACAGCTCCAGGAACTTGGCGCGGAAGCTTGGCACGTCCACTTTCACCGGGCACTGGCCAACGCAGGACTTGCACGCCAGGCAGCCGTCCATCGCCTCCTTCACCTCGTGCGAGAAGTCGACGGCGCCACGACGCTGGCCCAGGGTGTTGGCGATGCGCGCCGGCAGGCCGGCGACAAAACCACGCGCCCGCAGCGCGCGGCTGGCGCTCACCGGGTCGCTGCCCTGCGCGGCCAGCTGCCGCAGCCATTCGCGCAGCAGCGAGGCGCGGCCTTTTGGCGAGTGGCGGCGCTCGCGGGTGCCCTTCCACGACGGGCACATGGCGTCGTCGGGGTCGAAGTTGTAGCAGGCGCCGTTGCCGTTGCAGTGCAGCGCCTCGTCGTAGTGCTGGCGCACGGCGATGGGGATGGTGCGGTCCAGCTGGCCACGGGTGGTGACGCCGTCCACCTTCCACAAGCCGTCTGCCGTCGGTGCGGCGATCTTGCCCGGGTTGAGCTGGTTGTACGGGTCGAACGCCGCCTTGATCTGCTGCAGCCGCGGGTACAGCGGGCCGAAGAAGGCCGGCGCGTACTCCGAGCGCACACCCTTGCCGTGCTCGCCCCACAGCAGGCCGTGGTACTTCTGGGTAAGCGCCACCACGCCGTCGGTGATGCTGCGCACCAGGCCTTCCTGCGCCGGGTCTTTCATGTCGATGGCCGGGCGCACGTGCAGC
The DNA here is from genome assembly GCF_040148885.1 of Vogesella oryzagri. Classification (NCBI taxonomy): domain Bacteria; kingdom Pseudomonadati; phylum Pseudomonadota; class Betaproteobacteria; order Neisseriales; family Chromobacteriaceae; genus Vogesella; species Vogesella oryzagri. The sequence goes on from NZ_JBEFLD010000012.1 coordinate 29,197, forward strand.
ACGCCGGCATCCACGTGGCCGAACATGCCGTAGCTCACGCCGTGGCTGTCCAAGAGCGCGCGGAATTCGGCGATGTAGTCGGCCAGGTGTTCCGGCGGTACCGCGGTGTCTTCCACGAAGGGAATCGGCCGCCGGCTGTCGTTGACGTTGCCGAGCAGGCCCACCGATTTCTTGCGCATGCCCCAGATGCGGCCAACCGCGGCGCCACGCGCCACGGTGTGCCCCTGACGGCCATGGCTATTGCCTTCGCTGTCCAGCTGCGCGCCGATAGAGGCCAGCGTGGCTTCCAGTGCGGCATCGCTGTCGGCGAGGAATTCCACCAGATTGATGCCCTGCGCCGGGGTGGCGTCGTCGGGGAAGAACTCACGCACGCCGTGCCATACGATGTCCTGCCGCGCCAGGTTCAGCACCTTGGAATCCACCGTTTCGATGGAGGCGGCACCCAGCTGCATCAGCGCCGGCGCATCGCGCAGCGCGGCGTCGAAGCTGGCGTAGCGCACGTTCACCAGCGCGCTGGCGCGCGGCATCGGCAACACGTTCAGCTTGGCCTCGACGATGAAGCCCAGCGTGCCTTCCGAGCCGCACAGGATGTTGTTGAGGTTGAAGCGGCCGGCCTGGTCGCGGATGTGCGCCAGGTCGTAGCCGGTCAGGCAGCGGTTGAGCTTGGGAAACTTGTCGGCGATCAGCGCCGCGTCGTCACGCTGGATGTCGTCCAGCAGGCGGTGCACCGCGCCGACACGGTCGTCACGGCGGCTGATGGCGGCGAACTCGGCCTCGTCCAGCGGCGCGGAATGCCACAGCGTGCCGTCCAATAGCACGGTGTCCAGCGCCAGCACGTGGTCGCGGGTCTTGCCGTACAGGCAGGAGCCCTGGCCGCTGGCATCGGTGTTGATCATGCCGCCGATGGTGGCCCGGTTGGAGGTGGACAGCTCGGGCGCGAAGAACAGCCCGTGCGGCTTCAGCGCGGCATTGAGCTGGTCTTTCACCACGCCGCCCTGTACCCGCACCCAGCGCTCTTCGGCGTTGATTTCCAGGATGCGGTTCATGTGGCGCGAGATGTCGACGATCACGCCGTGGCCCAGCGACTGGCCATTGGTGCCGGTGCCGCCGCCACGGGCGTTCAGCGTCAGCGCCTGGAAGCGCGGCTCGCCGGCCAGGCGGGCAATGCGGATCACGTCGTCGTTATCGCGCGGGAACACCACCAGCTGCGGCAGCACCTGGTAGATGGAGTTGTCGGTGGACAGCACGGTCCGGTCGGCATAAGCGTGGCTGATCTCGCCGGCAAAGCCGCGCACGGCCAGTTCGGCCGCGAAATCGAGGTACAGCGCATCGCCTGGTGGGTGGGAATGCAGACGGGGAATCATGTGTGTTCTGGCTAAAAGTTGGCCGCAGGCGCGGGTGAAAAAATGGCTCGCACCGGGGTGCGAGCCTAAGCAGGCGTCCTAGAACTAAAGGCGCCCCCCACGATTGTTAACCCTGCGCTCAGCAGGCAGCAGCGGTCATCTTGAAGATGCCCTGCGCATTGGAGCTGTCAAAGCGCAGATCCAGCTTGTTGATACCCGCTGCGTCGGTGTAACGGTCGCGGGTGATGAATTCGTAGAACGAGCCCGGCACGATGCGGCTGACGCGCTGGCCGTCGGCGTCGATGAACTCGCGCTCCACCTGTGCCGCCTTGAACGCGGTCTGGCGCACACGGCCGCTGGCGGACACTTCCACCTTGTCCTTGATCGGCTGGCCCTTGGCGCGCAGCTCGTCGGCGGTGGCGAATACGTCCGCCACGTGGTCGGTGGCGTGGTTGAAAGCGTTGCCCTCGGTGGAGATCCACGCCATTTCGGCGGATTCCTGCAGCAGGGTGTGGTAGTCGGCCAGTGCCGGGGTGGCGTGCTGCACGTCGAAGCAGCCCACCAGCTTGGGCAGCAGGCTGGCGGCATCGGCAAACGGCAGTTCGCGGTTGTCGGACAGCGTGGCCAGCAGCGCCTTGTCTTCGGCGGACAGCGGATCGCGCGAGGTGGATACCACGTTGTTCACCGCGGCCTGGAACGCCGGCGAGAACTGGTCCACATGCAGCTCGGACACAAAGAACTGCGCCACCTGTTCCGGCGCATCCTGGTGGCAGTAAGCGCGGCCGGTCATCTTCAGGCGCGGCAGCGGGTACACGTCGGCCACGGCAAAGCCCAGCGGCTCCAGCAGGCGCTTGAAGGCCAGCTCGCCCTGCGGCAGCGCGCCGGTGTTGGCCGCAGCCACGGTGCGCAGCGCGCCGTGATCGAACACCACCTGGCCACCGGCGGCCAGCTTGTCTGCCACATAGCGTTTGCCTTCCGGCACCGCTTCCAGGTTCTTCGCGAACAGCAGCATGTTCATCGCCTGCGCCAGCACCAGGCGCGATACGCTGGCGCCGGCCTGCTCGGCCAGCAGCACGTCTTCTACCTTGATCATGGTGAACAGGTCGGCGGCGGCTTGGGCGCCGGCTACCTGTACCAGCAGTTTGTTCAGTTGGCTGCCGGCGATACTGGCTTGAGCTTGTGTCATTTGCGAATACCTTTTCCGTGGTGTGAGTTTGGCGCGTCGCGGTTTTTGCGTGCTGGCGACGGCTTTGTATGCGGCAAAGTTTCCTGCCTTTCCGCCAGTGGCTCAAGCGATGTATTCTGCTGACTTCATTCCGTAAAATCATGAACTCACCATGCGCCGCACCCTGCCCTCGCTGATGGCCCTGCAGTGCTTCGAAGCTGCCGTGCGCCACCTGAGCTTTACCCGCGCCGCCGAGGAACTGAACCTGACGCAAAGCGCGGTCAGCCGGCAGATTCGCGGGCTGGAAGACTTCATCGGCCGCCCGCTGTTCGAGCGGGTAAAGCAGCGACTGGTGCTGACTGTGGCCGGCGAGGCCTATGCCGCGGCGATACAGGACGTGCTGGACCGCGCCGAATCCGCCACGCTGCAGCTGATGGCCTATCGCGGCGAGGGCGGCGTGCTCACCGTGGCCATGCTGCCTACCTTCGGCTCGCGCTGGCTGGTGCCAAGGCTGGTGGATTTCAGCGCCCGCTACCCGGATATCCAGCTCAACCTGGTTACCCAGGTGCGGCCGTTCGATTTCGACAAAGTGGAGGCCGACGTGGCGATCCACTTCGGCCCGGCGCTGTGGCCGGGCGCCATCTGCCACCGGCTGATGGGCGAGGACATCGTGGCGGTGTGCGCCCCCGGCCTGCTGCAAAAGCCGCTGACCGACGTGCGCGAGCTGCTGGACTACACCCTGCTGCAGCACACCACCCGGCCGCAGGCGTGGAACGACTGGCTGTCCGCCGCCGGCCTGCAGGACATGGACGCGCAGCAGGCCAGCCTGCTGTCCGGCCCGCGCTTCGAGCATTTTTTCATGGTGATCCAGGCCGCGGTGGCCGGCCTCGGCATCGCGGTGCTGCCGCAATTCCTGGTGGCGGAAGAACTGGCCAGCGGCCGGCTGGTGCTGGCGCTGGACAAGCCGGTGCGCAGCCAGCACGCCTACTACCTGGTACACCCGGCCACCCGTACCGACGTCTACAAGGTGCGCGTATTCCGCGAATGGCTGCTCGCGCAGGCGGCGCAGGAGGAGGCGACGCCGTAAGGTTGGCCGCAAGCGTACGCCGGCCATGCGGCCAACCTTGCGCCGCAGCGCACGCGGGCGGCACTCAGTGCATGAAGGTCAGAAAGCTCCAGGCCACCATGATGTTGGACATCAAGGCCACGCCGACCGAGAAGCTGATGCCGGAAAACAGCGCCCACAGCTGGAACAGCTGATCCCAGTCCGGCACCTGCAGCGCCAGCTCCTTGGCCAGATGGTGGCTGGCCAGCAGCAACGCGCACAGGATCGCCCACTTCAACAGATAGCCCGGCAGGTATTTGCGCTGCTCGCGGTTGTAGCGATAGTTCTGTTCGCGCAGCAATTGATCGCCGTGGGAGACATCGCGAAACAGCCAGTAGGGAATGAAATAGAGATACAACAGGTGCAGCAATCCGGGTTCCGACGTAGTAGCCATGATCGTGTCTCCAGCTGGTGCCAGGACGGCTTGCGCCGCCTTGCCGCAGTAGCCCGCCTGTTGCTGCGGCTACCTTGAACACACTATAGACACCGCCATCCCGCTCCATGCGACAAGCAGAACAGCCGATGTCTAGCCCGGTAGCAGCCTGCGCACGACACCCGGCAGGCCGCGGTATGTTCTCCAGCCCAAACTACGCCCTGACAACGACGTTACCCGCGCAGCGCCAGCGCCATTTCGTGCCAGCTATGGCCGCCGTAGGCAGAGGCTGAAGGCTGCAAGTAACGGAAGCCAAAGCGTTCATACAGCGCGATATGCTGCTCGCGGCACACCAGCTGGATGCTCTCCTTGCCCAGCCGGCGCATGCGCAGGATGAAGTTGTGCAGCAGGATCGCCGCCAGCCCCTGGCCCTGGAAGTCCGGGTGTACCACCACCGACATGATCACCACGTGGCGGCCGTCCGGGTGATGCCCCACCAGCTCCTTGAACGCGGTATCCGACAGCGCCACCAGGTCGGCGCAGCCGGAATTGATGAAGCCGGCGATGCGGCCATCGACCTCCAGCAGCATGAAACCTGCCGGGTACTGGCGGATGCGCAGAGCGATCTTCTCCAGCGTGGCGGCCTCGTCGCCTTCGTAGGCACTGGTTTCGATGGCGTAGCAGGCGTCGGCATCGGCAGGCGTCGGGGTGCGCAGGGTGTAGTGCGGTAGCAGCATGAGGAATCTCGGGCAGAAGGCAAAGACGGCAGCATAGCGGCTGGCGGGCAGTAGAGGTAGGGCGGATGCCCAAAGGGCGATCCGCCGGGACGCCTGCAAGGTTGGCCGCATGGTGGCGGAACGCCCGGTACCACCGGGCTTCCGCCCTACCACACGTAGGTTGGCGTCGAGCGTAGCGAGGCCCAACGTTTACCGCGTCTGGTTTTGTATCCGCTACGCGGATGTTGTTTGAAGTCGCCGGTTCCGCCCGGCGGACGGGCCAGGGGGCGTGCCGCCGCCCCCTGGCAACCCCGCTCGCCCTAATGGTCCGCGAAACCCCGGCCAAAACGGCATTCGCCAGGCGCCGGCAATTCGCCGTTTGCTAACGTCAAACGGCTCAGCTGCCGTCTTAACACCTGGCGAACACCATTGTGCCCGGCGCTCCCCGTAGGGCAATCTGGCGCCTCACAAGGTTGGCCGCATACTTTGTCAGCTTGGTCGCCAACACGGTACCTGGCACGAAAAAAGGCCCGCACGCGGCGGGCCCAAGCAGGAGCAACGAAAACAGTCAGTGCATCAGAACGTCATGCCCGGCGACAGCTGGGCCGGCAGCACCAGGCTGCCTGCTTCTACCGATGCCATCGGGTAGGCGCAGTAGTCTGCGGCGTAGTAGGCGCCCGGACGGTGGTTGCCGGACAGGCCGGTGCCACCGAACGGTGCGGCGGAGGAGGCGCCATTGGTTGGCTTGTTCCAGTTCACCACGCCGGCGCGGATGTCCTGGTTGAAGCGCTGCCACAGTGCCTCGTCGTCGGCCAGCAGCGCGGCGGACAGGCCGTACTGGGTGCGGTTGGCGATCTGCAGCGCTTCGTCGAAGTCGTGGTAGCGGATGATCTGGCTCAGCGGGCCGAAGTATTCCTCGTCCGGCAGCTGGCCGGCGATGGCAGTCACGTCCACGATGGCCGGGGTAACGAAGGCCTTGCCGTCTTCCAGCTGGCGCATGGCCAGGATGGACTTGGCGCCCATGGCCAGCAGTTTGTCCTGCGCGGCCAGCATGCCCTGCGCGGCCTTCAGCGACACCATGGCGCCCATGAACGGCTGCTGCTCGGCATCGTATTCGCCGATGGTGAGCTTGGCGGCCACTTCGGCAAAGCGGGCGATGAAGCGGTCGCCGAACTCGCCGTGCGGCACCAGCAGGCGGCGCGCGCAGGTGCAGCGCTGGCCTGCCGACAGGAAGGACGACTGGATGGCGTGGTGCACGGCGCCGTCCAGGTTGTCCACCTCGGCCACCAGCATCGGGTTGTTGCCACCCATTTCCAGCGCCAGCATGAAGCCCGGGCGGCCGGCGAACTGCTTGTGCAGTGCCACGCCGGTGGCGGAGCTGCCGGTGAACAGCAGGCCGTCCAGCTGCGGGTGCTGCGCCAGGGCGATACCGGTATCGCGCTCACCCTGCAGCAGGTTGATCACGCCAGCCGGTGCGCCGGCCTTTTCCCACAGCTTGACGGTGAGCTCGGCCACCAGCGGGGTGAGTTCGGACGGCTTGAACAGGATGGTGTTGCCGGCGATCAGTGCCGGAACGATGTGACCGTTCGGCAGGTGGCCGGGGAAGTTGTACGGGCCGTACACCGCCATCACGCCGTGCGGGCGGTGGCGCAGCACGGTGGTGTCGCCGGCCAGCTCGCCGCGCTTTTCACCGGTGCGGTCGTTGTAGGCGCGGATGGAGATGTCGATCTTGCCCACCATGGCCGCCACTTCCTGGCGCGATTCCCACAGCGGCTTGCCGGTTTCCACGCCGATGGCGCGGGCCATGTCTTCCTTGTGCTCGCCCAGCACTTCGGCAAAGCGGCGCACCAGTGCAATGCGCTCGTCCAGCGAGCGGCGACGCCAGTCGTCAAAGGCGCGGCGTGCGGCGGCGAAGGCCGCGTCGATGTCGGCGGCGGAGGCGGAGTGGCCTTCCCATACCGGCTGGCCGTTGGCCGGGTTGAGCGATACGAAGGAGGCGCCGCGACCGGTGGTCCAGGCGCCGTCGATGAACAGTTGGCTCATTGCTGTATTCCTGTCTGTTGGCCGGCAGCGCATCGGCTGCCGGCAATAAGTGTTCGGTTTATTTGGCCGGGTTCTGCAGCATCACGCGTACGCGGTCGCCGGCTTTCGCCTGCAGCGCGCGTGCCTGTTCGGCGGTGAGGTGCACCACGCCATCGCTAACGTTGGCCGCGGCCAGGATCACGCGGAAGTCGGCCAGCTCGCCGTTGGCCACCAGCTGACGCGGGGCGTCGGCGGCGGCTTCGGCCACGATTTCCACCTGGCACAGGCCGCTGTCGCGCATCACGCGCAGGTCGTCGATGCGTGCTTCCAGCACCGGGCCGCCTTCGAAGATGTCCACGTGCTGCTCCAGGCGCAGGCCTTCCACTTCCAGCAGGCGCCGCGCCGGCTCGGTTTCCTTGTGCACCTTGCCGATGCAGTCGCGGGCGTCCTGCGGCAGGAAGTCGATGTACACCGGGTGGCGTGGCATCAGCTCGGCAAGGAAGGATTTCTTGCCCAGCGCCACCAGGCGGTCGGCCTCGTGGAAGTCGATGCGGTAGAAGTGCGCGCCCAGCGCCTTCCAGAACGGCGATTCGCCGTTTTCGTCGAAGTAGCCCCGCATTTCGGCGCAGATGCGCTCGGCAAAGCGGTCACGGAACTGGCCGATGAACATGAAGCGCGCCTTGGACAGCAGCGAGCCGTTGCCATTGACGCGGTAGTCCGGGTCGAGGAACAGCGTGCACAGCTCGGAATAGCCGGTAAGGCCGTGCGACATGTGCAGCTTGTCCATGCGCGTCCACAGCCCCAGCTCGCGGCTGGCGTGCACGAAGGTATCCATGCGGTAGGTCCAGAACGCCTGGTCCAGGCCCACGGCCACTTCGATGCCGCACACCCCCACCACCTTGCCGCTGGCAGTGTCTTCCAGCACGAACAGATAACCCTGCTCCGGCAGCTCGGCACTGCCGGCGATGGTGCGCTGCACGCGCTGCAGGCGCGCGCCCTGGGCATCCGGGTCGGGTTTCAGGGTGGTGAGGCCGGGGCCAGCCTTGTGGCCCAGTTGTACCAGCGCGTCTACGTCATCCGGCCGGCTCATACGCAATACGAACATCAGCGGGCCCCTTCGCTATTCAGCGGGACGCAACGCACGGCGTCGCCATCCACGATTTCCAGTGCATCCGCCACTTCTGGCGGCAGTACCACTTCGTCGCCCAGCAGTGGCGGCAGGTCCACCAGCAGGCAGCGGAAGTCGGCGGTCAGCGTGTTGCTGACCAGGTGCGGCACGGTGTCGCCGCCCACTTCGCCACGGCGGGCGGTGTGCAGGCGGCTGTAACGCACCGAGCGGCATACATCCAGCTGCGCAGTCAGCACCGGGCCGGCGTCGAACAGGTCGACGAACTTGTCCGGCTCCAGGCCTTCGGCCAGGTGGCAGCGGTAGTTGATGCGCGCGCCGGCATGCGGCTCGCCCATCACGCGTTGTGCTTCCTCGGCGATCAGCGGCACGTACAGCGGGTCCACCTGCATCATCTCGGCGATGAAGGTGCGGCTGCGGCCACCGGAGGCCAGCTCCATCTCGGCAAAGTCGCGACGGAAGAACTTGAAGCCGACGGCATCCCAGAACGGCGAGCGGCCGTTGTCGTCGGTAACGCCCGGCAGTACCGAGAAGATTTCGTTGTTGAAGCGTTCACGGTGCTGGGCGATGAACATCATGCGCGCGCGCGACAGCAGCTGCGGCAGCGCCATATTGCGGCCCAGCGCGGCTTCGTCGTAGTAGAAACCGGTGAGGCGGCTGCGGCCGGTCAGCTCGTGCGAGGTCATCAGCGCGTGCACGCGGTGGTTCACTTTCAGCTCGCGCGAAGCATGCACCAGCACTTCGTTGCGGAAGGCGTAGAACGGCTCGGAGAAGCCTGCCACCGCCATGATGCCGGCAGTGCCGTGCAGCTGGCCGCTGGCGGTGTCTTCCAGCACGAACAGGTAGCTTTCCTCGCCGGGGCAGTCGACATCGGCGCGCAGCGAATGCACGGAATCATTCACACGCTGCTGCAGGCGCTCGCGATCGGGCGGCAGGGAGTGCAGTACCGGGCCGTCGGAGCGCGCCATGCGCTCGATCTGCGGCAGGTCGGACAGCTTGCTGGGGCGGACAAGAAGCATGGGTCTTCCTCGGGTAGCAAAAAACGGCGGCGATGCAGGATCGCCGCCGCGAGGCGCATTAGGCCGGTTGTGCCTGTTTGGCGTTGGCTGCCACCAGTTCGGCCACGGCGGCTTCCAGACGGGCCAGGCCTTCCTGTACGTCGGCTTCGGCAATGATCAGCGACGGTACGATGCGCAGCACGTTGGTGCCGGCTACCAGTACCAGCAGACCGTGCCGGGTGGCGGCGTTGACGATGTCCTTGGCCTTGTTCACAAACTCGCCCTGCAGCTCGGCGCCCATCAGCAGGCCCATGCCGCGCACTTCCTTGAAGATGCCGTACTTGGCGTTGATGCGTGCCAGGCCGGCCTTGATCAGCTCGTGGCGCTGCTGCACACCAGCCAGCACTTCCGGGGTGTCGATCAGTTCCAGCACCTTGTCGGCCACGACGCAGGCCATCGGGTTGCCACCGTAGGTGGAACCGTGGGTGCCCACCACGAAGGATGCCGCCACTTTGTTGCTGGTCAGCATGGCAGCTACCGGGAAACCATTGCCCAGGGCCTTGGCGCTGGTCAGGATGTCCGGGGTCACGCCGTAGGCCTGGTAGGCGTACAGCGCGCCGGAGCGGCCAACACCGATCTGCACTTCGTCGAAAATCAGCAGCGCGTTGTGCTTGTCGCACAGCTCGCGCAGCTTCTGCAGGTAGGCCTTGGTGGCCGGCAGCACGCCGCCCTCACCCTGTACCGGCTCCACGATCACCGCGCAGGTACCGGCGTTGATGGCGGCCTCGGCGGCTTCCAGATTGTTGAATTCGATGTGGTTCAGGTCACCCGGCAGCGGGGCGAAACCTTCGGTGTACTTCGGCTGGCCGCCCACCGATACGGTGAACAGGGTACGGCCGTGGAAAGCCTGTTTGCAGGACACGATACCGGTCTTGCTGCCACCGAAATGGTCGAAGGCGTAACGACGGGCCAGCTTCAGCGCGGCTTCGTTGGCTTCGGCGCCGGAGTTGCAGAAGAACACCTTCTCGGCAAAGGTGGTTTCGGTCAGGCGACGCGCCAGGCGCAGCGCCGGCTCGTTGGTGAAGGTATTGGACAGGTGCCACAGGCGGTCTACCTGCTCGTGCAGTACGCGGGTCAGCTCCGGATGCAGATGGCCCAGGCTGGTCACGGCGATACCGCTGGCGAAGTCGATGTATTCCTTGCCCTGCTGGTCCCACAGGCGGGAACCTTCACCCTTGACCGGTACGAACGCGGCCGGGGCGTAGTTGGGAACCATTACTTCATCAAAGGTTTGGCGGGTAACGGGAGCGGACATCTGGAAATCCTTCGTCTGGCGTTGAGATGGAGCCATTCTAGGCAGACGCGTCAAATTTTCCGTCCAGAATCAAGACATGCAATTTTCTGTTTGGGCCAGCGACGGGGGGGATGGGCCAGGTTAGCCCCCGACAGTGGCAGTACGGTGCGGTCAACGTTTGCGCTCCAATGCGGCCCAATGGCGCAATGGGTGCGGCACAAGGTTGGCCGCATATCGTGTCAGCGCTTATACGGCCAACGTTTGTCACTTAGCCAGGCTCACAAACAGCAGCCCCGCACCAACTCGCCACACCCCGTTGGCGCGAGCCGGGCCAGACGGTGCGCCCCAGGGATCAAGCCGCGGCCTGAGCCGCGCGCCGTTAGCAAGCGGCGAATCAGCGGCGCCTGGGGCGTGCTACCTGGCACGGGGTTTCGCGCAGCCTTCGGGGGCGCCGGGAATTGGAAAGGGGGCGGCGGTCGGCCCCTTCCCCGTGCGCCGGGCGGAACCGGCGACTGCAACCAGCATCCGCGCAGCGGATACTTCGCCACCAAACACATTGGCCGCAAACCGTTATGGCATGCGGCCAACCTTGTCCGGCACGGAAGCGCGGCGGCGATCACTCGCCGTCGACAAACTCCGCATCCCCCGGGAAGCGCTCCTCGCGCGGCGAGATGTTGAAATAGGAACGGTAGACGGTGGAAAAATGCGGGCCGGAGGAAAAGCCGCACAACAGCCCAATCTGCACCACCGATTTGCCGGTGTTGCGCAGCAGCTGGCGCGCGCGCTCCAGCCGCAGCTGCAGGTAGTAGCGTGATGGCGAGTCGTCCAGGTATTGCTTGAACAGCCGCGCCAGCTGGCGGCGCGACTGGTTGGTGAGGGTGGCGATTTCGTCGGTGGTAAGCGGTTCTTCGATATTGGCTTCCATCAGCATCACCGCCTCGGTGAGCTTGGGATGCTTCTCGCCCACCCGTGCCAGCAGCGGCACGCGCTGGCGTTCGTCGCTGCTGCGCACCCGCTCGGCACACAGCACCGCGGCAATGGCATCCACCAGTTCCACGCCGTGCTGGCGGCCGATCAGCGCCAGCGCACCGTCGATCTGCGCCACGCCGCCGGCACAGGTAAAGCGGCTGCGGTCCAGCTCGTACACGTGCTGCGAGGCCACCACCTTGCCGAAGCGGTCGGCAAAGGCCGGCTGTTCCGACCAGTGGATGGTGGCGTGATGGCCGTCCAGCAGCCCGGCACTGGCCAGCCACCAGGCGCCGCAGTGCACGCCGCCGACCAGGCTGGCGCGCGCCGCCAGCACGGCCAGGGTGTGGCAGCACAACGCGGCATCGGCAAACGGCAGCACCCCTTCGCTGAGCACGAACAGCTGGTCGCAGTGGCCGGCATCGCGCAGGCTGCCGGCCACCGGGTAGCTCATACCCCCGCCCAGCGGCAGCGGCTGGCCATTCCAGGAATAAAACTGCAGCTGATACAGCGTCTTGCCGGCCAGACGGTTGGCCTGCAGGAACGGCTCGGCAAAGCAGCCGATACCGAATGGCGAGCACGGCGGCAACAGCAGCACCGCCAGCTGCTGCACGCTCATGCGGCCAACCTTGCGAACCCGCCGTGGCTCACTTCAGGCTGCCTTGCAGGAACTGCTGCAGCCGCTCGCTCTTGGGCTGGCGCAGCACCACTTTCGGGTCGCCCTGCTCTTCCACCCGGCCCTGATGCAGGAACACCACGTGGTTGGATACCTCGCGGGCGAAGCCCATTTCGTGGGTGACCACCAGCATGGTGCGGCCTTCTTCGGCCAGGGTCTGCATCACTTTCAGCACTTCACCCACCAGCTCCGGGTCCAGCGCCGAGGTCGGTTCGTCGAACAGCATCACCTCCGGCTCCATCGCCAGCGAGCGGGCGATGGCCACGCGCTGTTGCTGGCCGCCGGACATGTGCGACGGGTACTTGCCTTCCACCTCCGGCGGCAGGCCGACCTTGGCCAGGTATTTGCGCGCCCGCGCCACCGCCTCGTCGCGGCTGATGCCCAGCACGTGCATCGGCGCTTCGATGATGTTTTCCAGCACCGTCATGTGCGCCCACAGGTTGAAGTGCTGGAACACCATCGCCAGCTTGGTACGCATCTGCTGCAGCTGCTTGTGGTCGCTGACCCGCAGCGCGCCCTTCTTGTCCTGGTGAGTGCGGATCTGTTCGTTGTTCAGGGTGATGCTGCCGGCACACGGCTGCTCCAGAAAGTTGATACAGCGCAGGAAGGTGCTCTTGCCGGAGCCGGACGAGCCGATGATGCTGATCACGTCGCCGGCCTTGGCTTTCAGCGATACCCCCTTGAGCACCTCGTGCTCGCCGTATTTCTTGTGCAGGTCGTCTACGACTAGTTTGTACATGGTCACCTCCTGGTGCGGCTGCGGCTGGATGCACGCCGGCAGCCGAATGCCGCCCGACGACAGCGCCCCCCCTAGGCAGGGTGTGGCCGGACTGCCGCCAGCCGCACGAGCGCGAGGCGATCATTTCAGTAATCGCGCCGCGCCACAATCACTGCGGCCAACCTTTGTCGCAGTGCAGCACAGGCAACAAAACAGCACTAAATCCATTCAAATCAAGCAGATAGCCAATAACGCGCCGCACCATGCTGCCCCCGGGCGAGGCCGCTTCTATACATCGATGTCACCTTTGCGCAATTGTGCTGCGACAACGCCGGCCGGTTGCGCGGCGTGGCCGGTGGCTGTCGTCGGCGCGACCACCGCCACGGGCGCCTCCGCTCAGGTCCAGCCCGGCTCCAGCCGGTCCGGGCGGTCGCTGCACAGCATGTCCACCCCCCATTGCCGCAGCCGCTGCATGTCGTCGCTGCGGTTGACCGTCCACGCCATCACCGCCAGCTCCTGCTGATGCAGGCTGGCCACCCACTCCGCCGTCAGCGCACGGTGATACACGTGCACCGCGCCACAACCCAGTGCCAGTGCCTGCGCCACCGCCTCCTCCGACAACTGTGTCAGCAGCAGCGCGCGCGGCAACTGCGGCGCGGCCTGTTGTGCCGCCGCCAGCGCCGGCCGCGAAAACGACGACAGCAGCGGCGGCAACGCGGCGCCCTGCCACAGCGCCACGATCTCTGCCACGCACTGCCGCGCCATGGCGGCATCGTCGCCCGCCGGTTTCAGTTCCAGATTCACCGCCATGCCCAGCTTGCGGCAGCGGGTGGCCAGCTGCGCCAGCGACGGCAGCGCCTCGCCGGCAAATGCCGGGTGGTGATGGCGGCCGGCATCCAGCTGCTGCAATGCGGCCAACGTTTGCGCGCTCACCGGGCCGCAGCCGGTGCTGGTGCGCTCCAGCTCGTGGTCATGCACGATCACCGCCTGCCCGTCGGCAGACAGCTGCACGTCGCACTCCACGCCGTTCACCCCCAGCCGGTGGGTGAGCAGCAAGCCGGCCAGGGTGTTTTCCGGCGCCAGCGCGCCGCCAAGGCGGTGGGCAAAACCTGCGGGATAGGGCCAATGCATGCTGTTCTCCTGGTTGCCATCCTGCTGCAACAGACTATCGTCACCCTGAGACGGTTCATTTTCGTCATAGCCGGTTTGGCCGCGGTCGGGGTGGCGATCCGCATGGCGCGACACGGAACCGCCTGCCGGCAAACTGCGCCGCCGCAGGCTGTCGCCGTGGAACAGCAAGGCGACGCAACGTGGCTGCTGCGGGGCGTCCGGCGGCGCTAAGGTTACCCCTTATAAGCGTAAGCCCTCGTTTACAGCATGCGGCGTTAAAAGGTTTACTGAATCGGCGATTACCACCCAATTGATGCCAATAACATAGTGGTAAGACCTAAGTTGCATCGCCTTGCCGGCGTGGCCCGTGCTATCAATGCCATGTTGCGTCGCAGCAACGTACAAAATTGACAACAGTTCCATCATTAGAACGTGTAGTTCTGAAAATACTTCGTTAAATCATTTGATTAAAAAACTGTCAGACAGTATTCATAGATCAAACAAAGCATGGCCGCGCAAGATTTTCGATCAAATCGATGTCGCGTTTTTGTAAAAGCGTTGCGCCAAATCAAGAGTCATGCTTAATTACCAATTCAAACGCTCGTTCGAAATCAAGCCTCGCACGGGCGTTCGCTATCTCCGCAGTTTTTACATTTTTCATTTGAACCATTTGCAGAAAGGAAGACCATGCAAATCGCTATTGCCACCGAACGGCTGGCAGGTGAACCCCGCGTGGCCGCCACACCGGAAACGGTGAAGAAACTCGTCGCCATGGGTCACACCGTGGTGGTCGAGACCGGGGCCGGGCGGCATGCCGCGGCGCTGGATGCGGCCTATGTCGATGCAGGGGCCACCTTGGCCGCCTCGCGCGCCGAGACGCTGTCCCGCGGCGACATCGTGCTCACCGTGCGCCCGCTGCCCGCCGATGCCATCGCCGAGTTGAAGGACGGCGCGGTGCTGATCGGCCAGCTGGCGCCGTACCACAACGACACCTTCCCGCTGCTGGCCCAGAAGAAGGTTTCCGCCTTCGCCATGGAGCTGCTGCCGCGCACCACCCGCGCGCAGAGCATGGACGTGCTGTCCAGCCAGAACAACATCGCCGGCTACCGCGCGGTGCTGCTGGCCACCCACTACTACCCGCGCTTCATGCCGATGCTGATGACCGCGGCCGGCACGGTGAAACCGGCACGGGTGCTGATCATGGGCGTCGGCGTCGCCGGGCTGCAGGCCATCGCCACCGCCAAGCGCCTGGGCGCGGTGGTGGAAGCCACCGACGTACGCCCGTCCACCAAGGAGCAGGTGGAAAGCTTAGGCGGCAAGTTCATCGAAGTGCCGATGAGCGAGGAAGAGAAGAAAGCCAACGACGGCGTGTACGCCAAGGAAATGTCCGACGACTACAAGCGTCGTCAGGCCGAGCTGGTGGACAAGCACGCGCGGCAGGCCGACATCATCATCACCACCGCGCTGATTCCGGGCAAGAAGGCGCCGACGCTGATCAGCGCCGACATCGTGGCGGCAATGAAGCCGGGCAGCGTGATCATCGACATCGCGGCGGAAGCCGGCGGCAACTGCGCGCTGACCCGTAGCGGTGAGGTGATCACCACCGACAACGGCGTCACCATCGTTGGCCTTGGCAACCTGCCAGGCATGGTGGCGGCGGATGCCTCCAGCCTGTACGCCAAGAACCTGCTGACCTTCCTGTCGCTGATGCTGAGCAAGGAAGGCTTCACCCTGAATCTGGAAGACGACCTGCTGGCGGCCACCCTGGTGACCCATGCCGGCGAGGTGCGCTTCCCTGCGGCCCACGTGGCCCCGGTAGCCAAGAAGGAGACCACTCATGGTTGATCCGTTCATCTCCAGCTTCACCATCTTCGTACTGGCGGTATTCGTCGGCTACCACGTGGTGTGGAACGTCACCCCGGCACTGCACACCCCGCTGATGGCGGTGACCAATGCCATCTCCGGCATCATCATCGTCGGCGCCATGCTGCAGGTGGTGGACATCGGCGGCAGCCAGCTCACCCTGACCTCGGCGCTGGGCGCGGTCGGTATCTTCCTCGCCAGCATCAACATCTTCGGTGGCTTCCTGGTCACCCAGCGCATGCTCGACATGTTCAAGAAGAAGAAAAAATAAGGAGCACGAACGATGGAAAATCTCTCTGCAGTGCTGTATCTGGTCGCGGCGGTGCTGTTCATCCTGGCACTGAAAGGGCTGTCCTCGCCCACCTCCGCCATTCAGGGTAACCGCTACGGCATGCTGGGCATGCTGATCGCGGTGGCCACCACCTTCCTGATCCTGGACAAGCCGGTACTGGCGCTGATCGCCGGCGCCATCGTCGCCGGTGGTGCCATCGGCGCCTACAAGGCCAAGACCGTGGAAATGACCGGCATGCCGGAGCTGGTGGCGGCGATGCACTCGCTGGTCGGCTTGAGCGCGGTGCTGATCGCGGTAGCCGCCATCTTCCACACCGGTGTCGAACACACCGGGGTGCAGAAGATCGAGCTGTTCATCGGCGCCTTCATCGGCGCCATCACCTTCACCGCGTCGGTGGTGGCCTACGGCAAGCTGTCGGGCAAGTTCGGCGCCAAGGCGGTGAACTTCAGCGGCCAACATCTGCTGAACCTGGTGCTGGCACTGGCCATGGTCGGCTTCGGTGCGGCCTACTTCGTCAGCGATAGCCACGCGGCGTTCCTGATGATGCTGGCCATCGCGCTGGTGCTGGGCGTGACGCTGATCATCCCGATCGGCGGCGCCGACATGCCGGTGGTGGTGTCGATGCTCAACAGCTACTCCGGCTGGGCGGCGGCGGGTATCGGCTTCACGCTGAACAACCCGGTGCTGATCATCGCCGGTGCCTGCGTCGGCGCCTCCGGTGCCATCCTGTCCTACATCATGTGCAAGGCGATGAACCGTTCCATCGTCAGCGTGCTGCTGGGCGGCTTTGGCGCCGAAGTCGCCACTGGCGGCGCCGCCGCCTCCGGGCCGAAGAACTACAAGTCCGGCTCCGCCGACGACGCCGCCTTCCTGATGGGCAACGCCGATTCCGTGATCATCGTCCCCGGCTACGGCCTGGCGGTATCGCGCGCGCAGCATGCGCTGCAGGAATTCGCCGAGCTGCTGCACGAGAAGGGCGTCAACGTGCGCTACGCCATCCACCCGGTGGCCGGGCGCATGCCGGGACACATGAACGTGCTGCTGGCGGAAGCCGAAGTGCCGTACGAGCAGGTGCAGGAGATGGAGGAGATCAACTCCGACTTCTCCAACACCGACGTGGTGCTGGTGATCGGCGCCAACGACGTGGTGAACCCGGCGGCGCAGAAAGACAAGGCCAGCCCGATCTACGGCATGCCGATCCTGGAAGCGCACAAGGCGCGCACCGTGATCGTGGTGAAACGCTCGATGAACGCCGGCTACGCCGGCCTCGACAACGAGCTGTTCTACCTGGACAAGACCATGATGGTGTTCGGCGATGCCAAGAAAGTGGTCGAGGATCTGGTGAAGGCCGGCGCGCACTAAACCCGCCCGCAACGCAGCAAACGCCACGGCCCCGCAAGGGGCCGTTTTTCTTGCCGCCGCCTCGTGTCGTGACGGTGTGTGACGGCATTCACAAAGCTTAATCAGCGCAGGATTGACGCTGGCATCAGCGGCTCGCTAGCCTTGCAACATTCTGGCGCGCCGCTGTGCGCCGCCTTCGCCCCGCGTGTTCCGGGGCACCTCTGCAAGGAATTCCCCATGAGTCTGCGTCATAGCTCGCTACTGATCACCACCGCGCTGCTGGCCGCCTGCGCCAGCACCACGCCGCAACCGGATGGCCGCTGGCACAGCGGCGACCACGATGACAAACCGCCGCTGGAGCTGGAACTGAAAGGCGGCCGCCTGTCGGTGTCCGGCGGCTGCAACCGGCTGTTCGGCACCGCGCGGGTGGAAAACGGCGTGCTGGTGGTAGATCAGCTGGCCAGCACCATGATGGCCTGCGACCCGGTATCGATGGCGCGCGAGCGCGAACTGTCGCAACTGCTGGCCAGCCGCCCGCCGGTGCAGCGCCGCGGCGACCAGCTGCTGCTGGGCAAGCCGGGGCAGCAACTGGTGCTGCGGCAGCAGGAAGACCTGTCCGCCGCGCCGACCCGGCTGATCTACGTCGCCGCCGAGCGCCAGCCGTGCAGCGGCGTGGCGCGGATGATGTGCCTGCAGGTACGCAGCGACAAGAACCAGCCGTGGCAGCTGCACTACGGCGAGATCGAAGGCTTCCGCCCGCAGCCCGGCGTTGCCTACCGCCTGCGCATCAAGGAAGTGAAAGTGCCCAACCCGCCGGCCGACGCCCCGTCGCTGCGCTGGGTGCTGGACATGGTGGTGGAGCAGCAGCTGGTGCAACCGTAAGCGGCGGCACCGCCCCAAAAACAATGCGGCCAACCTTTGCAGGTTGGCCGCATGTGTTTTTGGCGCAGTGGAACGTCAGCGCCTCGCGATCAGCACGATGCCGGCGCCGATCAGCAGCATGCCCAGCAGCTCATCCGGGCGCGGCCATTCGCCCAGGCTGTAGGCGGCCATTCCCACCGCCAGCACCGGGATCACCAGCGAATTGAAACTTAGGGTGGAAGCCGGCAGCCGGCGCAGCAGCCACAGCCAGGCCAGCCAGCCCACCGCGCTGGAGAACACGCCGGAGTACACCATGCCCAGCACGAAGGCCGGCGACCAGTGGATGCCGGCAAAGTCGGCGAACGGCAGCAGCAGCAACATCGGCAGCAGGGCAATCAGCGCCTGCCAGCCGGAAAAGTTCAGGCTGTCCAGCTGCCCGCGCTGGGTGGCACGCTTGGACAGCACCGAGCCCAGCGCCCAGAACAGGCCCGCCAGCACCGCGCACAGCATCGGCAGCATGCCGCCGTGTAGTTGCCACGGCGCCACGATCAGCATCAGCCCTGCAAAACCGGCCGCCATTGCCCGCAGCGCGTTGCGCGAGAACGGCTCGGCCAGCAGCCAGCGCGACAGCAGCGCCACCCAGAACGGCATGGTGAACACCAGCACCGAGGTGCGCCCGGCGGCGCCGGCCACCAGCGCCAGCGTTACCGCCAGGCCATACAGGAAGTTGCTGGACAGCCCCACCTGGCAGACATCGCGCAGCCGTTGCGGGCGGATGCCGTGACCGCGCGCCAGCAACACGCCGAACAGCGTCAGGCTGCCGATGGCGGTGCGGATGATCAGGTGGGTGATCGGCGTGGCCGCCTGCAGTGTCACCTTCATCACCACGTAGTTGTACGCCCACATGGTCACCAGTCCGGCAAACAGCGCGTACGGCAGCCAGCGGCTGGCGGAAAGGTTGGCCGCCAGGCGGCGGGCGGGGTTGAGGGTGCTCATGTGCGGCTCCGGTGACGGGCGGCTGCCCGATGCGATGCTCACAGTGTAGAAAGCCCGCCACTGCCACCTGCTGCGTTATCATGCGTCAGACTGCAGCCAAGCTGCATTTCAATACATTTCAACGCAGGAATCCTGACATGCTGGATGCTTACGATCGCAAACTGCTGGCACTGCTGCAGGAAGACGCGCGCCAGACCCACGACCAGCTGGCGGAAGCGGTAAGCCTGTCGCCCACCGCCGTCACCCGCCGCCTGAAGCGGCTGCGCAGCGAAGGGCTGATCCAGCGCGAGGTGGCGCTGGTGGACCCGGCACTGTTCGGCCGCAGCCTGCGGCTGGTGGTGAACGTGATGATGCAGCGCGCGCAGGCGCCGCTGGTGGATGCCTTCAAGGCGGCAATGGAAGCGGCGCCGGAGGTGATGGAGTGCTACAACGTGACCGGCCGCCCGGATTTCGTGCTGATCGTGCTGGTACGCGACATGGGCGACTACGAACGCTTCGCCCGCGCCCACCTGATGAACAACCCGCATGTGCGCGAGTTCGAATCGCTGGTGGTGATCAATACCTGCAAGTACCGCACCGCGGTGCCGCAGGACGAGGACTAAGACCCGACGTTGGCCGCACGGCTCCGGATGCGCCTGCGTCTTATCCGGGCTACAGCTGCGATGCGGCCAACCTTTCAACTTGTAGAACCGAACCGCTACGCCCCATTCCCGTTGGCGCGAGCCGGGCAAAGTGGTGCGCCCCAGGTGTTAAGACGCCGATCTGTTTGAGTCCCGAGCCGTTAGCGAGGGGCGAGTTCGGCGGCGCCTGGGGCGTGCCGTTTTGCACGGGGTTTCGAGCAGCCGCCGGGGAGCCGGGGATTGCCAAGGGGGCTGCGGTGGCCCCCTTGGCCTGCTCGCCGGGCGGAACCGGCACCAAAATCATCATCCGCGCAGCGGATTCCACACCCAAGTCAACACCAGCAAAACAACGCGGTAAACGCTGGGCTTCGTTGCGCTCAACCCAGCCTACGGGCGGAGCCCCGACGTTGGCCGCACAGCCGACACCACACAGCGCTCGCGTGCACAAACAGCCGCCAAGCGCCAAAACAATGCGGCCAACCCGCAAAGGTTGGCCGCATGTTCAACGTACCGGGCAGCAGCGCGGCTCAGCTTTCGTGCAACAGCGCATGCTCGATCTCGGAGAACGCGCGCGGTACGCGCAGGAAGTTCAGCGAGATGCCCAGCCGGCGGGCGATGGTGGAGGTGGAAAATAGGCCGCAGATCTCCAGGTGGCCGCTGTTGCTGTTGCGCTCCACCACCAGCGCGTGCTGGCGGCCATGTTCTTTCAGCGTGGCGACGATGTGGCCGACGCTGGCGTGCAGCACGTCGCCCATGTTCAGCGCCTCCAGCTGGTTGCGCGGCGTCATCACGTCCGCCACCAGCAGCTCCTTGCGCTGCTTGCCACTGCTCTGCATGCAACGCAGCGGGCGCTCGCCCAGCACGTCGCTGGCGGTGAGCAGGCCGGTAAACGCCCCGGCGTTGTTGCTGACGAACAGCAGGCGGATACCGTGGTTGATCATGCGGGCGTGGGCTTCTTCCAGCGCCACGTCATCGTGGATGCTGATCGGGTCGATGATGCGCAGGTCGGTCAACACTTCCACCGCCGGGCTTTTCAGCGACAGCGGGCGTTGCGGTCGCTGTTCGACGTGAATCAGGTCGGTGGTGGCAGGCAGGCTGATACCGGGGAGGGCGTGATAGTCCATGCTACGGGCTCCTGTACGGCGGGTAGCGCCCGCGCCGCGGGCGGCTCCCGTGTTTTACTTTTTGCCGGCCCGTCTGTGGCAGGCCGGTACACGGCCGGGCAATGCGGCAACACCCCTTGGCATGCCCGGTCTTTTCATCTAAGCACGCGGCAGCGCGGCTTGCAGCCATTTCGTGTAACCGAATTTACCCGTCTCAACCGTTTGCCCGCCCCGGCTCCTCCTTCCGGCGTATCGCGCCGCCGGCGCATCCGCGCCTAGACTGAGCTTTTTGCTGCGGAGTCCACCATGCAACCGATTATCGATTTTGCCAGCCTGCTGGGCGCCGCCCGCGCCCAGCCCGCCCCGCAGCGCCTGCTGTTCGCCTTCTGCAACCGCCGCCTGCACGACGACCATTCCGCGGCGGAAGCGGCGCGCTTTGCCGCCGGCGAAGGCGGCATCCTGCAGCCGGTGCTATGTGTGGACAAGTCGGTACTGGAGCTGGACAGCTTTGCCGCGCTGGCCGAACAGGCCGACAGCATGGATAACAGCTGGCAGGTGGTGTTCGTCGCCGCCATCGACGACAGCGGCAGCCAGGATGCCGATGGGCCGATCAAGCGCATGGTGCAGACCATCCAGACCGGCGGCGATGTGGGCCGCTATCTGGCGTTCAATCGCCAGGGCCAGCTGCTGCAATTCCTGTAACCGCCACGGCGGCGGCTAGCCAGCGGCAACAACGGCTGAACAACGCCGGCGGCATGCGGATTTACCACGGGTAAATGTCGCGTGCCGCGGTGTTTTCGCCTTGTGCCGCCCCGCCCGCCTCTGCCGGCGGGCAAAAAAATCCGCCCCGAAGGGCGGTGCAAGGATGGAGTATTGACGATGGAACAGCCGGCTGCGCCCGCAGCCGGTGGCAGGGTGTCAGCCCGCCATAACCGCCTCGACCTCGTCGGCAGTGCGGGCGATGGGGTCGCCCAGCACGCGGCTGCCAGTGCTGGTAACCAGCACGTCATCCTCGATGCGGATGCCGCCGAAGTCACGGTATTCGTTGAAACGCGCGTAGTTGATCAGCCCGGCGTGGCGGCCTTCGGCCTGCCAGGCGGCGATCAGCGCCGGAATGAAATAGATGCCGGGCTCCACGGTCACCACCATGCCGGCCTTGAGCGTCTTGCCCAGCCGCAGGTAGCCCATGCCGAACAGCGGGCTGCGCGCCAGCTCGTCGCCGTAACCCACCAGCTCTTCGCCCAGGCCTTCCATATCGTGCACGTCCATGCCGATCTGGTGCCCCAGCCCGTGCGGGAAGGCGATGGCGTAGGCGCCGCTGTCCACGATGTCGTCCACCTCGCCGTGGAAGAAGCCCAGCGCCGTCATGCGTTGCACCATCACCTGTGCTGACAGTTTGTGGATGTCCAGGTAGCGCACGCCGGGACGGATGGCGTCGATGGCGGCCTGCTGCATCGCCAGCACGGTGTCGTACAGCTCGCGCTGGCGCGGAGAAAACTTGCCGCCCACCGGGATGGTGCGGGTGATGTCGCTGGCGTAGCCGGCGGCGGAGTTGGCGCCGGTGTCGTTCACCACCAGATCGCCGGCCTGCAGCACCTGGTCGTGATGGTGGTTGTGCAGCACCTCGCCACGGCGCGAGAAGATGCTGGGGTAGGCCAGTTGCAGGTCGTGGCGGCGCACGATGCCTTCCATCTCGCCGACGATGGCGTGTTCCACCACCCCCGGCCTGGCGGCGCGCATGGCGGCCAGGTGCATGTCGCGGGTAATCGCCAGCGCCGCTTCCATCTCGGCGATCTCTTCTGCGCCCTTGATCTCGCGCAGGCTCACCACGGCGCGGGTCAGCGCGGTGCTGTAACCCGCCTTGGCGGCATCTGGGTCACAACGCAGCAGGCGCGCCAGCTCCAGCACGTTCTCGCCACGGTAGGGCTGCAGGTAATGCACAGTGCGCCCGGCGACCTGCGCGGCGGACAGCACCTCCGCCAGCGCGGCATACGGCTGGCTGCGGCCAACCTTGGCCTGCGCGGCACGCGCGGCCAGCGTCGGCAGCTCGCCGGTCCACACGATGTCGGCCACCTCCGGGTCATTACCGAACAGCGTGGCTTCGCCGTTAGCAGTGTCGATCACGCCGGCCAGCCCCGGCTCGTTGAGGCCGAAGAAGTAGCGGAACGAGCTGTCCTGCACGAAGGGGAAGATGTTGTCGCGGTAGTTTATCGGCGAATCGACGTTGCCGAGTAACAGCAACAGGCTGTCCGGCAGCAGCGCGGCCAGCTGCTGGCGGCGTTGCAGGTAGATGTCGGGCTGGAACATGGCGGCCTTCCACGGGTGGGCGGGAAAGTGCGCATTTTTGTATACAATCGTTCATCTGTATAGCAAAACCCCGCCAAGTGCGGTCACACAGGGCGGGGGTGTGGCGATTCTGTTGCAGCGGCAGCGCTGCCGGCAATCAGCGTGCCTGCGCGGCGGCTTTCTGCTTGCGGCCAACCTTGGGCTGCCAGCGCAGAATCAGCCCGGCGGCCACGCCGGCCAGCAGCGCCCACAGCGGCGCGCCGATGCCGGCGATGCTGACGCCGGAAGCCGCCACCACGAAGGTGAGCAGCGCCGCCTCGCGGTGGGTGTCGTTGCTCAGCGCCGCAGTCAGCGACGAAGCCAGGGTGCCGAACAGCGCCAGCGCCGCCGCCGCCATCACCAGCGCCTTGGGCAGAATCAACAGCACCGCCACCAGCGCGCCGCCCAGCAATGCCACCAGCAGGTAGCACACCGCCGCCACCATGCCGGCCTTCCAGCGCTGGTTGCGGTCCGGGTGCGCCTCCGCGCCGGTGCACATCGCGGCGGTGATCGCCGCCAGCACCACGCCATGGCAGCCGAACGGCGCCAGCAGGGTGGATACGCCGCCCAGCACGCTCACCGGCACCTTGGCCGGGATGTCGTAGCCATCGTTCTTCAGCACCGCCATGCCCGGCAGGAACTGCCCGGTCAGCGCCACCAATGCCAGCGGCAGCGCAATATTGCTGATGCCGGCCAGGCTGAACACCGGCGTGGTCCACAACGGGCCGCTGGCGCTGGTGGCCAGCGACGGCGCCGCCACGAAGCCGCCCTGCAGCAGCAACAGCCCGCAGCCCAGCAGCAGCGAGCCCATCAGCGCGTAGCGCGGCCACAGCCGGCGGCCGACAAAGAAGGCGATGGCCATCGGCAGCACCAGTGCAGTCTGATCGCGCATCGCCGGCACCAGCTCCACCACGAAGCGGAACAGGATGCCGGCCAGCAGCGCGGCGGCCAGCGCCGGCGGAAAACGCTTCATCAGCGCGTCAAACGCGCCGCTGATGCCGATCAGCCATACCGCCAGCCCGGCCAGGAAAAAGCCGCCCACCGCTTCCGGGTAGCTGACGCTGGGCAAGGACGCCAGCAGCACCGCCGCGCCCGGCGTGGACCAGGCGGTGATGATCGGCATCTTCCACTTCCACGATAGCCACAGCCCGGCGATGCCGGAGCCAAACGACACCGCCCACATCCACGACGCCAGCTGTCCGGCACTGAGGCCGGCCTGCTGTGCGGCGTGGACGATGATTAAAAAAGGGCCGGTGTAGCCCACCGCAATAGTGAGTACACCGGCGATCAGGGTAGAGGGAGGCAGCTTTTGCAGCATGGCGTGCTCGCGGGTAGGGAGTTGGCTGCGCGGGCAGCGGGAATGCACACAGCTTAGTCGCGGCCAACGTGGTGCGCCTGCCACAGCCGGGTATAACAGGCTGGCGCTGTTATGCCCTGTTCTATATAACAGAGCGATGAACCGCACCGCCCTTCCCCGCTACCAGCAGATCGCCGCGGCGTTGGCCGCACAGCTGGACCACGGCGACTACCCGCCGGGTAGCCGCCTGCCGGCGGTACGCCAACTGGCCGCCGCACACGGCGTCAACACCCTCACCGCGCTGGCCGCCTACCGCTTGCTGGAACAACAGCAGCGGGTGGAGGCCCGGCCGCGCGCCGGCTTTTTTGCCGCCGCGCCCGCCGGCAGCATCGCCCCGCGCCGCAGCGATCCGGCGCTGCCGCTACCATCCACCGCCGCGCTGGTGGATCTCAACAGCCGCATGTCTACCCTGCTGCTGCTGGCCGACGACCGCATCCCGCTGCAGCTGCACATGGCCGAGGCGGCGCCGGCGCTGTACCCGTCCACCGAGCTGGCGCGCCGGCTGCAGCAGACGCTGGCGCGCCAGCCGGAGCTGATCGGCGCCCATCTGCCGGGCAACACCCAGCGCCGGCTGACCAGCGCCTTGCAGCAGCTGGCACAGCAGCGCGGCATGGCGCTGCGCGCCGACGACATCCTGCCCTGCCACGGCATCACCGAGGCCATCAGCCTTGCACTGCGCCACCTCACCCGTCCCGGCGACACCGTGGCGGTGGAGACGCCGGTGTACTTCGGCCTGCTGCAGACGCTGCAAGGGCTGGGCTTGAAGGTACTGGAGATCCCCTGCACCGCCGATGCCGGGCTGTCGCTGGAGGCGCTGGAGTTCGCGCTGCGGCATGGCCCGGCGGTGAAGTGCCTGGTGTGCGTGCCCAACTACCAGAACCCCACCGGCGGGCTGATGCCGGACGACAACAAGCGCGCGCTGCTGCAACTGGCACGCCGCCACGGCATCACCATCGTTGAGGACGATGTGTTCGGCGATCTGTATTACGGCAACGAGCGGCCGACGCCGATCAAGGCCTGGGATCGCGACGGCGAGGTGATCTACTGCTCGTCGTTCACCAAGAGCTACGCGCCGTCGTTCCGCCTGGGCTGGTTTTCCGGCGGCCGCCATCACCAGGCGCTGGCGCGGCTGCAGGCCAGCAGCACGCTGACGGTGTCGCCGCTGCTGCAGGCGGTGCTGGCCGAGGTACTGGAAAGCGGCGACTACCAGCGCACCAGCCAGCGCATCCGCCAGCAGTTGGCCGCACAGATGCACGCCACCGCCGACGCGGTACTGCGGCATTTTCCGAAAGGCACCCGCGTGCGCAAGCCGCAGGGCGGCATGCTGTTGTGGCTGGAGTGCCCGCCGGGCAGCGACACCACGCAGTTGCTGCAGCAGGCGCTGCCGGCAGGCATCAGCTTTGCCCCCGGCGTGGTGTTCTCGGCCGAACCGCGCTTCGATCACTGCCTGCGCCTCAGCTGCGGCCAACCTTTTACCCCGGCGCTGGACGCGGCGCTGGCCACGCTGGGCCGCCTGCTGGCGTTGCAGCTGGCGCGGTGCAAAGATGTCCCGGCAGCCAGCTTTCCGCCGCGTTAAGCGGTGATACACTGGCGAACTCCGTCCCACACCACGCAATCATCATGAAATCCGCCCAGAGCCTGCCGCCCGATGCCCTGCTGGCCTTCGATGCCCTGGCCCGCTGCCTGAGTTTTACCGCCGCGGCCAACGACCTTGGCTGTGCCAAGAGCCGCGTCAGCCAGCTGGTGAAAGAGCTGGAACAAGAACTGGGCACCGTGCTGGTGCTGCGCAATACCCGCCGCGTGGTGCTGACGGAAAGCGGCCAACGGCTGGCGGCGCATGCCGCCAAGCTGCGACTGCTGCTGGCCGGTATCCGCACCGATATCGAAGAGAGCAAGGACAAGGTGGAAGGCGTGCTGCGCATCGGCTGTTCCGCCGGGTTGGCGCAGCAGCTGGTGGGGCCGCTGCTGGGCGAGCTGGTGACGGAGTTTCCGGCGCTGCAGATCGGCCTGCAGGTGGAAAACCGCGTGCTGGATCCGGTCAGCGAAGGGCTGGATTTCACCTTCCGTACCCGCAATGTGCACGACGACCGCCTGGTGGCGCGCCCGGTGGGGCTGGTATGGGAAAAGCTGTACGCCGCCCCGGGCTACCTGGCCCGGAACGGCCAGCCACAGACGCCGGAGCAATTGCCGCAGCACCGGCTGATCAGCAATACCTACTACACCGACAGCGGCCGCGAATGGCGACTCGAATACCGCGACCAGCCGCTGAACCTCAAGCTGCGACCGGCCATCATCGTCGACCAGTACGCGGTGGTGTCCAACATCCTGCAGGAGGGCCACGGCATCGGCCTGCTGCCCAGCTATATGGGCCAGCCGCTGGTGGAAAAAGGCCTGCTGGCCGAGGTGCTGCCGGACTGGCGCGCCGCCGGCTGGCCGGTGTTCCTGGTGTTCGCCTACCACCAGCCGCTACCGCGCAAATACCAGGCCTTCATGAGTTTCATCGTGCCCCGGCTGCAGACCGCGCTGGCCAGCGTTTGACCCAAGCCAAGGCCACCGCCAACACGCACTGCTACAGTCAGCGCTTTGCCGAATACGGGAGCGCAGCATGATGGAACACGTGGACATCTTCATCGTCGGCGGTGGCATGGTCGGTAGCGCCATCGCCGCGCGGCTGGGTGGCAGCGGGCTGCGCATCGCGGTGCTGGAACAGAGCACTCCAGCGGCTTTCGACCCCGCCAGCGCGCCGGATCTGCGCGTGTCCGCCCTCAGCCCGGCCTCCATCACTCTGCTGCAGGATATCGGTGCCTGGCAACATATCCGCGCCATGCGCACGGCGCCTTACCAGCGCATGCAGGTGTGGGAACAGAAGCGTGAAGACGGCACGCTGTTCGATGCCGGCGAGATCGCTGCGGCCAACCTTGGCCACATCGTGGAAAACCGCATCGTGCAGCTGGGGTGCACCGCCGCGCTGGCGCAATACGGCAATATCGAGCTGATTTGCCCGGACGAAATCAGCCAGCTGCATATCGGCGCGGGCATCAGCCAGCTGACGCTGAAAAGCGGCCGCAACTTCACCACCCGGCTAGTGATCGGCGCCGACGGCGCCCGCTCGCGTGTACGCGAGGCCGCCGCCATTGGTCTCAACAGCCACGAATATCCGATGCACGCGTTTGTCGCCACTGTCGGCATTCAGGGCGGCGAACGCGACATCACCTGGCAGCGCTTCACGCCGCAGGGGCCGCAATCGCTGCTGCCGCTGCCCGGCGATTATGCCTCCCTGGTGTGGTACCACAGCGCCGCCAAGGTCGGACAGTTGATGAAGCTGGACGATAACGCACTGATCGCCGCG
This sequence comes from Vogesella oryzagri, assembly GCF_040148885.1. Classification (NCBI taxonomy): domain Bacteria; kingdom Pseudomonadati; phylum Pseudomonadota; class Betaproteobacteria; order Neisseriales; family Chromobacteriaceae; genus Vogesella; species Vogesella oryzagri. The sequence goes on from NZ_JBEFLD010000012.1 coordinate 56,916, forward strand.
TTTCGCGCCGAATTCCCCGATGTTTTGCCAGACATCAGCCATATCGTCTGCCGCGGCAGCTTCCCGCTGATTCGCCGCCACGCGCAAGCCTACGTGCGCCACGGCGTGGCGTTGGCTGGCGATGCCGCCCATACCATTCACCCGCTGGCCGGCCAGGGCGTCAACCTTGGTTTCCAGGATGTGGTGGCGCTATGTGATGTGCTGTTGGCCGCACAACAGCAAGGCGAGGAGATCGGCAGCCTGGCCGTCCTGCAGCGCTACCAGCGCCGCCGCCAGCTGGCCAACCATGCCATGCAACGGTTGATGGATCTGTTCTGCTACGGTTTCAGCAACGACATCGGGCCACTGCGGATTGCCCGCAACCTGGGGCTGAAACTGGCCAACCGCAGCGGTCCGCTCAAGAAGGAAGTGATTCGCTATGCACTGGGACTGCAAACGCCGGAACAGCTACTGGCACCACCATTGTGACTTTTTGCTGCACGTTGAGCGATTTTCACCGAACTAAGCTGCAAGCTGATCTGTCCAGAAATCCCAGCATTGGAAGTGCTGACCCGCGATGATTGAGGCCACCCGCTGCGGGCAGCAGCAGGTGCATGTAAAAAGCCCGCAACTGCGGGCTTTTTACATGGCGGTGGCAGAGGCGACAGAGTCGGCCGCATCAGTACAGGCCCGACCGGCGCCACAA